>JBOGWP010000001.1:0-28837 GCA_050693875.1 Actinomycetota bacterium
TGGGCGCGGTCGTGGTGGGTTCCGCTGGGCAGCGCCTTCCGGAGACCTGGCGACGGCGCGTCCCCCCTGTCCTCGCCGCGATCGAGGCCGCGATCGGGGCGATCTTCATCGCGGGGGCCTTCCTGAACTGAACCCGTTACGTCAGTCCTAGCCTAGCGGGTCGCTTCGCTCCCCGGTACAGGCCAGAAAGGCAAGGGGCCGGCTTCGCCGGCAGTCCTCTATGCCGGCAGGGCCTCACTCCGTTCGGCGCCTCCGGGCCCAGCTTGGGGTGTAGCCCGGTAGGTCTCGTCCCAAAACTTGACTCATTCGCGCCAACTTCGGCACCTCGAGCTGGGGCGAGCGGGTCGCTTCGCTCCCCAGGGTACAGGCTGGAAAGGCAAGGGGCGGCCTCCGGCCGCGGTCCTCAATGTCGGCCCGCCTCGCCCCGCTCGGCGAGCCGAGCCTCCGGCGGCGTCGTTCAATGCCGGCAGGGCCTCACTCCGTTCGGCGCCTGCCGGGCCCAGCTTGAGGTGCGGCCCCGATCGGTCTCGTCCCCAAACTTGACTCATTCGCACCAACTTCGGCTCCTCGAGCTTGGCTCGCGCTGCATCGCCACGCGGATTGGGCGACGAAGGCAGGGTTTCGTCAGAACCAGAACGGGTCGGAGGCCGGCACGTAGTCGGGTGACTCGCGATAGCCGGCGTCCCAGCGGCGGTCGACGTTCGTGTAGGGCCCGTTGCGGCCGGACTCGAACGGGTTGCGCTCGTGGACGCCGAAAACGAGGTTCGCCACCAGGTACGACGGCCAGAGGACCCAACCCGTGTAACGCCCGAACTGGCGGCGAGCGTGCCACAGCTCGTGGTTAAGCAGGCGGTCGCGTCCCTCGGGGGGCAGCGACGACCATGCGCGGCCCGAGACGTAGATAACAGAGGTCGGGGTGAAGGCGGAGGCAAACGTGCCCACGAGGTGTCCGGCCGGGCCTCCCTTGAAGACGAGCGAGCCGTCGAGCATCCCCACCGAAGGATGCTCCTCGGTCCCCGCGTACGCGGGGTACCCGGCGACCACGGCGAGCCAGCCGAGGGAGTTCATCAGGAGGTCGAAGGGGACGTTGAGCACGCCTACCAGCGCGCGGGCGAGCCGTCGACAGCGCAGGCGATGGGCGATGCCGGCGACGGTGAAGCCGGCGCCGAGCAGCGGCCCCGCCACGACCGAGGCCGGAACCGACAGGGCGGTCAGCAGGAGCCGTGCAGCGGGGGGCTGGGTCTGCAGCGGGGCGGTGCTCATCCGTCAGTGGAGGGGAGCGGCGTCGTCCGCCCCGACCACGACCGGCAGCGCGTCGGAGCCCTCGTAGACCGGCGGCGCGATCGACTCGAGCTCGCGGCCCGCCGTCTCCGGGAGCATCCGCAGGAAGGCGACCGCGGGGAGAAAGAACAGCGCGGCGAGTGTCACGCTGTCGCCGACGTTGCCGATCGGACCGTGCACGCGGTCGGCCAGCCGCCCGACGACGAACGGGCCCAGGATCGCGCCGCTGGTGCCGAAGAGCGAGCGGACCACAGCAACGCTGGTGGCGCGGATCTCCGTGGGGAAGAGCTCGGAGGCGAGGGCCCCGATGATCGGGTTCGCCCCCAGCCCGAAGAACACCGCCCCCACCATCGAGGCGAACATCATTTTCCGGTCGTGGACCTGGAACAGGATCACCCCCGACACGGTGCCGGCGAGGAAGAAGATCGTGCCGGTCGGGCGGCGCCCGATGCGGTCCTGCAGCCGCCCGGCCGCGAAGTAGCCGAGAATGCCCAGGAGCGAGGTGGCGATCAGGAACCGGTTGCGGAGGCTGATCGTGAAGCCGCGCTCGCGGGTGGCGTACCAGGTCCACCACGTCATGCCCGACAGCAGAGCGAAGTGGGAGAAGAAGAAGACCCCACCCAGCCGCAGCAACTGCCCCCGGTACTGGGTTCGCAGCACCGCACGGAACGGGACGCGCGCGATCCGCTCTCCGCGCGCCCTCCACTCGAGGAAGCGCTGCGTCTCGCGCAGCCGCATGCGGAGGGGCGCCACGATGAGCAACGGGATCACGCCGACGAGATAGAGCCCGCGCCATCCCAGCGAGGTCTTCGACAGGGGGAGGTAGAGTGCCGCCACCGAGACGAGACCGACCGCGCCGAGTGCCGTCAACAGCCCGATCGCCCGGCCGCGGCGGTCGGCCGGGAGCTCCTCGGCGGCGATCGTGACCGCAGTGGCGTACTCGGCGATGAGGAAGATCCGCGCGAAGAACTGGTAGGCGGCAAACGACACGACGCCGTGGGCGGTCGCGGTGAGGCCGGTGAACAGCGCGTACAGGAGGGTGGTGCCGATCAGGAGCGGGCGCCGGCCGATGCGGTCGCCGATCGCGGTGACGAAGAGCGCCCCGAAGGCTCCCAGGCCGACGACGGCGATGGCGGTCCCCACCTCGCGCTCGGAGACCGAAAGGCTTCGGGCTAGGTCGGGCAGGACAACCCCCGCGATCGCGGCGTCGTACCCTTCGAAGAAGGTCGTGGAGCCGAGGAGGATCATGAGCAGCCGCAGGTAGCGCGGCTCACGTTCTGGGATCCGGGGGGTCACTGGAACGATTGTCTCAGACCCGCCCCGCGGTCAAGGCCGAGGGCCGGCGGGGTGCTATCCCTTCCGACGCCTGCGCAGCTCCTTGATCTTTGCCTGCAGCCGGAGGCGGAGACGCTTGGCCCAGTGAAACTCCCACGAGAGCACGGTGAGCCCGAGCAGCCCCAGCGCCAGCGACCAGGGTCCGGGGATCGGGATGATGACGACGGCGGTGATGATGAGGAGCCCGCCGAGGATCCCGACGGCGACCCTTCGGGTGGAGCGAGCGGCGATCGTTCTCGGCAGGCGCTGGGTGCGGCTGAAGATCTCCCTGGTCGAGTCGTCGAGCCCCATAGGGGAAGGATCGCACGAATCTCGGAATTGAGTGCAGGTTGCCCCCCCGCCGTCCGAAACTAGAAATCGAGGCATGTTCGCCGACCGGGAGGGAGAGGAGATGGGCTCGATCCGAATGCGCACCGAGGTCCCCGGCCCCGCCTCGCGCGACCTGGCCGCCCGCGCCACCGGCGCGATCGCGCGGCCCGTCGGCCCGGCCGAGATCTTCATCGCCCGCGGCGAGGGGGCGGTGGTCGAGGACGTCGACGGGAACCGGTACATCGATCTGACCGGCGGCCTCGGCTGCCTGGTCGTCGGCCATGCGCACCCGCGGGTCGTCGAGGCGATTCAGGGCCAGGCGGCGGCCTTCCTCCACACCGACTTCTCGGTGCTCTCGTACGAGAGCTACGTCGCGCTCGCCGAGCGCCTCTCCGAGCGATGCGGCGGGGGCCGCCGGGTGGCGCTCTTCAACTCGGGGGCCGAGGCGGTCGAGAACGCGGTCAAGATCGCGCGCTTCCGGACCGGGCGTCCTGGGATACTTGCCTTCGCGGGGGCGTTCCACGGGCGCACCAACCTGACGCTCTCGCTCACCCACCGCGAGGTGCCCTACCGGCGGGGCTTCGGGCCGTTCTCGCCCGACGTCCACCGCGTTCCCTATCCCCGCTTCGAGGGGGCCACGCTCGACGACTTCGAGGCGGCGGCAAGGGCGACCTTCGCAGGCGCATCGATCGGTGCGGTGGTGGTCGAGCCCGTTCTGGGGGAGGGGGGCTTCGTGGTCCCGCCGCCGGCCTTCCTTCCCCGAGTGGCGGAGCTGTGCCGCGACATGGGCGCGCTCCTGATCGTAGACGAGATCCAGGCGGGGTACGGGCGGACGGGGGCGTTCCTCGCATCCGAGCACGCGGGCGTTCGGGCGGACCTCCTCTGCCTGGCGAAGTCGATCGCGGCGGGCCTGCCGCTGTCCGCGGTGGTCGGCGACGCCGAGCTGATGAATCTCCCTCCGCACACCCTCGGCGGCACCTATGTCGGCAACCCGGTGGCGTGCGCGGCGGCCCTGGCCGTGCTCGACGTCATCGAGGAGGAGGGCCTGGTCGAGCGGGCCGTCATCGTAGGCAAGCGGCTTACCGAGGGATGGAACGAGCTCGCCAGGCGAGCCGCCGGCATTCGGGAGGTGCGGGGGCTGGGGGCGATGGTGGGGGTCGAGTTCGAGAACGGCGGCCATCTCGGCGGCGTGCTCGCCGAGGCGGCGTCGCGGGGCGTTCTCGCGGTCTCGGCCGGACGGGAGGGTAACGTGCTTCGCCACCTCGTCCCGCTGGTCGTCACCGACGAGGAGCTCGACGAAGTCTTCGAGGTCTTCGAGGCGGTACTGGGCGCGGCCGACTGACGGCCTACTCGGGGCGGGCGACGAGACGAGCGGGGCGGCGGCGCGCGGTGGCGGCGTAGGCCACGAGAAACATCGTCGCGGCAACCAACACCACCGCCGAGCCCGAGTTGATGTCGAGGTAGAACGAAAGGTACAGCCCGGCAAGCCCGGACACCGCGCCGAGCGCGGTCGAGATCGCCATCATCCGTCCGAACCGATCGGTCAGCAGGCGAGCGATCACCGGCGGGATCACCAGCGCCGCAGCGATGAGCGTGACGCCGAGGACGGGCATCGTTGCCACGATCACGCTGGCGAGCACCAGCGAGAGCAGCGCGTCGATGCGGCGCGTGGAGACGCCGGTGATGTCGGCGACGTCAGGGTCGAAGGTGGAGAACAGCAGCGCGCGGTAGCGGAGGAAGACCACCGCTGCGGCGAGCAGGGCCACGGTCGTCACCGCGAGAAGATCGGCCGTGGTCACGCCGAGCACGTCTCCGAACAGGGCCGCCTCGAAGTTGCGGGTGAAGGTTCGGCGCCGCGAGATCATCGCCACGCCGGCCGCGAAGCTGGCCGTCGTCACCACCCCGATGGCGGCATCGGCCCCGATCGTGCGCCGCCGCGACACCCCGTTGATGAGCAGCGCCGAGACCAGCCCCCACGCGCCCGCTCCCACGTAGAAGTTGACGCCGGCGAGGTAGCTCGCCACCGCGCCCCCGAAGATGGCGTGCGAGAGGCCATGCCCGATGTAGCTCATCCCCCGCAGCACGACGTACACGCCCACCAGCCCGCAGAGCGCGCCGGCGATGGTCGCGACGGCCATCCCATTGCGGAAAAACTCGAAGCGGAATGGTTCGAGGAGTGCGCTCATGCCGGCCCCGCCCCCCGGCCGCCCTCGGCAGGGCCGGGCCCGCCGTCCGTGGCGGCGGCCCGTCGATGCTCGTGATGCTCCCGCCCCAGCGGCGATGCCCCCTCGGCCGCGGTCAGGTGATCGACGACGACGGGCATCCCACCGTGGGAGAGCACGGCCATCGGGGCGCCATAGGTCTGCTCGAGCACGGCCGGCGTGAGGATGTGCGCCGGGGACCCGGCGGCGATGATCCGGCGATTGAGGCAGACCAGGGTGTGCATGTGGGCGGCGATGCCGTTGAGGTCGTGGGTCGTGATCACGACCGCGATCCCGTCGTCGTGGTTGAGCTCGTGCAGCAGGTGGAGGACGTCGTGGCGCGTGGCGACGTCGACCCCCGAGGTCGGCTCGTCCATCAGCAGCACGTCCGGTGACCCCATGAGGGCACGCGCGATGAACACTCGCTGCTGCTGGCCGCCCGACAACGAGCGGATGTGGCGTCGCTCGAGATCGTCGATACCGAGTCGCTGCAGGATGACGCCGGCCCTCCGTCGCTCCGCATGCGATGGCCACGGGAGCAGCCGCCGCCGGTCACCGGCCATCAGCACGACCTCGGACACCGTCACGGGAAACTGCCAGTTGACGCTCTCGACCTGCGGCACGTACCCGGCGACCAGGCCCGGCACTCGGACCGCCCGGCCGTCTGTGGGGGCGACTGCGGCGGCGAGGAGCTTGAGCAGCGTGGTCTTGCCGGATCCGCTCGGGCCTACGACCCCCATGTAGTCCCCGGCGTTGATCGCCAGATCGGCATCGATCACGGCCGGCAGCCCGTCGTAGGCCACCGACGCCGACTCGAGCCGGATCAGCACGCGTTCGCTCATCGGATCAGCCTCAGGACCCACCGGAGACGGGTGGGGCGCTTCGCACGTCCAGCGCGAGCAGGGCCGACGCATCGCCGCCGAGCGCTTCGACGATCGTGAGGAGGTCGAAGCGCATCAACCCGAGATAGCTGTGGTCGGGTTCGCCCGGCTCGCCGGGGAGGTCGTCGTCCCGGAGGTCGGCCACGTACCGGGCGCCCGACTCCCGCGCGATGGCTTCGAGCACGGGGCTCGGGAACACCTCCGAGCCGAAGATCGCCGGAACCTGCTCGGCGCGGATCTGGCGGATCAGCCCGGCGACCTCACGAGGGCTCGGCTCGGCGAAGTCCGCGGGCTGGATCGCGCCGACGACCGTCCAGCCGAAGTCACGTGCGAGGTACGGGAACGAGTCGTGGTAGGTGAGCAGCTTGCGGCGCTCCTGAGGAATGGTCTCGGCGGCACGCCGGAAAGCTTCGCCGAGCCGGTCGATCTTGCCGGCGAGCACCGCCTGGTTGTCCGCGTAGTCCCGCGACCCCTGGGGGTCGGCGCGGCTGAGCTCGGCTCGGATCACCTCGGTATAGCGCTTCGCGTAGGGCGGGTTGGTCCACAGGTGCGGGTTCGGGTCGCCACCCGAGCGCGGGAAGGAGAAGTCGAAGATCCACTCCGAGCGGCGAATCGCCCGGGCGGCCAGCTCGACGATACGCGCCCCGTCTTTGCGATTCGCCTCCCCGAGCCGCCGCGTCGGTTCCTCGAGGTGCAGGCCGTTCAGGAAGACGAGGTCGGCCTCGGCAAGCCGCCGCGCATCGCCGGGAGACGGCTGGAAGGTATGCGAGTCGACGCCCTCAGGAATCAGCCCCTCGACCGAGGCACGGTTTCCGGCCACGGCTTGGACGAGATCGGTGATGGGCGAGATGGTTGCCACGACGTGGAGCCGATGGTCGTCCGGGGCCGGTCGCGCGCACGCCGCAGTGATCGCGGCGAGAACAAATACGACCAGGCGCAGGCGTCCGTGGGCACTCACCGCGCGCGCCTGCTGCGCCGGCATCTGCGGCATCGCCCGAAGGAGGTGAGAACGGTCTCGTCGACCTCGAACCCGTGCTCGTCGAGGAGGTGCGACTCGACATCGGCGAGGTGGCCGCCGGCGATGTGCTCGATCGTCCCGCAGTCGCGGCAGACCAGGTGATGATGGGGGTCCTCCGCCGACGACAGCTCGAACACGCGCCGCCCCTCCCCCAGTCGTGCGCTGCGGACGATCCCCTCCGCCTCGAGGAGATCGAGCGTGCGGTAGATCGTCGACAGGTTGACGTGGGGGAACCGGCGGACGACCTGCTCGTGGATGCGCTCGGCCGGGACGTGGGGGCCGCCCGCGGAGAGGGCCTCGAGGACGAGCATCCGCTGAGGGGTGATCCGGTATCCCTGGCGCCGGAGCCGTGCCGCGACGTCGGTGCTCACGAACAGGATGCTATTACAAGTAACTTGCAATAGTGAATCCGCGGTGTTCACGGTGCCTGTGCTACCTGTTCGCCCACGTCTGCGGTGGTTGGTATGCGGGGGCGCGGGGAGGGCCGTTACGTGAGCGGGAAGGGGGATTGCCACCACGCGGGCAGCGGGCTGGTCTCGATCGACGTGACCCACTTCACCCACCAGAAGCCGCGCCGCTGGGGTGCGACGATGCGGGCGGGGGCGCCGTGGCCGGGGTCGAGCGGTTCCCCGCCGGCCCCGACGGCGAGGTACAGGTGCGGCAGATCGCGGAGGGGAAACCTGCGCCGGTAGCCGGTTGCGGAGGTCACGAGGACGCTGCGCATCTCGCTGGCCTCCCGGACGAGGCGTACCAGCGGCACCGCCTCCCAGGTCTGCTCCGCATACCAGCCGCCCGTGCAGTCGAGGGTCGCTTGGACGCCGGCCGCCAGGCCGGCGAGCTCGGTCCGCGTCCACCGACGGGTACTCCGCCCGGCCACGACGTCGAGCTTCCAGTCCCTCTCGTCGATCTGCGGCACCCGGTCGTTCAGCCAGGATGTCACGGGTACGTCGCCCGCCGGCCGCTGTTCATGTGACCCGGTGAACCGGCGTCTCGCGCCCGGCCAGCGCAGCAGCCCGAACCCCCCCTCGAGACCGGCGTACGCAGCGGCTGCGGCTCCCAGCACGCCTCCCGCCCGCAGAAGGTTTCGTCGTGAGAGGTCGGTACGCCGCAGCGGTGTACGCCGGGCGATCAGGTGCCACACGCCGAAGGGAAGAGATGCGAGCGCCGAGCCGACGTGGATCTGCATGAGCCCGAGGCCGGCGACGGGGCCTCGCGAGCCTGCAGCGTGGACGAACCCCGAGACGAGAGCGACTGCGACCAGGGCGAGAAAGGTCGTGGATGCTGTTCGTCCGGGCCGCCGCCGCTTGATGCCCCGGCGAACGATGGCGGACTTCCAGGGCCCGAGCAGAAGCATCGCCAGACCGACGACGCCGTGGGCGATCAGGACGGCACGCCCTGCGGCGCTACCCACTCCGAAGGCGATCGTCCCGGTGGCCAGGGCGGCGGCGAGCAGGACGAGCAGTGCGACGTTCGTCCGGCGCCCGGCCACGTCCGATTGTAGGTCGAGGGCCCCCGACGGGCCGGAGGAAGCGGTCTCCCGCAGCTCGGTTGTGGCCGCGGCTTCCCCGTCGTCCACGACCCCTGGAGCGAAAACCTCAGCCAGGGCAACGAGGCCGGCGAAGATGGTGGCCGGACGATCCCCCACAGCCTCGGCGTCCCTCGATTCCGCGTTAGCGCGCTCGCCGCCCCTCCCGCATCACCAGCACCGGGCGGGCGAGGGCGTCGGGGAGCTCGCCCTGCACGAGCACGAGGTCGGCGATCGCGCCGCCGACGATTCGTCCCCGGCCCCCGAGCCCGAGATGGTCGGCGGCAAGCGAGGTCGCCGCAGCGAGCACCGCGAGCCGCGGGATGCCGGCGACCTCCATCAGCCGGAGCTCCTCCGGGTCGATGCTCGGCGGGATGCCGAAGTTGCCCATGTCGGTGCCGTAGATCACCCGGCCCCCTGCCGCGACGAACCGCCCGAGGTTGGCGAGGCGTGTTCGAGTCGGAGCGATGTGCAGGGTGGGCGTCACCACGACCCCTGCGTCGACCATGCGATGCAGCAGCTGGTCCGGGATCACCTCCTCGCTCCAGAGGCCGTGCGCAAGCTCGTCGACACCGCCGGCCACGGCACGCGCGAGCTCGGCCAGGCTTCCGACGTGGCTCGCGACGCCCAATCCCGCCAGATGGGCCTCGTTCACGATCGCCCGAAGGATCGAGTCCGGGAGCGTGGGACCACCACGAGGCTCCTGAGCCACCTTGATCACGCAGGCGCCACGATCGGCGAGGGAGCGGACCGCATGCCGGGCGGCCTCCTCCGACTCCACCTCGAGTCCGGTCGCCGCCGGGCCCCACCCGGCGCGGGTCGGGTACCCGCGTCTGGCGGTGAGCATCGGACCGGCGGCGAGAACCAACGGGCCCGCCACCACGTTCGTCCGCAGCTCCATCGCCAGGACGAAGATCTCCTCCGGGGCCCAGCCCAGATCCCGCGCCGAGGTCACCCCTCCGGCCAGGACCGTCCTGGGATCGCGCAGCCCGAGATGGACGTGGGCGTCGATGAATCCCGGGAGCAGCGTGCGGCCGCTACCAGTCACCTGCGCCCAGTCGTCGAGCGGCGGGGCGGCACCCGCGTCGCCGACCCAGGCGATCAGTGCCCCCTCCACGAAAACGGTCTGATCTTCCAGCAGCGCCGTGCCGTCGAAGACCCGAACGTCCACGAAGGCCCACCGCCCGTCCACCCGCACAGGGCGATCCTTGCATGGGGGACCCGTTCGGCAACGCCGATCAAGCAGCAGAGCCAGAGCCCGCCTCGGCGATCACCGCCGTCGCGAGCGCCTGCGGGTCAGCCTCGAGCTCTTCGCCACTCGCCGCATCCTGACGCCGGCGTCTTGACTGCGCGGGCCGGAGCTGCGGTCTCCCAGAACTCCTCGGTGACGAAGATCGTCGCTCCCTCCCGATCCCGACTCGCTCGTAGTCGCCCAGGAAGTTCGTACGGTGCCCCGGAGAATCCATGAAGGCGCGGTGCAGGGCCTCGACGTCACCGCCCACCCCGACGTTCTCGCCGAGCGCCTGCCAGTTGCCCCTCACGTCGCCCGCGAAGTGTTGTGGAGGATCGTTCCGGCAGCCCCGGGCGACGTCGGTCGTCCGGGACGTCGATTGCAAGGGCAGGCAGACCGGCCGCGGTGCGGTCCCCATTGATCAGCTCGACGAACGCGGCCGCGTCCGAGGGTGTGTCCGCACCCGCCGTCTCCACGACGAGTCCGAACACGACGAGCAGGCCGACCAGCGCGATGAGCGCGGTCCGAATGCGAATTCGTGCCAACGAGACCACCTCCATGTTCGAGGCGTTCCGCTGGCGAGAGGCCATCGGCCGGTTCGATAGCTGGCTGCCCTGGTTGCCCGAGGGGCCTGTGGCTTTGCGCGCCGGATTTCTCCGGGTTTGCCCTTGTCGTCGGCGAAACGTGTGCTTTCGGACGGGACGTCTCATCGGCGCGGGCTCAGCCCGTCTTGAGCATGCTCACTCGCTGCGCTTGATCTCGAGCATCTCCGGGTGGACCGACGGAGAAGGAATCAATCAGATCCCATCGCTCACGGGCGTGGTCCGGGGCGGATTGCATCCGCACGCACACGGCGCGCGGGCGTCGTCGAAGAGCAGCGTCGGCGTTCCGAGCGGCCTGCCACCGCTCCACCCCGCGGTGTTCTGCCGCGACGGCCTCGAGCCACCGGGAGGAATCGGCTTGGTGCGAGGTCGACGCCGGCCCGGGCAGCATGCGCGAGGAGGTCGTCTCGGGAGATGCGCCGCCCCGACCGGATCGAAGACCGCCTCGTGATAGCCGTCGAAGTCGGCCTCCCGGGCCGCATGGGCCAGCGCCAGAGCAGGGATCGAGAGGCTACCCAGGCCCTCCCCGTCCCGCTCGAATAACGACGGTTCGGAGGGCGGACGCCGGAACTCCTTGAGCGACAGGGTGCGCCACGCGACGGCGGGGCGCTCAGTCGAAGGCAGCATCCGCAACCAGCCGTGCAGCGACCGGGAGTAGGCGCAGGTGTAGTCGTAGAGACCGTCACGCTGGGGGGCATCGGGGTTGCGTTGCTAGAGGGCCACCCGCTCGCCGGATTCGGCGACCTCGGCGGTCTGCTCGGGGCCGGGCGTCTCGGCCCACACCGCCAAGCCGAGAAAGATCCACGCAACACCGAGGACCAGGAGCGGAAACTCGACGAGCACCTCCCCGATCGCCGAGAGGACGCTGCCGAGCAGCATCATGGGAATGCCGGCGATGCCCATCGCGAGCGGGAGCCACCGCAACTGAGCCGGGAGGAGCTGGTTTCGCCGCGCCGCGAATCCCAAGACGCCCAACGCGGCGAGCCCGGTGACGAAGGCCCCGAGGATCGTGGTAGAGAAGGTGGCCGGCGTCACCCGGTCGCCGGCCGATGCCGAGATGACGAGCGCGATCGCCGCCAGCGACCCGGAGAGGTAGGCCAGGACGCCACCCACGCGGGTGATCGAGTCGTCCCGTGGGAGCCGGGCGTGGAGGCCGAGCAGGCCTACCCCGAAGAGCACCGGGCCGATCTCGAGGAGGTACTGCGGCTGGCCTCCGCCCAGAATGATCGAGGCGCTCTTGATCGCCCAGGCGGCGCCTCCGAGGACCGCGGCAATTGCTCCGATGCGCACCAGTGAGGGCATGGTCGATCCTCGCGCCGGTTCGCGGATCGCGCCGCCCGGCCGATGCATGGGGCGGCGCGACGGCCGGCGATGTTCTGGAGCTACTCCTGGGCGAACGTGATCTGCGGCTCGACGGTCGACGGGCTCGCATCCGACCCCGCGACTTCGGAATCCGCGGCCTGGACCTCGCCGAGGGGGACGGCGCCGGCGCCCGAGGGCACGCCCTGCACCCCCTCGAGCACCGCGGTCACGACCGGCAGGACGAGCTCCTGCACGCCGCCTCCACCGAGCGAGGGCGGAGTGCCGGGGACGGGAAGCCCGCCGGGGACGGGAAGCCCGCCGCCCGGAGGCCCGCCTGGTGGGGGCGTCCCCGGTGCGGGGGCCTCACCGAGCAGCGGCAGGTCTGAGATCAATGGGAATCCATCGAGGCCGGGGACCCCTGGCATGCCGGGACTGCCGGGCGAGCCCGGACCGGGATGGCCCGGCGAGAGAAGGTTGTCGGGAGGAGCGATGGGAAGCAGGCTCGGGAGGCCGAGCAGGTCGGAGAGGCCGAGCAGGCCGTCGTCGGCGGGAGGGGGCGATCCGCGCCCCGGGGAACCGGATCCGAGCGCCCCCGGAAGGAGGTTGCCGGGAAGGTTCAGGGGAAGGCCACCCAGGCCCGGGAGGCCACCCTCGTCTGCCGTCTTCAACGGCGAGAGATCGAGGCACAGCCGAAGGCCGAGGAGCTCGATCAGGATCCCACGGCAGCGCTGCTTGTCGTGGCGGCGGGGACGATCCCGGTCCTCCTTGTCGTCTCGGTCGTTCGAGTACGCCGGCGCGGCCGAGGCGAGCAGCATCGCCCCCGCCAGCCCCAGCAGGGCCAATCGTCGAAGCCTCATGGGTTCCTCCTTGAAGTTCGTACTTTCCGTGACAGCACCCAACGTTGCTACCACGGTCATGCGGGGCGACACAAGTTTTTAGCGCCGATTTCGCTATTTGGCGAGGCAAAACGTTTCCGACATCCGCGCGCCAAATCGTCCAAACTTCCGTTTCCGACCCTTCCGGAACGGTGCCGGGCGTCGCACTGCTCGCTTTGGTGGCGAGTCTTCCCCGAAAGGGTGAGGCGATAGATCGCGGCGCTGTCGCTGAAGTAGAGCCTCCCGTCCGGCCCCCGCGCGAACGCGAGGACCCCCGAGCCGTGCCGATGGACGACGCTCTGTGATGCGATGCTGTTGCGCCGCCGCGTGAGCAGCGCCCGTCGCACCTCGTGCGTCA
The DNA here is from genome assembly GCA_050693875.1 of Actinomycetota bacterium. Classification (GTDB taxonomy): domain Bacteria; phylum Actinomycetota; class CADDZG01; order JAHWKV01; family JBOGWP01; genus JBOGWP01. The sequence goes on from JBOGWP010000001.1 coordinate 12,919, forward strand.
CACACGTTCCGACGAACAGACGCTCCGCCGGAAGTGGATCGGATGGAAGTCTGGCAAGTCGCACCTCGTGCGTCACCCACGTTCCGACGAACAGGGCTCTCTCGCTGGCGCTGCCCAGGCGGCACGACATGCAGAACGCCGCGCCGGTCACGGCGAGGGGCGTCGCGTACCAGCGTTTCGGCAGGAGCGGGTTCGGGCCGTCCTGGTTGGTACTCGCAGGGGGAGCGGGAGGGGTGGTACACGTTGCCGACGGCCCCCCGCCGAGATTGCGCCCGCGCTTCACGAGGTTGAGCTCGTCGTTGCACTCCGGCCCGTTGTCCGTCTCCCACAGCCTCCCGGTCCGGGGATCGAAGGTGAACCCGAAGGAGTTTCGGATCCCGTAGGCAAAGATGTAGCTCGACGGGAACGGGTTGTCGCCGGGCACGGTCCCGTCCGGTTCCATGCGCAGCACCTTTCCGGCATTGTTCGTGAGGCGCTGCGCATGCGGCATCCTCACGATCCCCGATCATCGCGTAGAGCTTGCGGTCGGGGCCGAACCGGATGGGGCCCCCGTTGTGGTTCTTCTCGGCGGGCTCGGTCACCAGCACGGTCATGTCTGTACCGGTGCCTCCGGCATTGCGGATTCGGAGCACGTGGTTCTCGTGGACCCCGCCGACCTCTTGCGTGGCGAAGGCATAGACGAAAGGTGACGAGGGGTAGTCCGGATGGAGCGCCAGCCCGAGAAGCCCCTGTTCGCCGCCGACCGTATGGAAGATCTGGTACCCGCTCGTGGTGGCAGTGGGCGGGGGGACGTCGGGGACGGTGAAGAACAGCGTGTCCTGGGACATCGCGGCATCGAAGATACGGATCTCGCCGGTGAAGCGCTCGCCGTAGAAGATGCGGCCGTCGGGCGCGATGGTGAACGCGGCCGGAAAATCGAGTGCGGTGGCCACCGGCTTGGCGGAGAACGTCACCGGCCACGCCGGCAGGGGAACCATCGTCGCAACAGCGAGCAGCATGGTGACGCGCCGCCGCAGTCAGCGACGTCCCGCCCCCGGTTCTTAGCGGCGCCGCCTGCCCTGCTGAAAGTTGCGGGAGTTGGACGACCTCGGCCGCGAGGCGGCTGGGGGGATGTGCAGCGACGGCTCTTCGCCGGGGCCGGTGCGCTCCATGCGCACCGTGATGTACTCGGCGGCGTTCCACCGCGCGGTCTCGCGCCATCCCGTGGCGAGGAGATGCCGCAGCTCTGCCCGGGCGCTCTTGCGCAGCCGGTCGGTGCGAGGCTCCTTCAGGTAGAGCCGTTGATGCAGGACCTGTTCCATGCGCCCTCCGGGTGGGGCTCGGACCGCAACGATCGGTCGACCTCAGGCGAGGCGTGGCAAACCGAATCCGATCCCAGCGGGTGGATCGAGGCGGCGAGGCACGTCCTCGCCGCCTCGGTGATACGTCTTACGGCTGCACGGGAGCCACGTTGGTGGCCTCCGGCCCCTTCATCCCGGGACGAGAGTCGAACTCGACCCGCGCCCCCTCCTGCAGGGTCTTGAAACCAGTACCGGCGATTCCCGTGTGATGCACGAATACATCCTTCGTGCCGTCGTCGGGAGTGATGAAGCCGTACCCCTTGGCTTCGTTGAACCACTTCACGGTTCCGGTCGCCATAGAAAAACACCTCCCCTCACCAAGTCCTCGAACGGGTAAGGAAAGGCACGAGCCGAACCGAACTGACGTTCTTGAACGTTTGTCGTGGTCAGGATAGCACGCGCCCCTTCGGGCTCCGAAACCAGCGAGCGGGCATGTCGCCTCACCCGTGGGGAGAGCCCAGGGGTGTCTACCCCGCGGGAAGGCGCTTCGCGAGCCGCTGGTCGAGTGTGGGCACCTTGGGGTTGCGGATGATGCGAAGGCGGCTCATCGCGCGAATCAGGATGCCGCTGATGTCGATCTCCCAGCGACCGAGCCCGTGAAATGCGGAGTTGGGGAACGCGTGATGGTTGTTGTGCCAGCCCTCTCCGAACGAGACCAGCGACATCCACAAGTTGTTGGTGCTCTCGTCTCCGGACTTGTAGGGGCGCTTCCCGTAGAAGTGGCAGATCGAGTTGATGCTCCACGTGACATGGTGCAGGAAGAACACCCGCACGAGGCTACCCCAGATGACCGCGGTGAACGCGGCGTGCATTGAGCGAGTGAGGGCGAATGCCACGGCCGGAGCGATCGCCAGCGAGACCACCACCCAGAGCGGGAACAGCGCGCTGACAATTCGCAGCGGGCGCTCCTTCAGGAGATCGGGGGCGAAGCGCTCCTTTCTCGTCTTTTCGGGATCGAAGAACCATCCGATGTGCGCGTGCCACAGCCCTCGCAGCACGCCCCTGACTCCCTCGGCCTCGTCGAGGTGCGGCGAGTGCGGATCTCCCGGCTTGTCGGCGAACGCGTGGTGCCGCCGATGGTCGGCCACCCAACTGATGACCGCACCCTCGATGGCGAGGGAGCCGGCGACGGCGAGGGCCACGCGCACCCACTCGGGAGCTTCAAAGCTCTGATGCGTCAGGAGACGGTGAAAACCGATCGTCACCCCGAGGCCCGAGATGAAGTAGAGGCCGAGCAGGAGCCCGGCATCGAGGAGGCTGATTCCGCGGCCCCAGAAATGCCAGATCGCGACGAGAAACCCGACGAACGGAAGGGTCGTAACCGCGAGGGTCAGGCGACGCTCGAGCCGCGGATTGGCTGCGGGCTCGGTGATCTTTGCGGCCGGCGGGGGAGCCCCACGGGCCGAGGAAACGGTGCTGCGAACCTTGACGATCCGCGATGTTCTCGAGCTCATTGTCTCTACCGCCGCCGGGGGCGGCGCCCCATCCCCGAACGGCCCCGGCTGCTCGAGAACGCCAGCGCGGGGGCCGGTACCCGCAGACCATCTTTTTCGAACTCCTCGCGCAGCTCGAGCTGGACCGCCACCCGCCCCATTTCCCGCTCTTGCTCGGGGGTGACCAGGGTGATCCCGCTGCCGGCCCCTCCCGCTCGCGCCGTCCGGCCGATGCGGTGGACGTAGGAGGTGTGATCGTACGGGGGGTCGAAGTTGATGACGTGAGTGATGCCGTCGAGGTCGAGGCCGCGGGCGGCGACATCGGTGGCAATCAGCGTGGTCGCGGCGCCGGTGGCGAACTGATGGAGTGACCTCTCCCGGGCGGTCTGCGTCATGTCGCCGTGCATTGCCACGACGTGCAGCCCCCGCGATCGGAGCATGCGGGCCAGGCGCTCGGCGGCCAGCTTGGTGCGGACGAAGACGAGGGCGAGCTCCCGTTCCTGGCTCAGCAGGTCGACGAGCACGGAGACCTTCTCGACCGACGAGCCGACTCGGACGAAGGTGTGGTCGACGCGGTCGACGGTGGGCTTGGCGGATGCGACCTGGTGCCGAACGGGCGACTGGGTGTAGGCCGCCGCCAGGAGGGCGACCTCTCCGTCGAGCGTGGCCGAGAAGAACATCGTCTGGCGTTCCTTCGGCAACCGGCGCACGATGGTGTCGACCTGCGGGCGGAATCCCATGTCGAGCATCCGGTCGGCCTCATCGAGGACGAGGATCCGAACGTTGTCGAGGCGCAGGAGCCTGCGGTTGGCGAGATCCTCCAAGCGCCCCGGTGTCGCCACCACGACGTGGCTGCGGCTCGCCTCCGACGCCTGCCGGGGGAGCGGCACGCCGCCGTAGACGGGTCGGATTCGCAGCTTGTAGGCAGCGGCGAGGTCGGACAGCTCCTCCACCACCTGCGAGGCGAGCTCTCGCGTGGGGACGAGCACGAGCGCACCGGGTCGCGGCGTTGGATCGAGCCGCTCGAGCATCGGCACGCCGAATGCCAGCGTCTTGCCAGAACCGGTTGGGCTCTTGGCGAGGATGTCGAGCCCTGCAAGGGCATCGGGGATGACCTGAGTCTGAATCGGGAAGGGACTCGTGATGCTTCGACGAGCAAGCACCGACTCCGTCGTCCCGGAGGCGCCCAGGGCGGCAAAGCCTGGATTAGGCATGCGTACTACTCCTCCATGTGGGCATTGGCCCAATTGTTCCGACGATGAGGATTCACATCGCCGAGAACTACGGAGAGCAGTAAGCGAGCGAGGCCTCACGGGTGGCGAACGCCACCGGTCCCCAAGCTTACCATTGGCGGACGCTGCGCTGCTCGACTTGTCGTGTGCCGTCTCCCCTCGGGTGCAGGCGTCAGAATCGACCTTCGGGGATCTGCTCACCGGTCGATGCAGGAGGGAGCATGAAACCTCGTTGTGAGCACATGCATCCATGACCCCCGACGGCAACCTGGTGCGGCGGCTCGGGCCGCCCCTGCTCGCCATCGTTCTCGTCTACATCTACGGCGTCGGGGGCTACCTGCTGTTCGGGTTCGGGTTCGTCGACGCCCTCTACATGACGGCGCTCGCGCTCACCACGGTCGGCTTCATCCCGACGCATCCCTTCGGCACCGGGGAGAAGCTCCTCACCATCTCGATCTCTGTCCTCGGGGTGAGCACCTTCCTCGCCTTTCTTTCTCTGCTTGCGGTCGCCATCGCGGAGGGGCGATTCTCTACGTCGGCCAGGAGGCGGCGGATGGAGCGGCGGATCCGGGAACTCGAAGACCATTTCATCGTCTGTGCCTACGGCCGTGTGGGACGGACGGTGTGTCGCGAGCTCGAGGAAGAAGGGCGATCCTTCGTCGTCATCGACATCGACGAGAACCTCGAGGAGCTGATGATCGAGGATGGTGTGGTCTACATCATCGGAGACCCCAGCGCCTCAGCGATCTTGAAGAAGGCGGGCATCGAAAACGCTCGGGCGTTGGTGTGCGCAGTCGACAACGACGCCCAGGCCGTCTACATCACGCTCACGGCCCGCTCGCTCAACTCGTCGATCTTCATCGTCGCCCGCGCGAGCGAGTCGCAGTCCGAGCCCCAGCTGGAACGGGCGGGGGCGGACCGGGTCATCTCCCCCTACGTCACCAGCGGCCGCCATATGGCAGTGCTCGCCATGCGTCCCAGGCTGCTGGACTATCTCGACATCCGCTCGGGCGAGGGCAGCATCCGCCTCGACGAGCTCGCCGTACAGGAAGGGTCTCCGCTGGTCGGCCGACCGCTCAAGGAGGTGGGTGACGATGCCGTGCCCCTCGTGGTGCGCCGCAGCAGTGGCGAGCTCGTGCGCAACCCGTCGCCCGACCAGAAGCTGGAAGCCGGCGACCTGGTGATCCTCCTTGGAGAGCCGATGGCCCTGCGTCCGGTCGAGGAGGACTGAGCGGGGGAGGTTCCTCAGCCCTCCGCAGGATGGTGCGGATCCACCCAGGCCGCGGCTTCCGGGGACTCGGCCGGGGTGATGTCGAGGTTCACCACGGTGGGTTCCTGGTCGCTGCGCACGACCACGCAGTCGAGGGCCGCGTCGTCGTCGGCGTTGATCTCCTGATGCGGGACAAACGGCGGAACGAAGATGAAGTCGCCGGGCCCCGCCTCGGCGACGAACTCGAGCCGTTCCCCCCAGCGCATCCGGGCCGAGCCCTGGACGACGTAGATCACGCTCTCCAGCTTGCCGTGATGGTGGGGGCCCGTCTTGGCCCCGGGCTTGATCTCCACCGTGCCCGCCCAGATCTTCTCCGACCCGGCGGAGGCTCGGCTGATCGCGCTCCGGCGATGCATGCCGGGGGTCTGAGGCGTGTTCGAGTCGAGCCGATCGTGGCGCACGATGCGTACCCCGTCCTCGCGCCAGTCGGGTTGGTCGTCGTTCATGCTCCCCCGCGGTCCTTCGACGAGCATACTCCGGGCTGAAGCCGGGTTATCGTGGCAGATCGAACGAGGTCACCGCGATGAGGAGCGAGAGATGGAGACGGTCGCGATCGGCGTCATGGGGATGGACTGCGACGGGTGCGAGCGGCGTCTCGAGAGTGCCCTGAGGCGTCTCGAGGGCGTGGTGCGGGCCTCGGCCGACCATGCCGGCGAGCGGGTCGAGGTGGTGCTGGATCCGGTGCGGGTCTCCGAGACGGAGGTGCGCGGCTGCATCGAGGAGGCCGGCTTCGAGGTGATCTCGGCGTGACGACCCAGACGGCGCCGCCTCCCTACTGGGCCGAGGAGGTCGCCGATGGCAGGGGCAGGTTCCGAGCCCGTGTGGGGGGCCTGCACTGCTCGCTCTGCACACGGACGATGGAGAAGGCCCTCGGGCGGCGGCCGGGGATCTACACCGTGGCGGTGAGCCTCACCCACGAACAGGCTCTGGTCGAGTACGACCCCACGAGAGTCCGCCCCGACGAGCTCGCCGCGACCCTTCGCGACATCGGCTATCCGCCGCGGGACCCTCGCAAGCTTCGCCCCTACGAGGAGGAAGAGGCCGAGCTCTTCCGCGAGGCGGTTCGGCTCATCGTCGTGATGGGCTTCGGGCTCGCCACGATGGGGTTGCTCGTCGGGTCGCAGTGGCCCTGGTCGATCATCTGCTCCACCATCGTCGGGGCCACCTTCTTTGGCCTGACTTTCCTGCTGATGCGAAACCGGGGGCTGCGGATCGCCGCCCTCACCGTGATCGGGATGGCCGTCCTCACCGTCGCCGCGCTGGCGGGAAGCGTCGCGATCCCGCGTGCGGTCATTCCGTGGATCCTTCTCGCATGTGCGCTTGCCGTGGTCTTCGGGGTGGCCCGGCACATCGCGGTGATGACCGTGCAGTCTCTGCGGCGCGGGATCCTGAACCAGCACGTGATGCTCGAGGCCGCCGCGCTGGCCGGGCTCGCCGGGGGCATCCTCGGTCTCATCTGGAGACGGCCGGGCTATCCGACGGCTGGCTTCTTCGGGGTCTCGGTGCTGGTCACGAACTATCACGTCTTCTCCGAGTGGCTGTCGCTGCTGGTCAAGACGCGCAGCTCGCAGGCGGTCAAGCGTCTGCTGGAGCTGCAGCCGGACGTGGCGCGGGTCGTGCGGGATGGGAAGGAGCACGACGTCGCCGTCGCGGACCTCACCATCGGGGACGTCGTCCGGATCCGCCCCGGCGAGCGGGTGCCGGTGGACGGCGACGTGGTGGCCGGTCACTCCGCCGTCGATCAGTCGCTCGTGACCGGTGAGCCGATCCCGGCCGAGAAGGCCGAAGGCGACGCCGTGATCGGCGGCTCGGTCAATGCGGCGGGAACGCTGCTGGTCCGCGTGTCGGCCGTCGGCGAGGAGACCTTCCTGCAGCAGGTGGCCCGCCTGATCGAGGACGCCCGCGCCCTCAAGCCCGGAATCCTTCACCTCGTCGACAGCGTGCTGCGCGTCTACGCCCCCGCGGTGCTTGCGATCTCTGCGCTCGCACTCGCCGGTTGGCTGTTTGGTACGGCCGCGCTCACGGGTTATCCCGACGTTCAGCGGGCGGCTTTCGCCGCGCTCAGCGTCTTGGTGATGGGCTACCCGTGCGCCGTGGGCATCGCCGCGCCGCTCTCGATCGTCCGGGGAGCGGGTGAGGCTGCCGACCGGGGCATCATCATGCGGACGGGCGAGGCCTTCCAGACCTTCCGCCTGGCCACCCGGGTGGTGTTCGACAAGACCGGCACGCTGACGGAGGGGCGGCCTACCGTCGGCGAGGTTGAGGCGGTGGGGGATCGCGACGAGCTGCTGGCCCTGGCCGCTGCCGCCGAGGCCTCCTCGGAACACCCGCTGGGCCGGGCGATCGTGGAGGCGGTGGTCGAGCGCGGCCTCGACATTCCCGCCGTCGACGACTTCGAGTCGGTAACCGGGCGGGGCGTGGTCGCGCGGATCCGGGGAAGAACGGTCCTCGTCGGCCGCCCGGTCTTCGTGGCACAGCGGGGTGTGGAGATCTCTTCGCTCGCGGCGCGCATCGACGAGCTCGAGGCAGCGGGAAGAAGCGTCGTGGCCGTCGCCCGTGACGGCCGGCTGCTGGGGGTCATCGCCTTCCTGGACCGTCTGCGGCCGGATGCCCGAGCCACGGTTGCGGCGCTGCGTGACTCCGGCATCTTGCCCGTGCTCGTGACCGGCGACAACCGGCGAGCCGCGGAACGCACGGCCGCCGAGCTGGGGATCGACGAGGTCCACGCCGGACTGCTGCCCAACGAGAAGGCCGAGGTGATCCGCCGGCTCCAACGCCGGGAACGGGTGGCGATGATCGGAGACGGCATCAACGACGCACCTTCATTGATGCAGGCCGATGTGGGCGTGGCGATGGGGGCTGGGACCGACATCGCCCTGGAATCAGCCGACGTGATCATCGTCGGCAACCGGCTCGACTCCGTCCTGGAGGCGAGGGAGATCAGCGCTCGCAGCTACCGAAAGACGAAGCAGAACGTCTTCCTCGCGTTCCTCTTCAATGGGATTGGGATCCCACTCGCCGCCACCGGCCTGATCTATCCGGTCTGGGCGATGGTAGCCATGGCGCTGAGCGTGACGACGATCTTCCTCAACTCGATCGCCGACCGGCCGCGGCTGCTGTTCGAGGCGCTCACGAGCGTCGGCAGGTCCGGTCCGGCCCCGCCGACCGAGCCCGCGGGGAGCCGCGCCCGGGCGCGGTGAACGTGCCGGCGGGGGGCAACACACTCGGACATTTTGCCTCGCCGTCAAGGGTCTTCTGGCGTCGCTCGGCTAGCCCAGCTCGAGGGCCGCCGAAGTTGGTGCGAATGAGTCAAGTTTTGGGACGAGACCGACCGGGGCGCACCTCAAGGCCCGGCAGGCGCCGAACGGACTGGGGCCCTGCCGGCATAGAGGACCGCCGGCGAAGCCTCGGCTCGCCGAGCGGGGCGAGGCGAGGTTGAGGACCGCGGCCGGAGGCCCGGCTCGCCGAGCGAGGCGGGGCGACCTTGAGGACCGCGGCCGGAGGCCGCCCCCTGCCACTCTGGCCTGTAGCGGGGAGCGAAGCGACCCGCTGGGCCTGTACCGGGGACCCGCTGGGCCTGTACCGGGGAGCGAAGCGACCCGCTAGCCCAGCTCGAGGTGCCGAAGTTGGTGCGAATGAGTCAAGTTTTGGGACGAGACCGACCGGGGCGCACCTCAGTTGGGCCCGGCAGGCGCCGAACGGAGTGAGGCCCTGCCGGCATAGAGGACCGCCGGCGAAGCCGGCCCGCCGAGCGGGGCGAGGCGGGCCGACATTGAGGACCGCGGCCGGAGGCCGCCCCCTGCCTCTCTGGCCTGTGCCGGGGAGCGAAGCGACCCGCTGGGCCTGTACCGGTGCCGGGGAGCGAAGCGACCCGCTGGGCCTGTAGCGGGGAGCGAAGCGACCCGCTGGGCCTATCCCCGGGCGCGCTTGCCTGAGATCGGGGAGAGCCGCGTGACCGTCTCCGTGGCCTCTGCCCCCACCGAGATCTGCGTGATGGGCACGCCCATGAGCTCCTCGAGCCGCTCGACGTAGCCGCGGGCGGCCGCCGGCATGTCCGTCCAGCTGCGAGCCTCGCCGATCTCGGATCTCCAGCCGGGCAGCTCCTCGTACTGGGGCTCGGCCTTGTGGAAGATCGACTGATGCGGCGGGAAGCGCTCGTAGCGCCGGCCGCCGTGCTCGTAGGCGACGCACACCTTGATGCTGTCGAAGGCTGAAAGCACATCGAGCTTCGTCAGGAAGACCTCGGTCAGAGAGCTGAGGCGGGCGGCGTAGCGGCCGATGACCGCGTCGAACCAGCCGCAGCGCCGCTGTCGCCCGGTCGTGGTCCCGTACTCGACCCCGCGCTCGGTCATCAGCTGCCCCGACTCCCCGAGATCCTCGGTGGGGAAGGGCCCCTCGCCGACGCGCGTCACGTACGCCTTGGTCACGCCGATGATGCGGTCGATGGCGTGCGGCCCGACGCCGGCTCCCGCACACACGCCGCCGGCGATCGGATTCGAGGAGGTAACAAAGGGATAGGTCCCGTGGTCGAGGTCGAGCAGCGTCCCCTGCGACCCCTCGAACAGCACGTTCTGGTCGGCATCGAGTGCAGTGTGAACCGCCTCGACGGTGTCGCCGATGTGCGGCTGGAGCCGGTCGGCGTATCCGAGGTACTCCTCGACGATCGAGTCCTGCTGGAGGGGAAGCCGGCCGTAGATCGCGGTCAGCATCAGGTTCTTCTCCCGAAGGGCCACCTCGAGCTTCTCGACGAAGATCTTCGGGTCGAGGAGGTCTTGGAGGCGGATGCCGATTCGGGAGGCCTTGTCGGCGTAGGCGGGGCCGATGCCGCGGCGGGTGGTTCCCAGCTTCATCTTGCCGAGCCGCCGCTCGGTGAGGCGGTCGAGCTCACGGTGGTACGGCATGATCAGGTGGGCGTTGCCCGAGACGAGCAGCTTCCCGGTCGAGACGCCCCGCGCCTCGAGGGCGTCGATCTCGTCGAGCAGCACCGCCGGGTCGACCACCACGCCGGGGCCGATCACGGGGGTGATGTGCGGGTAGAGCACGCCGGCCGGCAGGAGATGCAGCTTGAAGGTCTCCCGGCCGACGATCACCGTGTGGCCGGCGTTGTTCCCCCCCTGATAGCGGACGACCATGTCCATACGGTCGGCCATCAGGTGGGTGACCTTGCCCTTCCCCTCGTCTCCCCACTGCGTGCCGACCAGCGCGATCCCCGGCATTGAACACCCCTCCTCCTACGCCCGCGGACGCGCGTATCGCAGCCGCCTTCCCGGCCCCCCCGGTGGACCTCGCGAATTCTAGGGACCGGAGCCTGGCTTCGCTCGCGCCGGCCCGCAGGGCCGGACGGGCTCAAGGTGCGGCGAACTGCGAGTAGTGACGCGGGGTGCAGTCGGTCTGGGTGACGAGCCACGCCTGCAGGCGGTCGAGGCGAGCCTCCCCGTCGGTTGAGGTCGTCCAGGCATAGACCAGCAGGTAGACGGGCTCTGCCTGGTAGAACGCCGGGCGGGCGAGGAGGGGCATCAGCGGGTAGGGCTGCGTCTCGAGCGTCGCGGCCAGGCAGTCCTCGAGGCTGCGAACCTGCGACGACTGAGCAGACCGGGCCGCATCGGTCGAGCCCGTGGTCGAGGGGAGGGCGGGGGCGGCCGGGGCGCCGCCCGTGTTCGTGTCCCCACCTTTGGCCGAGTACCGGCTCGCCACCGAGGCCACCGCATGCTCCTGGCGCCGCCCGACGTCGGCCACGGTGAACTTGCGCCCCGCCCCCGCCACCTCCGGCTGCGCCAGCACGACGTCGCGGACCTGCTCACCGGAGGTGAGCTCGAGGGGGCCCTGGGCCCCGGCCCCCGCGCTCGTCGCGGCCTTGTCGACGACCTGCTGACGCTCGGCGGCCTGGTGGGAGGGGCGGGTTGGGCGGAGAAGGACAAAGCCCACCACGCCGGCGATCAGGAGCGCGACCCCCGCCAATGCGGGAAAGAGCCGTTGGATGAGGGGGCGGCGTGCGGCGGTGGGCGCCGCGCCCGTCCGCTCGAGGACCGCGAGCCGGATGGCCCGCGACTCGTCGGCAGTCGGAGGGGCGTCGGGCAGGGACGCGAGCGCGGCCATCGTGCGCTCCAGGGTCTCCCGGCGGGCCGTGCAGTCGGGGCAGGAGCGGAGATGCTCCTCCACCCGGCCTCGCTCGGAGGCGTCGAGCACCCCGTCCAGATACGCGGAGATTGCTTCGTCATCTTCGTGTCGAGTCATGGCTGCTTCCTCTTCGACGGCGACCGGGCGGCCTCCGGTTCCGTGCCCGGACGCCCGGGGCGCCCCAGCGCGGGGTCGTCGGCGCGAAGGAGGCCGGCGAGCGCGAACCGCCCCCGCGCGATCCGGCTCTTCACGGTACCTTCCGGAGCGCCGGTCGCCGCGGCGATCTCCTGATACGACAGGCCGTACAGGTCGCGCATCACCACCACCGCCCGCTGCTCGAGGGGGAGCCGACGCAGGGCGTCCTCGACGCCGAGCCGCTCGTCGGTCGGCATCTCGTTTCCCGCGGGGCCCCCGGGCTCGGGCTCGATCTCCTCCCGCGGCTCGGGGGCCCGGCTCCGCTTGCGGGCCGCGTCGTTGCAGGCGTTGATGGTCAGACGGTGCAGCCAGGTCGTGAAGGCGGCCTCCCCCTTGAACGAGCTCGCCCGGCGGAACACGTTGACGAGAGCATCCTGTGTGGCGTCGAGCGCGTCGGCGCGGTTGCCCAGCATCCGCAACGCCAGCCCGAAGATCCGCCTCTCGTGCCGGCGCAGGAGCACCTCGAGCGCGTTGCGGTCTCCCCGATCGACGTAGCCGGCGACGAGCTCCTCGTCGGGCCGGGACTCGAGACCTGGGATGCGCATGTCGCCGAGGGCATTATGCGGCCCCGTCGATGCCGGTCGAGGGCAGGGAGCCGATCCCCGCCCGGCCTCACCCGATCGCGCGCACCTCGGCGATCCCCACCGAGTAGGGGGTCCCGGCACGGCCCTGACCCGGGGTACCGACCAGCGTGGTGATCCAGATCATCAGGTAGCGGTGGCTCTCCGCGGGCAGGAGGACCATGTCCTTCTGCATGGTGCGCGATGCGCCGGGCTGGCTCCAGCTCCGGCCGTCGTCCGAGTACCGGAGGGCTGCCTCGTACCCGCCTGTGACCGAGGCCACCTCGACACGGCTGAGCTTGCGCGACTCGCCGAGGTCGATCCACAAGCCCACCCCATCCTTCAGCCCCCCGAAGTCCGGGCGCGTGTACGACTGGGTCCTCCAGGTCGTCTGGGTGTTGCCGTCGAAGACGTGGCGCGCGAGCTCATCGCGCTCCGAGCCGTCGCCCCCGGGGTCGTAGGTTCCCGCCGCGCGGATCGCGACTCCCTGCGCTGCCCCGGATGGAGGGTTGGGATTGAGAATGGGAATCGGCAGGCGGCTCCCGGTGAGACGCAGCGCCGCCAGCACCAGCCCGGCGGCGGTCAGGATCACCAGCAGGGTCGGGAGGAGCCAGCGCCCCTCGCTCTTCACGAACGAGGGTTGCGGAGGCGTCGCCGGAGCCGGCGCGCGCACGGTCGCCGCGGAGGACGGCATCGGCCGGCCGGGAGCCCGTGGAGCCTGGAGCGCCGCCAGCTTCTCGCCCATCTCGCTCGCGGAGGCAAACCGCTCGTCGGGCAGGCGGCCCAGGGCCCGCATGATGAGCTCCTCCAGCTCCTGCGGGATGTTGCGGCGGATCTCGCTGGGCTTCGGAGGCAGCCGCTCGAGGCGCGCCATCGCCGACGCGAGCTCGGTCTCGGCCGGGAAGGGCGTCATTCCCGTCACGCTCTCGTACAGCACGATCCCAAGCGAGTACAGGTCGGCCCGGCCGTCCGGCTCGACGCCCTCGACGACCTCGGGCGCCACGTAGCGAAGCGTCCCCAGCATGCCGCCCGTGGTGGTGAGCTCCCCCGTGCCGAAGGCAGCCTGGGCGATCCCGAAGTCCACCACCTTCAGATGCCCCGACTCCGAGAACATGATGTTGGCCGGCTTGATGTCCCGATGCACGACCGAGGCGGCATGGGCGACGGCAAGGGCGGCGCACACGTCGGCGCCGATGCGCGCCACCCGCTCGGGGGGGAGGGGGCCGGACTTGGTCAGCAAATCCCGGAGCGTGCCTCCGAGCAGCAGCTCCATCACGATGAAGGGCAGCCCGTCGTGGATCCCGGTGTCGAAGACCGAGACGATGTTGGGATGCGACAGCCCGGCAGCGGCCAGCGCCTCGCGGCGGAATCGCTCGGCAAAGACCTCGTCCGAGATGAGGTGGCGATGAAGGATCTTCGTCGCCACCTCCCGCCCCAGCACCTCGTCGGCCGCGCGCCATACCGTGGCCATGCCGCCGTGGGCGATCTCGTCCTCGAGCCGGTACCGACCGTCCAGCTTGATGTCGGACCTCACCACCCGATCCTACTTGTCTCCATGGGTAGGGCAGGCCCGCCCATGGACGCGCCTCAGCTCGGGAAGGGCGCCGTTTCGGACACGGTCACCGTGAGGTACTTGCGCAGCGGGCCGATGTTGTGGATCAGGAGGGACTTCGCCTTCTTGCGGACCGTGGCGGTGGTGTTTCGGTTCTGGAGGTCGATCTCGAGCTTCACGAGCGTGGTGCCCTCGGCCTCGGCGGTCTGGCGTGCGGCGTCCTCGGCCCGTTGCTGATCGGTGCTGTCTCGGTAGGAGAAGCCTGCCTCCTGCGCCGCCTTCGAGGCGGTGTCGCGGGCGGTCAGGCGGTTGAGGACGACCGATCCCCCCTCGAATACGATCAGCCCCAGGATTCCCAATACGACGACGATCTTGATCAGCCAGCCCAGCACCTGGCCGGAATCGTCGGAGAGAGGGGTGGCTATTCTGCTCGCCGCAGCAGGCCCTTGATCCAACCCAGCTCCTCCACGCGAAGCGCCCGCGCCGCCCCAACGTAGATTAGCAGCCCCGCCGTGACCGCCCCGAGGATTTGCAGCGCCTGACCCCAGAGCCCTGCCGTCCCGGCGGCTCCTGCGAGGGCCTCGGCCACAAGCCAGGCCCCCGCTCCGGTCGCGGCAGCGGCGAGGGCGCACTTGGCGACCGTGCGTGCTAGCGGCCCGACGTCGAGCCCGCCGAGGCGCCTGCGGATGATCACGAGCAACGCCGCTGCGGCGAACAGGTAGGAAGCGGCATGCCCGACGGCGAGGCCGGCGACCTTCTGCCGCGCCTCCGGGAGCAGCACGAACAGCGCGACGTTGAGCGCCATGTTGACGACGAACGCGGCCAGGTTGACGAACATCGGCGTGCGCGTGTCGCCCAGCGCCTGGAACGACCGCAGCAGCAGGTGGAAGCTCGAGAAGAAGATGAGGCCGATCGCGAACCCGCGCAGCACGAGGGCGACCAGCTCGGTGGAGCGCCCGGTGACGATCCCGTGCTCCAGCACCACGCGCACGATGGCCGGAGCAATGGCGAGGTATCCCGCCACCGCCGGGAGTGTGACGAGCGCGACGGCCCGCAAGCCCTGCATCAATTGGCGCCCAAACGCCTGAGTTTCCCCCGCAACCGCCCGCTCGGCGAGTCCGGGGGTGAGGGCGGTCGAGATCGAAACCGTGAACAGCCCGTGGGGCAGCTGGAAGAAGACGAAGGCGGTCTGGTAGGCGGTGACCCCACCCTGCACCTGGTTGGCGAGCACGAGCGTCACCCAGAGCCCCACCTGGTTGATGGCGACGTAGCCCAGCGTGTAGGTGGACAGCACGGCGAGGCGCCGGAGACTCGGATCCCAGAAACCGGCTCCGCGGATCCGCCGGTAGCCCACCCGCCGCATCGCGAGCCAGGGAACCAGTCCGAGGGCAGCCACGCCCGCGGTCGTGCCGATCCCCAGCAGCAGCCGGCCACGCAGTGGCAGGTCGGCGGGAGAGCGAAGCGCGGCGGGGACCGTCAGGGCAAAGGCGACAAGAGCGACGACCACCACGAGGTTGTTCAGCACGGGGGCAAACATCGGCACCCCGAACCGGCGGTGTGCTTGAAGCACCGCGGTCGTGATCGTCGAATAGCCGTAGAAGAGCACCTGCGGGATGAACAGGCGCAGCAGCAGCGTCCCCAGCTCCCGCTGCGCCGCCCGGTCCGCCCCGGACGCCGAGAGCGTGTAGGCCTTCAGGATCAGCGGCGCGAGCACGACGCCGAAGACGGTCAGGGCGGCCAGCACCAGCGTCGACAGGTTCACCACACGGGCGATGAACCGCCAGCCAGCCTCCTCTCCCTCGCGCTGGCGAACCTCGACGTAGACGCGCAGGAGCACCGCGGACAACACCCCGCCGAGCACGAGCTCGTAGACGATGTTGGGGGTCGTGTTGGCGAGGTTGTAGGTGTCGGCGAGCCGGCTCTCGGCGACGCCGAGTGCATACGCCATGGCGCCGAGCCGCAGGACGCCGGTGAGCCGGGAGAGCGCGGTGCCGGCAGTGGCGACGGCGGCGCCTCGCACGACGCGGCCCTCGAACGGCGCGTCGCCAGGCGCGTTTCCATGGGGGCCGGACTCCCCGCGCTCCGGGGGTCCGCCCGACAGGCGCCGGGTCATCGAGCGGTCGGTGAGTCGGGACGGCTGCGGCGCGGCGCACGCGGCGATCGCGGCCGAACCCCGCCGGCCGGCTGGTCGGCGCTTCCGCCCCCGGACCCGTCTGCAGC
>JBOGWP010000002.1:0-7186 GCA_050693875.1 Actinomycetota bacterium
CAGGGCGAACGCCAGGTCACGCTCGGGGCAGGCAGGACCCAGCAACTCGGGCAGGCCGAGGGACCGGGCCTTGGCCCACACGGCCGCCACATGGCCGTGCGGGAGGGAGCGGGCGATGTCGAACCCACGCCGGCCTCCACGTACGCCTTGCCGGCGAGCGACGCCTTGATCAGCTCGATGGTCTCCGCCGGGAGGTGCGACAGGTTGCCGACGGTGCGATGCGTCGTGCCGCACATGACGGCGGCTCCCCGGTACGTGCCCTCCTCTCGGTAGGCGGCAATCATGTCCATGTCTTCCTCCACTGACTTCTAAATGAATCTCCCTCCGGGCGGTGTGGTGTCTGGCTGACACCGACACCATGGCTGACCGGGGGAACTTCGACGAGATGGTCAGCGAGAGGCGGGGACTTCTACATGGCCACCAGTGGGTACCTCGTTGTGGCCACCACTGAATACTTTTTCATGGCCACGGACAGCACGAGCCGACCATCGCGTATGTGACGAGGCGAACAAAAGGAGGGCCTGTCCAAGAAGGAGATCATCCGCTGCCTCAAGCGCTACCTCGCGCGGGAAGTGCGGGCTTCTCCCGGTCCCGTTGCCACGGAGCATCCCCGGGCCCGCGTAGATCGACTTGACGGTCTATAGGAGCATCAGTCCTTTCGCGGCTGCTCGAATCGTGAGCGCACTCAGGCTCGCCGTGCGTCCTTGCGATGGCCAAGCGGCGGCCGATCACGAGGTCCGGCCGATTGTTGAGGAGCCGAACGGACGACGCTCGCGACCGAATAGGAAAGCCCGCGAGTTCGAGCCGGCCGGTGGCTACGGCGGTCGTCCCAGAACACTTCAAGTTTCGGAGACCTTGCTCCTGCCGGTTGGATGTAGCCGCGGCAACTGAGGCCTCGCACATGGCGTCGTTCCCGAGCCCGCTCGTCGAGCTTACGGCGTCCAGTGGCCCCTGATCCTGTCTCCTGTCTCGCAGGCGGGCGGACGGCTTGGACTAGGGCGGTGCGGATGGATTTTGACCTGGTCACAAGGTCTTCACACGCTGTTGCGGGCCTGCGATCGGTCCACAGACGAGGATTGCCCAGCGGGATCAGGGGGCGTACTGGCCCAGGACGGTGCCTTGGCGCGGGTCGATGCAGACCTGGAACGGCGACCCGAGCAGCCGGAACCAGGTGCTGCGAGGGGCCTGGTGAGCCGGGTCGGGATACGCCTGCCACCCAGCAATGGGGTGGAAGACGGAAAACCCGCCCGCTTGGTGCCACTGGATCGAGTACTGGTCGAACGGCCCGTACCAGAAGTCGGGGTACTGCATCCAGAACGGCGCAGCCACCGCCGGGCAGGCGCTGTCCTGCAGGGACGCCGCGGCGAGCGAAGGGGCAGGAGAGGGAGTGGGGACAGACGCCGGTGTCTGGGGGAGCGGGCTGGGCTGGGCCACCAGCACGGTGGCCGGCTCGGTGGGAGATGGCGGGGGCGTGGGTGATGTCCGGGAGGCGCCGTTCGTCTGACCGCCCTCGAGAAAGCTCGCTCCAACCACGGTGAGACCGATGATCGCCAAAAGGAGCTGGCGCCCGGTCGACTTCAGCGGAGGGAATTGGGCCCCGGCAAGCTTCAGGCCTCCGCCCACGACCGCTGCCGTGACGCAGACGAGGCCGATCACGAACAGGGTGGTGTTCATTCCACTTGCACTCTCCGAGCCGGGTTGACCCATTGTGACAAGCCGGGGAT
This sequence comes from Actinomycetota bacterium, assembly GCA_050693875.1. Classification (GTDB taxonomy): domain Bacteria; phylum Actinomycetota; class CADDZG01; order JAHWKV01; family JBOGWP01; genus JBOGWP01. Next base: position 1,725 of record JBOGWP010000002.1, read on the forward strand.
ACGGGGCCGCGTCAATCCAGGGGTCACGCCCGCGGGGGCTCGCCGTGGGCGGACTCGGGTGCGACGGTGCCGCGCCTCGTACCTGCCCGACGACCGCGCCCGTACGACCGACCGCCGCCTGGCGCAGGCGTTTGGCGACGCCGATGCGGCTCGTGGGCGCAGGGTCGCCGAGGGCATCGCCCCGCCGGCTCGAGGCCAAGCCTGCCTCCGCCGCGGCAAGCCTCAGGGAAGGGCCTCGACGAGATGTTCACCGTCCGGCGGCTCGGCGTCTCCGAACTGTCCTGCACCAACATCGTCGAGTCCATGATCTCGGTCGTCCGGGATCTCACCGACCGCGTGAAGCGGTGGCAGGACGCCCCGATGGTGAGACCCTGGGTCGGGGCGGGGATGCTCGAGGCCGAGCGCAGCTTTCGTCGCATCAAGGGGTGCAAGGACATGCCGGTGCTCGTCGCCGCCGTGCGGAAGGAGGTAGTGAAGCGGGTGAGCGGCGAGGATGTCACCGGTACCCGATACGATCAGCCTGCAGCCTGAACCGAAGTGGGATCGTCACCCAATTCCCACAACGGTCGGGACAACCTCCCGGGCCACCCGGTCGAGCTGCTCGGTTGCCTGGGCCCCACCCGTCCGCCGCCGCGCGGGCCATCCGGACCTGCATCATGGCCCGCTCGGATGCCGGGAGCGGCGCGCCTTCCAGTCGCCGTCCGGCCTCGAAAGCGCGGTCGGTCTTGCCCGCGAGGGAAAGGCACCTCCACGAGGACCTGGTCGACCCGCGCCCGCAGCGCGGGGTGGTCGGCGCTCAGATCCGCCGCCCGGTCAAGCACCGCCTCGGCGGTCGCCAGCGCCTCGAGCTCGCGTGCCCGCGCGCTTGCCTCGAGGAGCAGCTGGGCGGCCCGTACGCGCTCCCCGCGGCCTCGGCAAGCACCGCACCGAGCTCGCTCAGCTCTCCCGGCAACCCCGGATGGGCCTCCTCGAGCGCTCGCAGCGCCCGGCCGGACAGCTCGGCCCGCTCCGGGGGAAGCAGCTCGGCCAGCACCGCCACCCGGTGAGCCCATGACGGAACCTGAACTCTGCGGTGGAGTGGGGGTCGGCCAGCAGCAGCTGGGAATCGACCGACCGCCGCAGGGCCTCGAGCACCGCGCCATCGGGCAGGCCGGTGATCCTCGGGAGCAGCGTCCAGTCGAACCGGCTCCCCACGACCGCGGCGCCACCACCACCACCACCACCACCACCACCACGCCGGCGGCATCGCCCAGGATCGCAAGGCGCCTGCGTAGCGTCTCGGCAAAGGTGAACGGCACACCCGGCTGAAGCTCCGGATGAGCGACCCACCCGCCTCCGGGTTCCTTGCTCGACCAGGACGCCGCGAGCAACTCCTCGCACAGCAGCGGCAGGCCATCGGCGTACTTGGCAGGCAGGTGCCGACCGCCTCGGGCAGCTCCGAGACGCCCGGGCAGGCGCGGGCCATCTTCTCAACCTCGTCGTCGGTCAGCCGTCGCAGCTCGATGGCGGAGGCGTTCCGGCGGGCCACGAGGGACTGGACCATCGGCAGCGTCGGGTTCGGATCCTCCGGGCGGAGCGTGCCCAGGCAGACCGCGGGCTCGGATTCGAGGTTGTCGGCGAGGTACTCGACGATAGAGCCCGTCTCGTGGTCGGCCCAGTGCAGGTCCTCGAGCACCAGCAGGGTGCTCCGGCCCCCACCCACCGCCCGGAGCAGCCGCAGGATGGCTTCGGCGAGGAGGAGGATCGAGTCGTCCCGGGCGGGGGGCCCGGGTCACGCCATTCCGGGACCAGCCTGGCGAGAATCGGACGGAACGGGGTGAGGTCGGGCAGGTTGTTTGGTCCGGACTCCCGGAAGTGCGAGAGAAGCGCCTGGGCGAGCGGCCGAAAAGCGACGGGGCTGGCCGCCTCGGCCGCACGGCACGTACAGCACGCTCATCCGTCGCTGCCTCGCCACCTCGGGCGCCTCCCCGACCAGGCGGGACTTCCCCACGCCTGCCTAGCCTAGCCGGGGACGAAGACGGCGGATCCCCGGCCCTCATCTGCACAGTTCAAGCGCTCGGGAGATCTCCTGGAGCTCGGCGTCGCGTCCGATGAGGGTCGGACACAGAAACTGCGCCATGGACGAAGTATCGTTCCCGAAATGCCCCGGTGCGAGAGGTGGATCGCCGGCCGCCTCGGCGAATGCGGTGCCCTCTACGTACTTTCCCCTGAAGACCCCGTTGACCGGGGCGAGCCCGCCGCCGGATGCTCGAATCCTTGGCACCGCTCGGGGTGACGCTGAACCCCACGATCGTCTGAGCGAGACACCAGGTCCCGGTCATCCGCGTTCGCAACCCTCCAGCCGGGGCTTCTTGTTCTCGACGCCCGCTCCCCTCCGCCTCTCGCACGCTCGCGAGCGAGGAGGGAGGGAGCGACGGTGATCGACGTGGTGAGGGGAAAGACGGCGCTGCTGCCCTGCCGACCCACCCGTCGTGCTCACCGGCTGCAGCCGGGAGCGTTGGGTGCCGCGCGGACCCTTCGGTAAGCGACCTCTCGTTCCGCAGCGTCAAGGAATCCGGGCGGCACGGAGAACGACGGTCCCGCCACCGGGTCCCTTCAAGGCGAGATGCTTGCCAGCGTCGTTTCGGCGAAACGCGAATCAGGAGGAATCATGCACCCGAACCTCGCGAGTCGATCCCATGAGCACCCCGTGAACGTGAAGCATCTCGGGCGGCGAACGTCCGGGCAGCGCGTTGCCGACGCCGTGGCCGCGCGCGTTGGCTCGTGGCCGTTCATCACCACGCAGACGACGCTGCTGGGAATGTGGATCGCCTACAACGGGTACGTCGCGATCTCACTCGCTCGAGGCCACCCGTTCGACCCCTACCCGTTCATCCTCCTCAACCTTGCCCTGTCGTTCCAGGCGGCGTACACGGGACCGATCGTGATGATGAGTCAGAACCGCCAGGCCGCCAAGGATCGCGACATGGCCGAGCACGACTTCGCGGTCCAGCTCCTCGTGTGGCAGAACCAGCAGCTGGTGGCCGTGCTGGAGGCTCTCGATCGAGGTCCGGTGGGCGAGCCACCACCGTCAGACCTCTCCAACCCGCAGCCCTGACAAGGCTGTCTCACGCGCCGGCACCCGTGGATGCGCCGGGACGAGAAGCCTCGGAGATCAAGCCTGGGGCAGGTCGCTCAGCCAGACGTTCCGACCGCCGCCGCGTGCTCCAGGGCCGCGATGTCGATCTTGCCCATGTCGAGCATGGCGCGCATCGCCCGTTGGGACGTCTCGGGGTCCGGATCGGTGAGGAGCTCGGTCAGCCGAGTCGGGACGATCTGCCACGAGAGGCCGTACCGGTCCTTGAGCCATCCGCACGGCCCCTCCTCGCCGCCTTGGGAAAGCCTGCTCCAAAATTCGTCGACCTCTTCCTGGGTGGCACAGCTGACCTGGAACGAGATCGACTCGTTGAAGGTGAACTGGGGCCCACCGTTGAGGGCGAGGAACGGCTGCCCGTCCAGCTCGAAGCTCACGGTCATCACCGAGCCTTCGGGGCCCGGTCCCGCCTCGCCGTAGCGGGAGACCTCCGTGATGCCAGAGTTCTTGAAGATGGAGGCATAGAAGGTCGCGGCCTCCTCGGCCTGGTTGTCGAACCAAAGGCACGGAGTGATCTTCTGCATGATGACCTCCTCGCTCGGGGGATCCCGGGCTGCTGTGGGTGAAGACGGCCGCGGAGGCGAGAACTCATCGGTCCGTGACCCAACCTCCTCAGATCGACGCGAGGATTCCCCGTCGGTTCCGCGCTTCGGCGACACCCGGATCTTCGCCGGCGGCAGGGCGTGGCCAGACGGTCGATGGGTAGATCGCAGCCGATCGCGAGCTGACCTCGAGTGCAGACGCTCATTCACCGAGCGCCGGGTTCTCCCTCCGTCTATCGTTCCGTGAGTGGCGCGGCGCGTACCGCCGGCTCCGGCGTGACCTCTCCCGGGTGCCGCAGATCCGGGTTCCGAACGAGCGCAGCGGGGATCGCCCCGGAAAACGACGACCCCGCGCCGCAGGCGAGGCATTGTCCGCACTGGGCCCTGGTCTGGACGAGGATCCAGCGAGTGCCACAGACGGGACAGCCGGTCATGACGACTCCTTTCCCCCCCACCCCGAATTGGTCGCAGCAGTTGGTGTGGTTCGGCAGTGTTTCAGCTTGGGAGCAGGAGTTGCCACTCCACGACGTATTCACGCAGCCCGCTCGCCGCCTCGGCGTTCAACGCGCGAGGTGATTCCGGGCTGGGGCGCTGGGCATCGGCATCGATGACGACCGACGGCGCGCCGGAGATGGTGAGCGAGAAGACGGACACCGCGGCACCTACGGTGTCTCGAACCGGACCAAGCGCAGAGTCGACTTCAGTTCGCACAGCGCCCTTTCCGGGTGACGTCTGGCCCGACATCACCGATCGGGAGGAGATTCGAACCTCAGGGCCCCACCGAGCATGGGGATCGCATCACCCTTTAGATGGAGTCCTATCCTCCCAGCGGTTGAGAGTCAATACGGATACAACAATTACACCGGCGGAATACGGGGCTGTTTCGGGTCGAATGGTGGCCCTGTTCGTTTCGAAGATCCCTGTGGTCCTGGGTGACTAGTATCGTCTCAGGCCCACGTTACCGGGTAAAACACTTGAGACGGTTGATCACCTTGATCCCGTCTCAAGGAAGGGAGTGTGGATGGTCCGCCGCCTGGCTGTCACGATCGTTCTGGTTGTCGTCCTGGCACCACCTGCATGGGCCACCGGCGACGAGAATGCGGGCCCGGGCCTGGTGCCGAGCAATCCCCTGTATGGATCCTCGAGCAGTCGGTCGAGGCAGTGGGCACGCTGTTCAGTTCACGTTCGGCCACGATCGCAAGGCCGAGCGCTTCCTGGCACTCGCGGATGAGCGCCTGGCCGAGGCGCAGGCGCTGCTCGACCGGGACAGCATCGAGGAGGCGGAGGCGACCCTCGATCGGTACGAGGATCAGCTCGACAGGGCCGTGGGGGAGGCCGAAGCCGCCGAGGCCGGGGGAGAGGCGGACGGCGACATGCCGGCCCGGGCGGCCGACGCCACCTTGAAGCACCTCGAGGTTCTTGCCGGGGTATACGAGCGAGTACCGGTCCAGGCCAAACCGGCGATCGCGCGAGCGATGGTGGCGAGCCGGCACGGTCACGACGAGGCCCTCCGCGCGATCTCCGACGAAAAGCTGCCGCAGGTCGTCGCCCGCGAGGGGAAGCGGCTGGAGGAGCTCGAGGGAAAAGGGAGTGCCCGTCCCGCCGGTCGGCGCCGTCGAGCAAGAGGGGGAGGGCTCCGATGACGCCGTTTCTCCCACCACTGTTCCGTGTCAAGCTTCCGAGACAGAATCGCCGTCGGGAAAGTTGGGCGTGGGCGGCTGCCGGTAGAGGCTGAGGGGGGTTGTCATACCGATCGCCTCGTGCGGACGGATGCCGTTGTAGATCGT
>JBOGWP010000003.1:0-3968 GCA_050693875.1 Actinomycetota bacterium
CCCCCGCCTCGCTCGGGCCCGGTCTCGTCTTGGCCGCTCTGGCCGTCCTGGCCGGCGCCGTCCTTGCCGGCGTCCTGGTCGGGCCGGTGAGACTGTCGCCGGCGGACGTTCTCGCTGAGATCGCAGACCGCCTACCCTTCCTGTCGCCGGGTGGCGGCCTCTCCGAGCGGGACGCGGTGATCCTGTGGCAGCTTCGGATGCCGCGGGTGATCCTCGGCGGGCTGGTGGGCGGGACGCTCGCCGTCTCGGGAGCCGCCTACCAGGGCGTCTTTCGCAACCCCCTGGCCGATCCCTACTTGCTCGGCGCCGCCGCCGGAGCGGGACTCGGCGCCACACTGGCGATCGCCTACGGGCTGGACGTCACGGGCTCGGCCGGGGGCCTGCTGCCCCTGGCGGCCTTCGCGGGGGCGCTTCTCGGAGTCGGCGCGGCATACGCTCTCGGGCGCTCGGCAGGGCGTCGCAGCCCGAGCACTCTCGTCCTGGCCGGCGTTGCGGTCGCCTCCTTCCTGACCGCGCTCCAGACCTACGTGCAGCAGCGCGAGGCCGAGACCCTGCGAGAGGTCTACGCCTGGATCCTGGGACGGTTGGCGACCGCCGGCTGGGCGGAGGTGGTGCTGATCCTTCCCTACGTCGCGGTCTCGGCAGTGGTGATCGTGGCCTGTCGTCGCCTCCTCGACGTGATGAGCGTCGGCGACGAGGAGGCGGCGGGCCTGGGGGTCACCCCGTCTCGGATACGGGCGGTGATCGTGGCGGCCGCCTCGCTAGGGACCGCCGCGGCGGTCGCGGTGAGCGGCCTGATCGGCTTCGTCGGGATCATCGTGCCCCATGCCGTCCGTCTCATCGCCGGCCCGAGCTACCGGCTGATCGTCCCTTTATCGCTTGTATTCGGTGGGGCGTTCCTCGTGCTCGCCGATGTGGCCGCCCGGACCGTCATGGCCCCCGCGGAGCTTCCCATCGGGGTGATCACCGCCTTCTTCGGCGCTCCCTTCTTCGCGCTGGTCCTGCGGGGCGCCAGGAGGGCGGTATGAGCCGGATCGAGCTCCGCCGCGTCTGCGTGACCCTGGAGCGGAACCGGGTCCTGGACGACGTGACCCTCTTCGCGCCCGGTGGGGCATGGGTCTGTTTGATCGGACCGAACGGATCCGGCAAGACGACCTTGCTCAAGGCGATCGCCGGTCTGGTCGCTCACTCGGGGGAGATCCGGGTGGGGGATGTCTCCCCGGCGCGGATCCCCCGCAGGGAGCTCGCCCGGCGGGTGGCGTTGGTCCCGCAGAACCCGGTCCTCCCCCCGGAGATGGCGGTCATCGACTACGTCCTGATGGGCCGCACGCCCCACATCCCGTACTTCGGGGCCGAGAGCCGGCGAGACCTCGAGATCGCCGCCGAGGTTCTCGAGGGATTGGACCTGGCGCAACTCGGTCGCCGCAGGCTCGACTCGCTCTCGGGCGGGGAGCTGCAGCGGGCCCTGCTTGCTCGGGCCCTCGCCCAGCAGGCGCCGGTGCTCCTGCTGGACGAGCCCACCGCCAGCCTCGACGTGGGCCACGCCCAGCGGATGCTCGAGCTGGTCGATGATCTCCGGGCCCGTAGGGGGCTCACCATCCTGAGCGCCATGCACGACCTCACGCTGGCCGGCCAGTTCGCCGACGAGCTGGTGCTCATGAGCGCCGGGCGGGTGGTCGCCGCGGGGCCGGCCCGGGTGGTGTTGACCGAGGGCGCCATCGGAGAGCATTACGACGCCTCGGTGCGGGTCCTGGAGGATATCGAGGGGGCCATCGTGGTTATCCCCGCCCGCTCCGGGAACAGGTCGGTGGTGAGATGAGACACCCTTTGTCAACCACCGCCCCGAATCAGCCGTCAGGCGACAGCCTTTCTCGGCTCGCTCTGCGCGGCCAGGAATCGGCGGCGGTTGACGACGTGGACTTCCTCGTTGTAGCGGGCACCCTTCCTGAGGCAATGCCAGAGAACCTCGAGCCAACGGTTCCCCAGTGCGCGCAGGGCGGCGTTGTGGCCCTTCCCCCTGCTTCGTTGGCCGTCGTAGAAGGCACGTGCCCAGTCGGATCCGCGCAGACTGCAAAAGGCCCATTGCTGGGTCGCATCCCGCAGATGCCCGTTGCAGGCAAGCCGCACGGCATCGGGGCCGGGTTCGTCGGCTACGCGGGGGTGAAGGTGCTTCGGGGCCGGGGCCGCGAGGTCCATCCGATGATGTTCATCGCCGCCGCCGCGTTCCTCGTCTACTTCGCCATCACCGGGGTCCGCCGCGTGCTCGGGGTCGGCTGATGGAACGGATCGAGACCGAGGGCGCCCCGCAGGCGATCGGGCCCTACTCCCAGGCCATCCGGGCCGCGGACCTGGTGTTCTGCTCGGGGCAGATCGGCCTCGATCCCCATACCGGTGACCTGGCCGACGCGTCCATCGCCGGGCAGACCCGCCGGGTGCTCGAGAACCTCGGTGCGGTGCTGGGTGCCGCCGGCCTCGGCCTCGGCGACGTCGTGAAGACCACGGTCTACCTCGTGCGGATGGACGACTTCGCCGCGATGAACGAGGTCTACGCCGAGTTCTTCGGGACGCCGCCGCCGGCCCGCGCCACGGTCGCGGTGGCGGCCCTGCCCCGAGGGGCGCTGGTCGAGATCGACGCGCTCGCCGCCCGGCCTTCCGTCTGAGCCGCTCATGAGCCCTCACAGGCCGAGGCCCAAGTTTCGCGAGGGGCTTTATTCGGCCTCGACGCCGGACGATGCATTATTGGAACCGCTGGTTGGGAGCCGGAGGGACCGGGGGATGACATCGCTCAAGCGACTCGCGGTCGGCTCCGCGGCGCTCGCGTTGGGGCTCGCAGGGCTTGCCGCGCTGGCGCTCCTCGTCGTGCGTCCCGGTGCCGACTCCCCGCAGGTCCTTCCTCCGTCGGGTGTGCCCCTCTCATTCGACCTCAACCGGCCGGTGACGATCCTGGTCCGCGGCTGGCTGTGGGACCCGAAGAGCCGCCTCTCCTCCGGCCGGCTCGAGGTCTTCCCGAGCCGGGTCAACGACATTCTGCAGGCCCGCTACGGCATGACCACCCAGGTCTACGAGTGGCGATGGAGCCGCAACCCCAGCGAACTTCCGGCCGCGGGGAGGGCCTTCACCGCGCGGGCTCGCGGGGTCGCGGCGGAGGTTGCGCCCTCGGGACACTGCGCGAACTTCGTCGGGCATTCCGCCGGAGCGGCCATCGTCTTCAAGGGTGGGGCCGACGGCGTGCCGATGGGCTACATGGGCACGCTCGGCCTTCCGACCGCCGGTCGTTCCAAGCCGGCGTCGGTGATGACCTGGGCGAACTTCTACACCTCGTCGCACCTCGACGACATTGCCGGCTGGGGCTGGGGGAAGGGCATGGGTGCAGACCTGAACATCGACCTCTCGGTGCCGCACAACCGGCTCTGGGACACCGAGCAGACCGCGGCGATCTCGGCCGAGGAGATCGTCCGGTCGTGGAGGGATTGCCGCCCCCGCTAGACGCTTGCCGAAGCCCTATCGACAAAATGTTGTCATGCGGCTCGGTTTGCGTTTGTGGCGATGCCGAGGTCGTTGAAGAGCCGTAGCTGCCCCTCAAAAGATCCCCGTACCGCTCGCTGAGCTTGTCCATGTCCGCGGACAGACACTACGATCGCCCGCGCTCAGAACTCCAGTGCTGCCCCGAAGGGGCCTCCGGTCCCGAGACTTCGCTCGGAACCGGGGTAGACGCTTGCGGAGCCGAAGTTCGTGCGAATGGACGCTTGAGGTGCCGAAGTTCGTGCGAATGAGTCAAGTTTGGGGACGAGAGCCCACCAGGGGCGCACCCAAGCGGGGCCCGGCAGGCACCGAGCGAAGCGAGGCCCTGCCGGCATTGAACGACGCCGCCGGAGGCACGGCTCGCCGAGCGGGGGCGAGGCGGGCCGACATTGAGGACCGCGGCCGTACCGCCCCCTGCCTCTCTGGCCCGTACCGGGGAGCGAAGC
>JBOGWP010000004.1:0-34866 GCA_050693875.1 Actinomycetota bacterium
CGACGCGGGCCTGTAGCCCGATCTCTAGCCCAGCTCGAGGTGCCGAGGTTGGTGCGAATGAGTCAAGTTTTGGGACGAGACCGACCGGGGCGCACCTCAAGCTGGGCCCGGCAGGCGCCGAACGGAGGCCCTGCCGGCATAGAGGACTGCCGGCGAAGCCTCGGCTCGCCGAGCAGGGCGAGGCGGTCCGAGATTGAGGCGGGCCGACATTGAGGACCGCGGCCGGAGGCTCGGCTCGCCGAGCAGGGCCCGGCAGGCACCGAGCGAAGCGAGGCCCTGCCGGCATTGAACGACGCCGCCGGAGGCGGCCCCATGCTGGCCGACATTGAGGACCGCGGCCGGAGGCCGCCCCTTGCCTCTCTGGCCTGTACCGGGAGCGAAGCGACCCGCTAGGCTTCGAGCGATCGCGTTGCGAACGCGATCTGCCAGTCCTCGTCTGACCGTCCATCAATTGAGAGACGCCACACGTAACGTCCCCCCGGCGGCAGCGCCAGTGGCCCATAGCTGATGACGAGCGGCAGATCAAGGGGTGTGCCCTGCGCGAGACCAGGTGGTCGGCCGACCTCGAATTGACCGCCGATCTGGATCGGTCGCTCTCCCTCGGGAGTCTGGACCATCACTGGCTGTCCGTCTTGATCGAGGACGGAGAGCTCCCAAACGTGAACGCGGTTAGCTTCCGCCCAGGGCACTTCGAACTTGATGGCGATGGCCCCTGGGGTCGGCTGCGGACCTGTCAAGGACCAACCGCCTCCCAGGATGTACAGCTTGCCCTCAGCCGCCTGCGCGGCGTCGGCAAGCAGCATCGTGACCTTCACGCCCTACCGGGGACCGTCGTTTTCACATTCTCCGACAGCTCCGGGGCGTTGGGGCTGAGGTGACGGCCGAAGTACGAAAGGTTTGCGGTCGATCGGAGGACGCCGCGACGGGTGCTGGTCGCGGGTCCAACGAAGAATTCCTCATCGGCATGGTCAATCGAGATGGAACGCCCAAGGTTCATGACCTCCACAGGCTCACCCGCTTCCCACTTTGCAAGAAGCGCCTCTCGACTGAGTTCCGTATCATCCATCTTCGTTTAGCCTCCACGCTGTCCGGCACTCCCAGAGGGCCTCATCTTCCCGCACCGGCTTCAGGTAGGCAATCAGAGGTTTTCCCCCCTCGGTCCTCCCGCGAGCTATGAGTCGGCGGCCGTAGGTCGGATCGTGGTCCCACACAGCCTGAGCATATGCGTAGAAGCAGAGCGCCTCTTCAAGCTCACCTAGCGTGAGATCATGCTTGGCCGCGAGTTTATTCTCCACCGCTTCTTCGGCAATTATGCGCACGATCCAGACTCGCGGGTGGCCCACTTCTCTTGAGCCTACGTGCTCCCTCAGCCGCGCTTCTCGGTGGGCTTCGAGGAGAATTCGGGTTCCCCTAACCTTCGGGCACAAAGGGTCACGGTGATCCCCAACGCCCGGGTAGATTCATCGAGATGATCGCCGCGGCCGAGTCGGTGACCACTAGTCGCCGTGTTCGTTCGCCTCGCCGCCTGCCTCCCGCCGCCGGCTCGGCCGGTTGCCCTCGAGGCGGCCGAGCCGGAGGAACTCCCGGCGCGGCCCCGGCCGATGCAGCTCGAAGGCCGCGGCCAGGTAGACGAGCAACGCCAGCCCCACGACCTCCTTCAGCCCCTCGACGGGATGCTGGAACGGGCGCAACAACACGTCCAGCCAGTAGTTGTCGATGGGCATACGCGGGAACGAGGTGCCGAAGAGCGGCCAGAACAGCGTGATCGGGTCGGACCACATTCCGTCCAGCGCCAGGTGGAGCAGCGAGGCAATCGGAAGCACGAACCAGCGGCGGGCGCGGTAGCCGCGCAGGAACAGCTGAATGCCCAGAACAAGGGCGAGGTCGAAGGCGAGGGTGTGCCCGAACAGCCGGGAGGTCTCGAACCGATCCGTGAAGAACAGCCGGCCCAACGGCTTGTCGATCAGGTCGGGCAGGATCGATCCGAGCAGGACGATGCGGTAGTCGATCCGTCGCCGGCCGAGCGTGACGAGCACGATGGCCGAGGTGACCCCGAGATGCCAGAGCAGCATCCTAGAAGAGCGGGTCCTGCGGGGAGGGACTCGTAGCGTCATCAGCAGCGTCTTCAACGGCATCAACGTCTTGCTCGAAGCTCGGGGGTCGTCGGGGGGACACCCCCGACTGGTCGATTCCCTCGTTGGCGAGACGGTCGGCGTGGCGGTTCTGCTCGCGGGGGACGGCCACGTACCGCACCTCGTCGAACAGGCGCGCCAGCCGGAGCGCCTCGTCGAACAGGGGCTTGAGCCCCTGATGCTTGACCCGGAAGGCGCCCTTCATCTGCTCCACGAGGAGGCGCGAATCGGCGAAGACGACCAGACGTCGGACGTTGTGGTCTCTCGCCAGCTCGAGCCCGTCGAGCAGCGCCCGGTACTCGGCGACGTTGTTGGTTGCCCATCCGATCCCCGCGGCGCGCTCGGCGATCACGGTGCCATCGGGCGACTCCAGCACAACGCCGATTCCGGCGGGACCGGGATTCCCGCGTGCCGCCCCATCGCTGCGAAGCCGGTAGACCGCGTCCCCGGCCTCCCTTTCGTCAGGCACGCGTGCCCGTCAGTCCCGCACCACGAGGAGCCGCCGGCACTCGTCGCATCGCACCAGGCCGGTGGCCTGACGGATGCGCTCGACCTCCTGGGCGGGCAGGCGCATGTGGCACCCCTGGCACACGCCGCCGATGAGTGCCGCGACCCCGACGCCGCCCTTGGCGGCACGGATCGAGTCGTAGAGCGACAGCAGTTCGGCGTCGAACTTGGGACGCCACTCGAGCTGCTCGCGCTTGGCGCCGTCGAGCTGCTGGGCCACGTCGCCGGCTGCCTGATCGCGGGCCGCCCGGGCCTGCTCGATGCGGGCCCGAAGCGTTGCGGCCTCGCCGAGGAGAACCCGGAGCGTGGCCTCGGCCCCCTCGCGCTCCTCCATCACCTCGAGGTCGTCGTCCTCCATCCCGGCGATCCGCCGCCGGATGGACTCGACCTCGCGCTGGATGTCGGCGAGCTCCTTGGGGCTGGCGATGCTCCCCGAGTACAGCTTTGCTTCCTCGGCCTTCACCTTCGCCGTCCGCAGCTCGATGTCGTGGTCGAGCCGGCGCTGCCGCGCCACGGCGTCGTCGACCATCGCCTGCTGCTCCCCGATCGCCGACTCGAGCCGGGAGAGCTGCTCCTCGAGCCTCTCCAGCTCGGCCTGCTCGGGCAGGTGGCGCAGCCGGGCGGTGAGCCGGTCGATGGTTGAGTCGAATCGCTGGAGCTCGAGGAGATCGACCAGCGTGTCGCGCGTGGGGATCACGGAGGGAGTGTACTGCGCGGCCGCGGCCGGACTTTCCGGGCCGGCTACTCCTGTGTGACGATCCCCATCCGCAGCGCCTCGCGCACCGCCTCGACCCGGTTCGAGACGCCGAGCTTGCGATACAGGTTGGCCACGTGCGTGTTGACGGTGCGCTCCGACAGCTCGAGTCTGCGGCCGATCTGCCGAGCGGAGAGGCCCTCGGCAAGCAGGCGCAGGACCTCGGCCTCCCGGGGAGTCAGCGCGCCGACGCCGATGCGGGACCCCTGGCCGCGGAGGGCCTCCATCGCCTCGACCATGTCGCGCGCCCGCGATCCCTCGAGGTAGAAGCCACCCGCGCGCACCACCTGGATCGCGCCGGCGACCGTCTCGGCGGCGGCGCTGCGGCGCAGCACGCCGGACGCCCCCGATGTCATCGCTGCGGAGAGCACCGACGGATCGTCGCGGTCGGTGACCAGGATCACGAGGGCCTCGGTCTCGCGCCGGATCCGCCCGACCGCCTCGAGCCCGTTCTCCACGGAACCGCGGGCGTCGAGCAGCACGACGTCGGGAGCCTCATCCGGCGTCCGCCCCATCACCTCGTCGACCCGCCCGACCACTCCGAGCACCTGAGACCCGGGAAGCATCTGCGACCCGGACAAGAGCTCCTCGGGGCCGCGGGGGTCGTTGGACACGATGAGAACCTTCGATCGCGGAGGGACATCGTCGCGGGTTGCAGGCCCCTCCTGTTCGCCCGGCGTCATCGGGAGAAGGCTACAGCAATCCGCGTGGTTAGCTCGCCGCGGTCGCCCCTCGCAATCGCCGGAGAGGGCGTCCAGAATCGGGCCGGGGCCCAGGACACCGGGCCTGCGGTGGGAGGAGGGGGGCCATGCTCGAGGGACTGCACTGGATCAAGAACTCCGGCTTCCTCTGGGATCGTGAGGCGCGCATCTACATCGACCCCTGGGACGTGCCCGACGGCTGGCCGCCCGCCGACGCCATCCTGTTCACGCACAGCCATTACGACCACTTCGACCTTGCCGATGTCGCGAAGCTTCGCGGTCCGGAGACGGAGTTTTGGGGGCCGCAAGATGTCGCCGCCCGTCTCGGGCCGGAGGTCAACGTCGTCTCGCCTGGGGACGCCTTCGAGGTGCGGGGACATTCGGTCGACGCCGTCCCCGCCTACAACCATCGCCCCGAACGCCTGCGGTTCCATCCCCGCGAGAAGGGCTGGATGGGCTACGTGATCGCCCTCGACGGCGTGCGCTTCTACCACGCCGGCGACACCGACCTCGTCCCTGAGGTGGAGGCGGTGAGCTGCGACGTCGCCATGCTGCCCGTCGGGGGGCACTTCACGATGGGCCCCGACGAGGCCGGAGACGCGGCGAAGCGCCTGCGGCCACGCCTCGCGATCCCGATGCACTACGGGTTCGTCGCCGGCTCACCCCTCGACGCCGACGCCTTCGTGCAGGCAGCGGCGCCCATCGAAGTGCGTGTGCTCGAGCCGGCGCGCCCCTTCGAGCGGACGCGGTGAGTTCCGCGCTTGGTGGCAGCGGCCCTGCTTGAGAACGTCGACGCTGTCGCCTTCGCCGACTCTCACGAGGCGACCTGCGCCGCCCGAAAAGGGGGCCGAACGGTCGTACATCCTGTGCTGCATGGCCCTCCCTCGGGAAAGCGGTGCCCTTTCGGCTGGCCGTTCGGGAGCGGAGTGGCGGTTGCGGTGGCAGTACACTCGGGCTGTGTTCGAGAAGGCCGGGCCCACTCTCGCGCCCGCGGGTCCCTAGGGCCCATCTCACGCCCGGGCCCCCGCCAGGGCCTCGTTCCTCCGGCTGCAGAGGGCCGCGGGCAATGCGGCAGTTGCGCAGTTGCTCTCGTGCCCCAGCCGTGTGGCCTTACAGCGTACGAACGGCGGGTACGATGAATGGTTCCAGAACGTCGGTCAGTACCTGGGAATGGCGGAGACGAACCAGATGCGCTTTCGGCGGGAATCCCAGGCCATCGACGCTGCTCGGGGGAGGCAACAATTGCCGCCGGGCGCCCACGTGTCCCCCGGACGGGGCGGTGCGTTCGAGCTTGTGCACCAAGGGGCTCCACTCGGAACGATCGACTACTTCCTGGGCCCCCTGGACCCCCTCAGCGCGGGAAACGTGTCGGCCTTCCCGGCCCTCGAGGGTGCCGTTCACGCCGGCGCCCCGGTGCTGCAGATCACCGGCTTCCACAGTGCGCACGAGCACACCATCAAGGGGATCGGAAGCGCACTGCTGGGACAGCTGGTCGCAACAGCGGAGACCCACGGCTGTGATCACATCGTGGTGTTGATGGGCATCAACCACCCCGTCTACGAGGCGTTCGGCTTCAGGCTCGTCGAGCCGATCCTCCAGACGTGGTGGATGCCAACGAGCGATCTCAAGTCCCGCGTCGGGCAGCGACCTGTCCGGGCCGGCATCCCCAGCGCGACACGCCCGCGGTTTCGAGAAGCTCCGCTCTAACCCGCGCCCCGTCTGGCTTAGCTCCTCGAACCCACCAGGCCCTGGCTTCGGAACCGGAAGGTGAACATCGCGGCGGGGTCGATGCGTGCGTAGGGAGCGGGCGCTCCCCAGCTGCCCCATTCCTTCCCATAGACCTCCCGGCAATAGTCCCGGAAGCCGGCATGGCGGGGCTGGGAAAGGTCGACGAGGTGGGCTGCCCCGTGCACGACAATCGCCAGCTCCTCCCCTCGGACGTGCACGCCGCTGACCTGCGGACGTGACCGCAGGTGACGGATGCGGGCCGAGTCGTGGGACGACCCGAACCAGAACCGGCCCCGATAGAACAGCCCGTCCACCGGCGCCGCCCGCGGCTCCCCCGCCGCGGTCACGGTCGCGACAACCAGCACCTGCACGCCTGGAAGCAGCTCGGGGAGCTCGGACGCCGGGATGCGCCGCTCCTCGGTGAAGATGCTGCGCAGGTGGGCGCCGCCGCGCGCATGGCTCATGTCGAGCAGGCGCTGCAGCTCGGCCAGGTCGTCCTCGGTCTCGTGCACGTCCCCCCGCCTCGGTAGGCTTCGCACGCCCGTGTAGTCAACCGGAATAATGGATCCGATGACCGATCTTGGGGGGACGACCCTCTCGATGCCGCCGCTCTCGCCGCTCGCGCTCGCCGCCCGGCGGGCGTCGGCCTCGGTCGTGGGCCGGTCGGTCGAGCTCGGCGCGATCCGTCAGGAGCTTGCCGTCGCCAAGGCGGGGCAGCTCACCGTGCTCACCCTCGAGGGCGAGCCCGGCATCGGCAAGACCCGCCTGCTCGTGGCGGCCTCGGACCTCGCCGCCGCCGAGAGCTTCCTGTGCGTCGCCGTCAGCGCCGACGAGGAGCTGAGGGGCCCCTTCATGCTCGCCCGTGGGCTGCTCGGATGCCTCGCGACGGAGGATGCCGATGGCGCCGACGACGTGCGGCGCGCCCTCGACGCCGTCTCCGGGCGCGACGAGCCCGGGCTCGAGGCGCTGGCCCCCGACCGCAAGCTCTATCGGGCGCTCGACCTCGCCGCCCTCGCCCTCCGGAGGGTGGGCGGGGCACGCCGGATCGCGATCATGATCGACGACCTGCAGTGGGCCGACGAGGACAGCCTGCGCCTGCTGCGCTACCTGGTCCGCACGGACTTCGACGTGCCGATGTTCCTGGCGTTCACCCTGCGCCCGCACGAGACCGCCTTCGTGACCGAGGCCGCCACCCTCATCGCCGACATGGAGCGCATGGGAGTCGTGCGCCGCCTGCCGCTCGCCCGGTTCACACCGATGGAAGCTGCCGAGCTCCTCAAGCAGGTCCTCGGGGCGCCGGTCACCCCCCAGACCGCCGCCGCACTCCATGCCCAGGCGGAGGGCGTGCCGTTCATCCTCGAAGAGCTCGCCCGGACGTACCGGAGCGCGGGGATGATCCAGCAGATCGACTCGGTCTGGACGCTGGCCCGCAACGCCGACCGACTGGTCCCCTCGGCGGTGCGCACGCTCATCGAGCGCCGGGCTGTCCGGCTGCCCGAACCGTCCAAAGCGGCCCTCGCCGACGCCGCCATCTTGGGCAGGAGCTTCGGCCTCAAGGACCTTGCCGCCATTCGGATGGAGCTCGGCGACATCGCCGATGACGCCACCCCGACGATGCTTGCCGACGCCCTTGCACCAGCCGTCGCCGCGGGGTTGATCGTCGAGCTGCGGGAGAGCGCCGTCGCCGACTACAGCTTCACGCACGACCAGGTGCGGGGTCTCGCCGCCGCCTCGCTCAACAGCGCCCGGCGTCGGGCGATCCACGCCGCGATCGTCGACATGCTCTCGAGTGACGGCGAGGTCCCCGACCAGATGCTCGGGCTCCTCGCCGATCATGCCCGAGCGGCCGGTGATCCACAGCGCTCGGCCGGATTCTCGATCCGGGCCGCCGAGGCCGCGCTCGCGGCGCATGCTCCCGACGAGGTCCTCCGGATCGTGGACGCGGCACTGCCCGGCGCGTCCGCGCCGAGGGACCGAGTCGCGCTCCTGCTCGCCCGCGACGACGCCTTCGACATGCTGCGCCGTTCGACCGACCGCCTGGAGGGTCTCTCGGAGATGGCCGCGCTTGCCGAAGCCCTCGGCGACGCGCACCTCCAACTCCAGATCATGCTGCGCCGCGCCGCGGCGCTGCGGCTCTCCGACGAGGAGGACGCCGCCGCTCGCCTGGGGCGCGAGGTGCTGCGGATTGCCGAGGAACAGGGCGACCGCCGCTCCGCCCTCGCAGCGTGGATGGAGCTCGGCCAGGACCTCCTCGGGCGCCCACTCGGAGAATCGTTCGGACCCCCCGAGACCGAGGTCAACCTCGACGGGGCCGGGGACGCCTACCAGCACGCCATGCAGCTGGCGGAGGAGCTCGGCGACAAGGCCGCGCTGGCCGCGGCGACTCGGGAGCTCGGCGTCGTCAGGATCGCCCGCGCCCGCGGGTTGTTCGTCAAGCTCGTGCAGGCCGGAGAGCACTTGCCCTACGCCGCCCGGATCGCGGCCGGCGAACCGCCCCCCGTGGTCTTTGCCGGCCACCCCATCGGCGACCTCGTGACGGAATCCTCGAACCTCTTCGAGCGATCGCTCGAGCTCTTCGACGAGGTCGGCGACCGGCGCGGCGTGATGTCGGCGGTGATCTCGATTGCGTACATCACCCTCGCGCTGGACATCCACTTTCGGGCGGCGGCACGTGCTCTGGAGGCGATCCGCAGGCTCACCGGAGGCATGCGATCGCTCACCTGGGAGAGCGAGCGGGCCGCGGCCGAGCTGCAGATGCTCTTCGGTGTCCACGTGTTCGCCCGGGCCAAGGTCGTGCCGGATCTTGCGATCGCCCGGGGCGAGGAGGCCTACCAGCAGGCTCGGGTGGCCGGCGACCGGATGCTCGAGTTCGCCTCCGCCGGCGGCGTGGCCCTCGTCCATCTCGACCTCGGCGACCTCGCCGAAGCGGAGCGGTGGCTCGACCGCGCCTCCGTCGCTGCGTCTGCCGCGCCAACCCCCTACCGGGCGCGCCAGCTGGAGCTGTGGCGCGGCATCGCCCGGGCGGCCTCCGGTGATCCGGAGGGCATGCGGCGCAGTCTGGAGCGGGCCGTGAACCTCGCCGGCGAACAGGGCCGGCCGGCAGCCCGCTGGGAGGCCATGGCCCGACTGGCGCTCGAGGCGGCACGCCTCGGAGCCGAGCGGGCCGACCCTGCCCTGCTCGTCCTGGCGGAGCGATCGGCCCGGTCGGTCAAGGAGCTCGTCCCGTTGCTCCCCGGCAAGCCGCTGTGGGGTGCGCAGGCCGACGCGGCGCTTGCAGAGGCGGCACGGGGTCGAGGGCGGGCGGACGAGGCCGCCGAGGCCGGCCGTGCTGCGCTGGTCGCGCTCCAGGAGGCGATGCGCGAGGACCTGCACCTCGAGATCCTGATCCCGGCGGCGAGAGCCGTCCTGGCAGGGGGGACCTCGCCCGAGCAGGAGGCCATGCGGGGCATGATCCGCGACACGCTCACCGCGATCGCACAGCGCATCCTCGACGAGGACCTCCGGGTGCGGTGGTTTCGGGGACCCCTCGGCACGGTCCTCGTGGGCCTCGCCGGCGACACGGATGCCGTTGCCGGCCTCGAGGCCCTGAAGCAGCCCGAGTCCCTGGAGCCGGCGACGCATCTCGCCGAGTCCGAGAGCCGGCTCCTGTGGCTGGTCATCGAGGGGCGCACCGATGCGGACATCGCTCGCGAGCTCGGCGTGACGGAGGAGGAAGTGGTGAAGCGGATCGCCGCAATCTACGCACGGATCGGCGCGACCTCGCGTGCCGACGCCGCCGCGCTCGCCTTCCGGGGAAGGCTGG
Organism: Actinomycetota bacterium; assembly: GCA_050693875.1. Classification (GTDB taxonomy): domain Bacteria; phylum Actinomycetota; class CADDZG01; order JAHWKV01; family JBOGWP01; genus JBOGWP01. Next base: position 9,625 of record JBOGWP010000004.1, read on the forward strand.
TGCAATGAGACTTCGCCGGCGGGCAGGGGGAGGTAGACAGCGATGCTGCGCGTGAGCGTCGACCGTCACCGTTGCATCGGAGCGGGCAACTGCATCACGCTCGCGCCGACCGCCTTCGACTGGCTGAAGGGCGACCTGCTGAAGGCCGAGGTGGTCGACCCGACCAGCGTCGAGGAGGAGCTGCTCCGGGTGGCGGCGCTCTCGTGCCCGACCCAGGCGATCGATGTCGAGGAGGTCGAGGAGCTGCTCCCCTGGCAGCTGCGGGGCCGGGCCCGTGCGGGCCGACGCGTGATGAAGACCTTCATGTTCACCGACATCGTGAAGTCGACGAACCTGGTGGAGGCCCTGGGGGACGAGGCCTGGATGGACCTGATCCGCTGGCACGACGAGACGCTGCGCGCGCTCTTCGCCGCCCATCAGGGCGAGGAGATCGAAGGAACCGGCGACGGCTTCTTCGTGGGCTTCGACAGCCCCGAAGCGGCAGTGGCCGCCGCGGTGGCGATCCAGCGTCGCCTCGCCGACCACCGGCGCCAGCACGGCTTCGCCCCGCAGGTGCGCATCGGCCTCCATGCCTCCGAGGCGGCGCAGGTCGGCAAGAACTTCCGAGGCAGGGGCGTGCACGAGGCGGCCCGGATCGCCGCGCTTGCGGAGGGCGGGGAGATCCTCGCCAGCGTGGCGACCGTGGCGGGGTCCGGCCAGGCCGTCTCGGAGCCGCGCTCGGTCAGCCTGAAGGGGATCTCCGAGCCGATCGACGTCGTGGCGGTGCAGTGGCGCTGACGCTTCCCCAAGACATTCGACGTCCCACCATCGTAGGTCGGGCCTCCCCGCCTCCGAGTCAGGAGTAGTCCAAGCGCGACTGGCCCGCCTCCGGCAATCCAAACGGCTGGTCTTGCGGCGGCGCGGAGAGGTGGATCCGGAAGCTCGAGCCCTCCCCCATCCGGCTCGTCAGCGTCAGCTTGCCCCCCATCGCGCCGGCCAGCCTCCGGGCGATGAACAGGCCGAGCCCCACGCCGCCCTGCTCCCGCGTGAGGTGGTGGCCGATGCGGTAGAAGCGATCGAAGATCCGCTCCTGCTCGTCGTGCGGGATTCCCGGCCCCCGGTCGTGCACGCTGATGACCACCTCGCGGCCCTCCTTGGCGACGCTCACGAGGATGGCCTCCGAGTCGGGGGCGTACCGGAGGGCGTTGTCGATCAGACTGGCCAGGATCCTGCCGAGCCCCGCCGAGTCGGCCAGGGCGACGATGCCCGGGTCCGCCTGCGCAACCAGTCCGCGGTTGGGGTGCGACGCCTGGTACGGGGCGATGGCCGACTTGACGAGCGCCGAGACGTCGGTCGGCCGGACGACGAGGCGGGGGTCGGCACCCTCCATCGCCGAGACGGCGAGCAGGTCTTCCACAAGGCGCTCGAGCCGCTCGGTCTGCGAGCGCATCCGCTCGTACACCTCCCGCCGGTCGCCCGGCGAGAACTGCTCGTCGGCTCGCAGCAGCGTGAGCAGGAACCCCTTGATCGGCGTGAGGGGCGTTCGGAGCTCGTGCGAGACCGAGGCGATGAAGTCCTCCTTCGCCTCCTGGACCGCGCGCTCCTGGGTGACGTCCCGGACCACCACGACGACCGAGGTCACCTCGCCGGACGGGTCGCGGATGGCATTGTGCGTGTAGCGGATCCAGCGATGGACGCCGTCATTGCTCATGATCTGGGCTTCCCGCTCGGCCGTCGTCGCACTCGCGCAGGCGGCAAGGATCGGGCAGTCGGACGAGCAGAGGTCGACGCCCCGGCCGTCGCGGGAGTGCAGCACGTTGAAGCACATCTGCCCGACGGCCTCGGAGGCAGCGTAGCCGGTGATGCGCTCCATCGCGGGGTTCCAGGTGATGATACGGCGGTCCGGCGTCACCTGGTAGATGCCGTCGGAGGTGTTGGTGACGATGTCGTGCAGCTTGGCGCTCTCCTCGCTGACCGAGGCGAACAGCGCCAGGTTGGACAGGCGGCTCGAGGCCTGGTTGGCGAGGGCCTGCAGAAGGGCGAGGTCCACGCGAGGGAACTCCCTGGGACCCTCGGCCCCCCGGTGGTCGCGGACGACCAGCATGCCGGCGACTCCGTGCTCGTCGGCGAGGGGGGCGACCAGCTGAGTCCTTGCGTCGACGGACTGCACATACGCCTCGAGTGGCCCGGCGTGCCGGCGCACGATCCCCGAGCCGACCTCCTGGACGCGCTCTCCGCCGTCGGCATCGAGGATACGAACCGCCCGCGCGCCCTCCGGGGTCACGATCTCGGCCCCCTCGGCGCGGAACATCTGGCGGACCGCGTCGAGGAAGGGGGCGAGTGAGGTTGCCTCAAGCCCCCCCATCAACATCAGGCCGGCCTGGTAGAGGGCGTGCATCTTGGCGCCCTCGGCTCGCGAGCGCACCCACGCCGCGTAGGCGGTGTACGAGAGCAGCAGCGGGATCGCCAAGAGGCCGACCGTCGCTGGCTGCCGCACGTAGAGGAAGTGGGCCAGGATGCCCAGCGAGACGTTGCCCGCCCAGACCATCGCCATCAGCGCCCGGGTGAGCCGCACGACGTCGCGGACCCGCTGGCCCTCGGCGAACGCGACCATCGTCGCCACGACGAGCTGGTTGAGGGCGAAGAAGGTCGCCATCCCGAGGAGGGCGCCCAGCCACCCCTCACCATGGAAGGCGGGACCCGTGGAGAGGCGGAAGACGAGGGCGGCGCCGGTGGCGCACACCGCGTACATGCCGGCGTTGAAGGCGGTCTTGAGCACCGGGCGGCGCCGGACGACCTGCCCAATCAGCACCGCCAGCGAGACGGCGAGCACGAAGACGGGTGCCGGCACCGCGAGCAGCGCGAAGGTTGCCAGCACCTCGACGACCGAGAACGAGAGCGCCTCGCGTCGCAGCGTGAGGTGGATCACGAACCGCTCCGCCGCCGCCATCGCCGCCAGGAGCACGAGGAACCGGACGGGATGTGCCCGGACCCAGCCGCCCGAGAGCAGCGCCGCGATGCCGACGGAGAGCACGCCGGCCCCGACCACGAGGCCGGCGTACCTTCTCGCCCGGCTGTTCACCGGCTGACTCCCGAACGTCCTGCGGCCGTCAGGCCCACCGAGGCCGCGCCGGGCGCTCGCCCTCGCTCACCTCGCCCGGCAGGTGCCGGCCGTGCGGAGGACGGTCGCCCCAGAAGGCGGTCAGGAACTCGTCGTACTGTCCGGTAGTCCAGGTGGTCCCAGTCCAGGTCGTGCCGGTCCAGGTGGTCCCTGTCCAGGTCGCCCCCGTCCAGGTCGTGCCGGTCCAGGTGGTCCCGTTCCAGGTGCCGCCGGTCCACGTCGTGCCCGTCCAGGTCGTGCCGGTCCAGGTCGTCCCGGTCCAGGTGCCGCCCGTCCAGGTCGTCCCCGTCCAGGTGCCGCCCGTCCAGGTGCCTCCCGTCCAGGTCGTCCCGGTCCAGGTGGTGCCGGTCCAGGCGTCCCCGGTCCAGGTCGCACCCGTCCATGTGGCCCCGGTCCACGTGGTGCCCGTCCAGGCGTCCCCCGTCCAGGTCGTGCCGGTCCAGGTGGTCCCGTTCCAGGCGAGGCACTGCACAGTCATCTCACCCTGGATCGTGTCGGCGACGCCGTCGCCGTTGCAATCGGTCTGAACGTGAATCCCGCCGCGGGAGGCCTCGATCGAGCCCAGACCGTTGGACGGCTGGGTGGTCCGGTTGGCCGATCCCTCGTTGGTGAGGGCCGCAGCGGCCGCAACGTCGATACGCCCTGCGCCCTGCTCGTTGGCCCCGTAACCGGGCATCGGGCTCGCCGTGGCCATCAGGGCGTACTTCACCTGGGCCGGCGAGAGGTACGGCTTCTCGCGAATCAGCAGCGCCGCCGAACCCGAGACGACTGCCGCCGCCTGCGAGGTCCCGCTGCCTCGGATGTACGAGGGGTCACGAAGCGCCTTCGGGTTCTGCTTCTCGATGGTCGACCCGTAGGCCCGGGTGGAGATGATGGAGCGGCCCGGGGCGACGACGTCCGGCTTGGTGAGCCCGTCGGCGGCGGTGGGCCCCCGCGAGCTCCACTCGGCGAGGTTGTCGTCGGCTGGATCGGCGGTGCCCTTGTCGTTCGCGGCCCCGACCGTGATCACGAACGGGTCGTCGCCGGGCTTGGTGATCGTCCCGGCCCGCGAGCCGGAGTTGCCGGCCGCCACCACAACGGTGATGCCGAGCGACCACAGACGCTCGACCGCGTAGTTGAGCGGGTCGTAGCCGTAGCTCTGCGTGCTCGGGGTTCCCCACGAGAGGTTGACGACTCGGATGTTGAACTGGTCGCGGTAGGCGGCCACCCACGACATCGCCGCCAGCACGGTGGAGACATCGGTCGACCCGTTGGCGCCGGCCACCTTCACGCTCACGATCCAGGCCTGCGGGGCCTGCCCGACGTAGGCGCCTCCCGCCTGCCCCGTGGAGTCGTAACCGTCTCCGGCAATGATGCCGGCCATGGCGGTGCCGTGGCCGTAGCTGTCGATCAGACTGTTCTCACCCGACAGATCCGGGCCGTGGACGATCCGGTAGCCGGTGGTCTTGGTGAAGTCGTTCATCGGCGAGACGCCGGTGTCGATCAGGGCCACCCCGACGCCGCCGCCGTAGTTGCCCTGGCTCCACAGCCTGGTGGCGCCGCTCGACTTGGGGGCCGAGGAGGCGGTGCCTGCCTCGTCCCAGGCCATCGACTCGAAGCGGCCGGCACGGTTGAGTGACAGGGAGCGCAGGTTGGGGTTCGTGGCCAGTGCCGGGACCAGCCGGGCCGGGATCTCGGCGGCGAATCCGTCGACCAGTGGGAGCTGGCGCAGGACGCGACCCCCGCCGGCCGTGACGGCGTGTTCGAGGCCGTCGTCGGCGGAGACCCGCTCACCCACGATGACCGGGACGTGCTGGGCCGGGGTTCGCTGGGCCGCCCGGGTGAGGGCCGCGTCGACGGCCTCCCCGACGAAGGAGGCGACCGCGGGAGCCATCGGTACAAGCGCCGCGAGGACACCGAGTGCCAGGGCGGCGGCGACGACGGAGCGCCGTACCGGGGCGCTGGGGCTGACAGTGGCGACATGCATCTCGAAAAGCTCCTTTGCTTGGGGGCTGCTATATGGATCGATCGAATGCGGCGTTGCCCACATAGCCGGATCGGGTCAATTCCGCCCCAGGTTAAGGATGGGATTCGCGGTAGTGCACGAGGACTAGGCGTCGGACTAGGCGGGGTTAGCGCGGGGTCGACCCGGAGTCCTGAACTGGGGCACACCGGGGCAAAACGACCCCGGCCGACGCGATCCCGTCGCCCCTGTTGGCCGTCTTTGTCACCGTGTGCGTGGTGCGGGCGCGCCGGTGCGCGAACCCTCCCCCGTCGGCTCCCCCGGCCCCGGCTACCCGCGCAGGGCTCGGATCTCGCGGGAGCCTGACCCCCGGCGGCGGCCCACCAGCCACACCAGGACGAGGAGCCCGAGCAGGGCGAGCCGGCCCAGACGCCGGTCGACCCGGCCCCCGGCGGAAGAAGGCGGCGCCTGGGGAGGGATCGAGGGGTACGCCTTCCCGGCGGCCTGCATTGCCGCCTCGGGGCTGTCGTAGGTATTGGAGCTGACCAGCTCCATCGCGCCGCCCCTGCGGTAGACCCAGCCCCACGCCGTGCCCCGCCGGCGGAGCTCGACGGTCTCCTTGGGTTTGCCGTTGGACACCGGAGGGCTCGGGTGCTCGTGAGTCGTCATGTCGCCGACCATCTCCTACCCATTCACCTGCCCGCCTCTCGCGCCCCCCCGCCGGGCGGTGATCGCCCGCAGGGGCAGCTCCATAAAGCTCTCGTCCTCGTGCCGGCGCAACGCCGCCATCAGCCGGTAAGTCACGTACCCGACGATGGGGGGAAGCACGAGGGCCAGCACCTGGTAGGTGATCGTGACGGCCCGCACCGACACCTTCAGCGCCTTGGCCAGAAGGTCGTTGCTCGCCGCGGCGAACAGCACGACATAGAAAGTCAGGGTCGCCACGCCGAGCGCCGTCCTGAGGGGCGCGTCCCTCGGCCGCTGCAGGAGATGATGCGGCTCGCGGTCCCCCGTAAAGCGCTGCTCGAGGAACGGCCAGAGATAGAGGAGTCCGAAGGTCAGCCCCGGCAGGAGGACCCCCGGATAGAAGGGGTTCGGGATCTCGAAGCCGAGGCCCCGGAACTCGATCGGCGGGAACAGCCGGAGCGCCCCCTCGAGCCACCCGAGGTACCAGTCGGGCTGGGCCGGCGACGAGACCTGCTCGGGTCGGAACGGACCGTAGAGCCACACCGGGTTGACCTGGAAGAGACCTCCCATCATCACGAGCACCGCGGCAACCCCAAAGAACAACGCGACCGATTTGGTGGCGTAGGTCGGCCACAGGCGCGAGCCGACCACGTTCGACTCCGTCCGCCCCGGCTCCACGAACTGGGTGTGCTTCTGACGCCAGATGATGGCGAGATGCACGGTCATCAGGGTGGCGATTGCCGCCGGGATGAGGAAGATGTGGATCACGAAGAGCCGGCTGATGATCTCGTGGGCCGGGAACTCGCCCCCGAAGAGAAGGAAGGCGATCCACGTCCCGACGAGCGGAATCGAGACCGCGATCGAGTAGGCAATCCGAAGCCCGGTCCCGGACAGGAGGTCGTCCGGGAGCGAATAGCCGGTGAAGCCCGCGAACATCCCGAGCGTGAGCAGCGTGACGCCGATGATCCAGTTGATCTCCCGCGGGCGCCGGAACGCCCCGGTGAAGAAGATCCGAAGCATGTGCACCACGATCGCCGCCACGAAGACGATCGCGGCCCAGTGATGGGTCTGGCGCATGACGAGGCCGGCCCGGACCTCGAAGCTGAGCTCGAGCGCCGACCGGAACGCGGCGGACATCTCCACTCCGTGCAGCGGCTGGTAGGCGCCCTTGTACACCGACCCCTCCAGGCTCGGCTCGAAGAAGAACGCCATGAAGATGCCGGTCAGGACGAGGACCATGAACGCATACATCGCGATCTCCCCGAGCAGGAACGACCAGTGGTCGGGGAAGACCTTGTTCAGCGCCTGCCGCGCAAACGTCGAAGCGCCGAGGCGGTCGTCGAGCCAGCCTGCGACGCGCTTGATCATCGTCCGCGGTTCCAGAAGCCGGGTCCCACGGGCTCCTCGAAGTCGCCGCGGGCCACCAGATACCTGCCTCGTGTGGTGAGTGGAAGCTGGGGAAGCGGCCGGGCGGCCGGCCCCTCGATCGGCTCGGCCCCCTCGAGGACCGAGAAGACCGACTGGTGACAGGGGCAGAACAGCTGCTTGCTCTCGGCCTCGTAGAGCCCGATGGGACAGCCGGCATGCGTGCAGATCTTCGAGAACGCGACGAAGCCGTCCACCGACCAGCCGCGGGGACCCGGCGGCGGGACGGTGGGGGGCAGCCGGATCAGGATCGCCTGCGCATCGGCGGCATCGGTGTGGCCCTCGGGGAACACGGTGATGATCCCATCCACCCCGAGCTCGTCGCGGGTGACGAGCGAGCCGTCGGAGCGCACGAGGCGAGACCCCCGGCGCCACGCGGTCTTGAAGAGCGACCGTCCCGGCGCGAGTCCGAGCGAGCGGATCGGGATCACCGAGGCGAGGCCGAGCGCCCCCAGGGCGGTGATCAGCAGCTTGGTCAGGAAGCCGCGGCGGGTGAACCCCTCCGCTCCCTCCGCTGCGGACTCCTCCGCCTGCTCGCGCCCCTTGATCTGGCTGGGGACGACGTCACGCTCTTCGACGAAAGGGCCCTGCGGCAGGAGCTTCCCGCTCCAGAGGACCAGAGCGGCGCTGATGCCCCCGAGGGCGACGCCGAGCAGCGCGCCCTCGAGCTGCGGCTGGCCACCCTGCCGGTACACGATGAAGAGCGTCAGCGACGCGAGCGCGCTGACGATGAGTGCGAGGGCGATCCATCTCACCGCGCGGATCATCGCTCTCGCTTCTCTCCGATCCAGCGTGAGAGCAGGAGCAGCAGCCCGAGGCCCACAACCCAGCCGGCCGCTCCCTCGGACCACGGCCCGATCCTCCCCATGGGAAGGCCACCACGGCTGTCGGCCTTCTGGAGATAGGCGACGTAGCTCACGATGGCGTCGACCTCGCTCTCGGAGAACGTGTCGTGGCTGAAGACGGGCATGGTCCCCGGCCCGACGAGCATCGCTTCCGCCACCTCCCTCGGGGAGGACTTGTCGAGCGGGGGTGCCGTGATGCCCGAGCTCACGGCCGGCCGCCGCGGCTGGCGCCGTCGCCCGGAGCTGAGGGCCCCGCCGATCGCGGTGCTGCCGTGGCAGGCGGCACAGTTCTCCTGGTACAGCTCGGCCCCACGACCGCGTTCGTTGGGGTCGACCTCCGGATCGGGTACCTCGGGGCCCTCCGGACCCAGGGACTCCACGAAGCCGACGATCGCGTCGATCTGTTCTGGGCTGTACACCGATGACTTTCGCTGGATGCGCTCGGCGGGGTGCCCGATCGGCATGCGTCCGGTCGAGAGAACGAAATCGATCATCGCGCCCCCGTTGGGGGCGGTGAGAATCTCGGACCCCCGGTCGGTGCCGTCCCCCCGGTCGCCATGACACCAGGCGCAGTCCCGCATGTAGAGCGTTCTTCCGTCGTCGACCGCCGGCGTGTCCGAGATCGCGGGTGCCCGGTAGGGCTGGGTGCGCGGAGCGAAGTAGGTGCAGCCGGTAAAGACCACGGCGCACGCGGCGATCATCGGCAGGAGCCGCCTCACGGCCGCTCCCCCGTCCCGAGTGGCTCGGCCTCGGGATCGATCGCCTCCCGCGGGGCCCTCGGGGGCACCCGTGCATCCAGGTCTCGGAACGCCTGCCAGGAGAGCGCCGCCATCGCAGCGAGGTAGGCCATGCCGGAAGGAACCCACATGATCGACCCGGCGAGCTGCTGATCCTCGAGGAGGGTGAGGCCCCAGGCGCGAGCGCCTGCGGCGTGCACCGGGTAGAGGGGGGCGCCGGCCAAGGTCAGCAGGGCCCCCAGCGCGCCGCTCTGGAGGGCGGTGGCGAACACCAGCAGGATCGCCGCGCCGTATCCGAGGGCCCGCCGACCGGAGACCGGGATCGCAAAGCGCCAGAAGAGGATCCCGGTGGCGAGGAAGCTCGCGTGCTCGAGGGCGTGCAGGGGGCCGCTGGCCAGCCCCGCCCGGTACACGCCGGGGAGGTGCCAGATCCAGAGCGCCGTGGCATGCAGCGCCCACACCGACATCGGCTTGGTGAGCAGATCCGCCAGGGCGCGGACCCGCACGCGCTTGCTCGCCTGCCCGAGGATCCGGCGGGCGGCGGAGGGAAGGCCCGCGAACAGCGCAACCTCCGCCTTCGAGGCGACGAGCAGTGGCGACGCCACCAGGATCAGGACGAGATGCTGGACCATGTGGGCGGCGAAGGTGGTCTGGGCGAGGCCGGCGAGCGGCGAGAGCAGGCCCGCCGCGACGGCAGCCAGCGCCAGGGCAAACACCAAACCCCGCCCCGCGTCGGCCCCGCCCGCCCGGCGGGAGCCCACCACGAACAGCACCGCCGCCGCTCCCAGGCCGGCGGCGACCGCGGGCTCGAAGCTCCACGAGCTCCAGACCTCGGCCGGGGTCACCGGTGGGTGACCGCCGGTCACAGCGACCCCCGGCAGACGCCCAGCATCAGCGGGGGCGCCAGCTTGAGCAGGATGATGAGCAGGAACAGCGACGCGTTCATCAGGCCCGCAACCGCCATCCACCGCCCCCGGCCGCCGATCCCCGGGTCGTCGCGATCGTTGGTGGTCTCTCGCCACGCGGCGACGGCGAGGGCGCCGGCGGCGATCGTCGCCCCGGCGGTGACCAGGGTGAGCACGACCGCGATCCCCCGAACGCCGAATCCGAGGATCACTCCCGGGGTTTGCGAGCCGGGAGTGCACGAGATGAACTCCTCGAGCATGTAGAGGGCGAAGAGCTGGGTCATCCACGCCGCGGGGGGGACGAGCATCCCCAGCCAGAGCCGCAACGGCCGCAGGGCCCGAGGAACCTGATCCTGCCCGGCCGCAGCGCTCACAGCCGGGGCGACAGGTAGATGGTCGCCAGCACGAAGACCCACACCACGTCGACGAAGTGCCAGTACATCGCGAAGAGCTGGACCGTCAGATGGCGCTCCTGGTCGAACGCCCCCCGCCACGCACGTACCTGCGTCCAAAAGCTGAAGGCGAGACCGACGACCAGGTGAAGGCTGTGGAACCCCGTGATCGTGAAGAAGAGCGAGCCGTACGAGTTGGTGGTCGGCGTGAACTCGTGCAGCTTCTCCGGCCACTCCGCGCCCCAGGTGAGCCCCAGGAAGATCGCGCCGAGCAGGAAGCCGACGGCCAACCCGGCCCTCAGGCGCCGCTGGCTCCCATCACGGACCCCCGCGTCGGCGTAGTGCACCGGGATGCTCGAGGAGAGCAGGATCGCCGACATGATCAGCGGCAGGGCCAGCCCCGGCGTGTCGATTCCCTCCGGCGGCCACACCGGACCCGCCTTGAAGCGCAGATAGAAGTAGGTGGCGAGGAGGGCGGCGAAGAGCGTCGCCTCGGTGGCGATCAGCCACACCATCCCCCACCAGGCAAACGATTGGGGGCCCGCGGTGTGTTCGGGGAGGCGCTCGGCGGGCGGCGCGACGTCGGTGGCTTTCTCCTCGACCTTCATGTCTCCTGCGTCTCCCCGCGCGGCCAGAACCACCCGGCGAAGCTGCTGACCGCAGCGACCGCTCCGAACGCGGCGAGGTACCAGGCGCTGAGGAGAACCCCGAAGAACGCCGCCGCGAGCGCAACCGCAAGCAAGAACGGCCACGGCGAGTCGTGGGCCATGTGCACGACCGCCTCCGGGCGGGCGTCCAGGAGCGTCGTGGAGAGCGTGGCGTGCCCCCCGTCGAGCGCCCACCCGCCCTGCTCGGGAGGCTGCGCCCCGCGGTGCAGCTCCGGCTGGTCCCACATCGGCTCCCTGCTGCGCACCGTGGGGATCGTCTCGAAGTTGTAGGGGGGAGGCGGCGAGGTGGTCGCCCACTCGAGCGTCTCCGCGTTCCACGGGTCGTTGCCGGCGGGGGGGCCGCTGCGCCGGCTCTGCACCCAGGCGATCAGCGTCACCAGGACGCCGAATGCGAGCACGAAGCCGCCGATGGTCGAGAGGAGGTTCGGCAGGTCCCACCCGAGCCCCGACTGGTAGGTGTAGATGCGGCGCGGCTTGCCGAGCAGGCCGGAGATGTGCAGCGGGAACATGTTGAGGTTGAACCCGATCAGCATCAGCCAGAAGCTGACCTTGCCGAGGCGGTCGTCGAGCAGGCGGCCGGTCATCTTCGGGAGCCAGTAGTAGAGCCCGGCAAACATCGGGAACACGGCCCCGCCGACGAGGACGTAGTGCAGGTGCGCCACGACGAAGTCGCTGTCGGTGGTGGCCTGATCGAAGGGGATCGCCGAGAACATCACGCCGGTGACTCCGCCGATCACGAAGGTCGCGATGAACCCGAGGATGAACAGCATCGGGGTGCGCAGCACGGGCTTGCCGGCGACGATCGTGGCCAGCCATGCGAAGACCTGGACGCCGCTGGGGATCGCCACCATGAAGCTCGCCGCCGAGACGAAGCTCATCGACATCTGCGGCAGGCCGGTGGCGAACATGTGGTGCACCCACACGCCGAACCCGATCACGCCCACCGCCAGCTCGGCGAGGACGATGTAGGTGTAGCCGATCATGCGGCGCCGGGCAAAGGTCGGGATGATCGCCGAGGCAAGCCCGAAGGCGGGGAGGACGACGATGTAGACCTCCGGATGCCCGAAGATCCAGAAGAGGTGCTGCCACAGCAGCGGGTCGCCGCCTCCGGCGGGGTCGAAGAAATGAAAGCCGAACTTGCGCTCCAGGACGAGGAGGATGCTGGCGAGGCTGAGCAGAGGCAGGGCGAAGACGACCTGGAAGGCGAAGGCGAGCTCGCCCCACACGAAGATGGGGATCCGGTTGAGCGACATACCCGGGGCGCGCATCTTGAAGCTCGTGACGATGAAGTTGATCGCGCCCCCGGTGGTGGATATGCCGAGAAAGACCAGCCCGAGCGAGTAGAACTCGATGTTGATTCCCGGGGTGAACTTCTCACCCGCCAGCGGAAGGTAGTTGAACCAGCCGGCGTTGGGCGCCTTTCCGACGAGGAACGAGGAGTACATGAAGATGCCGGCGGCGAGCAGGACCCAGTAGCCGAAGGCGTTGAGCCGGGGGAAGGCCATGTCCCGGGCGCCGATCATCAGCGGGAGGAAGAAGTTGCCGAATCCCGAGAGGACCGGGGTGGCAAAGAGGAACATCATCGTCACCCCGTGCATCGAGAACAGCTGGTTGTAGGTCTCGGGATCGAGCACTCGAAGGTTCGGTCCGGCAAGCTGGGCCCGGATCAGGAGCGCCTCGATCCCGCCCAGGACGAAGAAGATCATCCCGGTGTAGAGGTAGCGGATGCCGATCCGCTTGTGATCGACGGTGCCGATCCACCCGCCGAGCCCGTGCTCCTCCGTCCAGATCCTCTCCAGCCGCTCCGCGATCGTCGCCATCCCGCTCCTCAGCGCAACGATTCCAGGTAGTCCAGCAGGGCGTCGAGCTCGTCCGGGTCGAGCGCCGTCGGCGGCATGGTATTGCCGGGCTTGAGGCCCTGCGGATCGGTGACCATCGCAGCCAGGTTTTCCCTGCTGTTCGGCACCATGCCGGAGGCGATCGTCCCCCGCGCCGCGAGGTGGGTCAGGTCGGGACCGAGCTTCTCCCTCGCCTCGGTCCCGCGAATCGTGTGGCACCCGACGCAGGTGTTGTCGAGGAACACCTGCCGGCCGGATTCCTCGTTGCCGCCGGCAGGCTCCCGGGCCGGGCCGGCCTCGTTCCCGAGCCAGTCGTCGAAGGCGGCGGGTGTGTCGGCGACGACGAAGAAGATCATGTTGGCGTGCTGGAGGCCGCAGTACTCGGCGCACTGGCCCCGGTACCGTCCGGGCTGGTCCGCCTGGAGCCAGAGCTCGTTCGTCCGGCCGGGAACCTGGTCGATCTTCACCTGGAGCTGGGGAACCCAGAAGCTGTGGATGACGTCGGCGGTCGTGAGCAGGATGCGCACCCGCTCGCCGGCGGGGATGTGGACCTCGTTCGCCGTCACCGCGCCGTTCGGGTAGCGGACCTCCCACCACCACATGTGGCCGACCACCTCGATGGTCAGGCTCGTGTCCTTCCCCTGCGCCGAGAGGTCCCGCACGTGCCCAAGGGACACAACGAAGACCGCGGCGAGCACGACCCACGAGGCGAACACCCCCGCTCCGGCGATGAACTTCTCGCCCCACTTCGGCTCGCCCTCGATGATTGGCTCGTCGATGCGCCCCGGCCTGCGCAGGGATGCGGCGATGAGAGCGACGACGATGACGAGCACCACCACCGAGATCCACAGCATCAGCCACCAGAGGCCCTCGACCTGCCTGGCCGCGGGCCCTGCGGGCTCGAGGATCGACGGAGCACCGGCGCTGCGGCACGAGGTTAGGGGCAGCGCGGCGAGGGCCGGCAGGATCGCTGCGAACCTCGCGCGCCGGTTCGGAGGTTTGCGACGACGGGGGCCCGGGGCCGCGCGCCCGGCCACAATGCTCACCGGCTGCAGCACCTCCGAGGCGCGCCGCTCGCTGCCCACGCATCGGAACCCTAGCAGGACAATCCGGGGAATCGCCGGTGGCGGAGGAATCACCAAGGCACGGGCTCGCCGGGGACGCCACGAGCGGGCTCATATCCGAACCACCAGGACGAATCCCGCCGGCGGCCGCCCCTCCCTACCGAAAGCCGAGACCAGTCATCAGTGCGCGCAGCGTCAGCCCGAACACGAGGAATGCCGCAATCGTGAACACCTTGACCGCGTCCGATTCGGAGTCCATCGAGCGCCCGAGGTTGTGCCCGACCCCGAGCACGAGGGCCGGAAAGATCGCCCCGTAGGCGTAGTGCAGCAGCGGCGGACGGTGCCCGAGGAGCAGCAGCACCCCGCCGCCCACGAGCTGCACCAGCAGGGCACCCTGGAGCACCGCGAGCAGCCGCCAGTACCAGGCGCCCGGGCCGCGCTTGGCGAACCAGGCCACGATCCCCCAGAGCATCAACAGCAGAAAGCCACCGACGATGGCGAAAGCCACGGCGCGATGGACGGAAGACATGGCCGCCTATTCAGCGGGCGTCGGGCGCGTTTGTCAAAGGGCGAGGTGCGTTCCAGCCCCGACGGCAGCCGACGGTCCCAACGGGGATGCCACCGGCATCGTGAACGTAAAGGCGGCTCCCCGTTCGGGCGAGGCGTCCACCCATACCCGGCCCCCCATCCGCTGGGTCAGCTGGCGGACGATATAGAGCCCGAGACCAACCCCGCCGACGGGGCGGGTGAGGTGGTCGCCGAGGCGGGTGAACCGTTCGAACACCCGCTCGCGATCGGCGGCGGCGATGCCGGGCCCCCGGTCGGCCACGGTGGTATGGATCTCGCCCTCCTGGCAGGACAGCGTGACGCGGATCGGCGCACCCGCGTACGAGTAGGTGACGGCGTTCGTGAGCAGGTTGAGCAGCACCTGGCTCGCGCGGGTCGGATCGGCGAGGGCCAGGGGGAGAAACGGCGCCTCCAGGACGAACTCGCGGTCGGGATGACGGCTGCGGAAGTCGTCGAGCTCCCCGGCCACCGCCCGAGCCCAGTCGAGCTCGGCCACCACCAGCACCTGCTCCTGCAGGCTCGCCGCGTCGAGAAGCTCCTCGACGAGCCGGCTGAGGCGCGACGCTTGGTTCAGCATCCGGCCGTAGAACTCCTGCCGCTGCTCGGGCGTGAACCGAGACTCGTCGGCGGCCAGGGAGGCCAGGAAGCCCTGGATCGGCGTCAGGGGGGTGCGGATCTCGTGGCTCACCGTCGCCAGGAGGTCGGCCTTGAGCTCCTCCATCTCTTTCTGGGCGGTGACGTCGCGGGCGACGACGACCCATCCGCCGTCCGACATCGGCGAGTAGGTGCAGGAGAGCCACCGGATCAGCCCGTCGGCGGTGGTGATTCGGACGTCGGGGGCCGGAGGGGCCTCTGTCGACCACGACTCGACCGGCAGCTCGCGGCCGTCCTCGTCGCGCATACCGAGCAGGTCCAGGTGGGCATGGCCGACCATCTGGGAGCCGTCGAAGCCGGAGATGGCCTCCATGGCGGGGTTCCACGAGGAGATGCGCCCGTCGGGGTCGAGCGAGAAGATGCCGTCGGACGACGAGCCGACCACGTCGGCGAGCTTCCTGCGCTCCGCCCCGACGGTGGCGAAGAGGGTTGCGTTCTCGAGTGCGGCCGCTGCGATCGCGGCGATCGCGTCCAGCATCTCGGCATCCTCGGGGCCGAACGGCTCGACTCCACGGCGTCCCGAGACGAGCAGCCAGCGATGGGCCTGGCGGAGCGGCACCGGGGCGCCCAGCTCGCCGTCGGCGGCGGGCCGCTCGGCGATCCGCGCCTCGGTGCACTGGAGCAGATCGATCGCAGCGGCCCGCACCGCCCGCTCGACCTCGGGCAGCCCGATCGAGGCATGGGCGGCGAGTGCGGTGTGGAACAGCCCCTGGAGCCGGCCGCGGTCGCGCCGGGCCCTGAGATGGCCGGCGAAGGAGAGCTGCAGGACCCCGACGGGGACCAGCGCGATGCCAAAGGCCCAGGGGTAGCTCGCCGCGGCGAGCCCGGTGAGCAGGCCGGCGGAGACGTTTCCGGCTGCCACGAGCAGCCGCGAGCCCATCCCCTCCCGGAGCACCGAGGCCGCGGACTTCCCCTCGGCCAGCCCGATCACGATGGAGACCGCCACGGTCTCGAGGGCGAAGAAGACGCCGGCTCCCACGATCACGGCCAGCAGCCTCCGCCCCTCGACCGGCCCGGGGAGCGGCGCGATGGCGTTCATCACCAGCAGCGCCGCGCCCGCGGCGGTCAGCGTTTGCCCGACGTTGAAGAGCGCCTTCAGCAGAGGCCGCCGCCGGGCAAGGAGGCCGATCGCCATCCCGGCGCCCAGGGCGAGGATCACCTCGAACGGCGGCAGGATCAGCGCCATCGCCACCAGGAACGCCTCGTCGAGAATGAGCGCCTCGGTCTCCTCCCGGTGGAGGGCCAGCAGCGGGTAGGCCCACGTGACCGCCAGGGCGGCGGTGAAGGCGAGGAAGATCCCTACCCGGTCGAACAGCGGCCGTGGGGCCGCCACCGCCGCAAGCGCGACGGTCACGGCCCCTCCCACGGCGGCTGCTGCGACGAATGCCTGGACTCGCCGGGCGCTCGGCACGAGGAGCTACTCCCAGGCCCCGTACCAGGCGGAGCCGTACCAGGCCGAGCCGTACCAGGCCGAGCCGTCCGGCTGGCCGTACCAGGCCGAGCCGTACCATGCGCTGCCGTACCAGGCCGAGCCGTACCAGGCCGAGCCGTACCAGGCCGAGCCGGTCCACTCACCGGTGGTGAAGGCGATTGGGTCCCAGAGAAGGAGCTGGGCGGTCAGCATCCCGCCCACGAGGGTTCCGAACAGGTCGTCGCTGCGAACCCGTACGTCCCCGCGGCTCGCGTCGAGGCTTCCCAGGCCATTGGACCGCGCGAGGCCCCCGTTGGCCGTCCCGGCGGGAGCATCGAGCGCCGCGCGCACGTCGATCTCCCCCGCCCCCGCCTCGAGCGGATTCGTGGAGGCGGCGCGGCGGGCGGTGGCCGTGAGCGCGTACTTCACGCGGTCGGGCGTGGCGGCGGGGTTCGCCTCCAACATGAGGGCCACGGCGCCCGAGACCACCGCGGCCGACATCGACGTGCCGCTTCCCTTTCGGTAGGCGCCGTCGACATAGTTCGGGAACTGCGTGTCGATGGCACTGCCGGGGGCCCGCAGCGAGACGATGTGCGCACCGGGCGCCACGAGGTCGGGCTTGGAGAGCCCGTCGGCGGCGGTCGGACCCCGCGAGGAGAAGTCGGGGAGCGAATCGTCGCCCACCCCCGGGGTGCCCCGATCATCGACGGCACCGACGGTGATGACCCACGGGTCGTCGCCGGGTTTCGAGATCGTCTGGGGGCCGGGACCTCGGTTGCTGGCGGACACGACCACGACGATTCCCGAGGTCCACGCCCGCTCGACGGCGTAGTTCAGAGGGTCGACCCGGTAGCTCTGCGTGCTGTTCGTGCCGAGGGAAAGGTTGAGGACCCGGATGTTGTAGCGGTCCCGGAACGAGACCACCCATTGGATGGCGGCGAGAACCTTGCTGACGTCGGCCGAGCCGTCGCGGCCGGCGATCTTGACCGAAACGATGTTGGCCTCGGGTGCGATCCCCTTCCAGGCCCCGCCGGACGATGCGCCGTTGCCGGCGATGATGCCGGCGAGGAACGTGCCGTGCCCGTACGAGTCGTCGCAGCTGGCCTCACCCGAGAGGTTGAGGCAGGGCGACCAGGTGCCCCTGATGTCGTCGTAGACGGGCAGCACGCGCCCGGCCACGTCGGCCACCGCGGTCACCCCGGTGTCGATCAACGCCACCGAGATCCCGCGTCCGGTCGTGCCGGCGCGCCATACGTCGTCGGCGCGAACCGACTGCGGATAGACCGAGTTCGGCGTCGACGCGGCGCCGCCGCCCAGCACCTCGACCCGGCGGTCGAGCGAGACCGCACGCGCGCCCGGAAGCGCGGCGAGGAGGCGGACCGAGCCGGACGGGACGGTAGCGGCAAACCCGTCGACGATCGGCAGTGCTGCCGTGATGCGCCCCCCGATCTGCCGTACGGCCGCCTCGGCACTCCGGTCTGCGGCGGTCTGCTTCTGCACGATGACGTGGACGCGTCCTCGAGCCGAGGCGAGCCCGGGGTCGAGAATGGGGCTGGGGATGGGCGCGGCCGCGGCCGCAAACGCGAAGGCAGGCGCAAGCAACGCCAGCACCAGGATCAGCCCGAGAAGTGCCCTGCCGGAGCGCGACGTCGCGGTCACACGGATCCCCCCAGTCGGTCGTCGATGGTTTCTGCCCATTGGATCGGCAGCTTGGGGGAACCGACTCCATAGCCGGTTGACGTCAAATCCTCCCCCGGGTGGGGGACTAGTGGGTTAGCGCGGACGGACCATTGACTTCCTTTCCAGGACCCCGAAGGGTAGCGTGGCGCCATGATGGAGCGGCTCGACACCGGCAAAGTCCTCACCGGCATCTTCGCGACCTACCGCCAGCAGTTCGCCGTCCTCGTTCCCGCGGCGCTTGTGGTCTACCTGGTCCCGGCCCTCGTCGGGCTGCTGCTCCTCGGCGGGGGCGCCGGCCCGTTCATGGCCGTCGCGGTGACGGTGGGGGCCGGGATCGTGGCGGGGGTCTGGTACCAGGGGATGGTGGTCGAGGCGGTGCGCGACATGCGCGACGGGGTGCGCGATTTCACGCTCCCCCGCCTCGTCCGGTCGGTGGCGCCGGTGGTCGTGCCCCTCGTGGGGGCCGGGCTCCTGGCGGCGATCGCGATTGCCGTCGGGCTGATCGCGTTCGTGGTTCCCGGCCTCGTGCTGCTCACCTGGTGGGCGGTGGTCGCGCCGGTCATCGTCATCGAGCGGGCCTCGGTCCCCGACGCGTTCTCCCGCAGCCGCAACCTCGTCAAGGGCAACGGCTGGAATGTGTTCGGGGTGATCGTCCTGCTCTACCTGTTGCAGTTCGTCGCCTCGGGAATCCTCGGGGTGTTCGCCCGCGGAAGCCTGATCGGACGCACCATCACCGATCTCGTGGTGAGCGTGCTGGTGGCGCCCCTGACCGGTCTGGCGGCCGCCACGATGTACTTCGAGCTGCGCCGGATCAAGGGCGAAGACGCCCCGGCGGCGGCCGCGGAGGCGGTGTCGTCGTGGCCACCTCCGGCTATGCCCCCCACCGAGGCGCCCCCCGGACCGCCGGCACCGCCCACGCCACCTCCGGCTGTGCCCCCCACCGAGGCGCCCCCCGGACCGCCGACGGAACCGCACGGTCCCGCTCCCAGCATCTGATCGGCGCCGACCGACCCCCGCGATGACAGCGGCGCCGCGCTCCACGCGCGCACCAACCGGTAGTCACATTTCGTCATTCAGCCCTGTGGCAGGGGCGCCGACATCCTGGTGGAGAGCCGGCACTGGGGCTCCCCGCGGGAGCCCCGGCGCGGACGGGGAGCCGATGGGAGGGCAGGGATGATTGCCTGTATCTGCGGTCAACCGGTTGCCGCGCGCCTCGGCGACGGCTACGTGATCACCCTCGAGGAGCGGATGCGCTGGATGCGGCGCCGTTCCGACATACTGCTGTGCCCTGCCTGCGGCCGGACGTGGCGCCTTCCCGAGATCCAGCGCCGGACCGCGGAGGCGGTGCGACCGATCGGCTGACGCCCCGTTCAGACGGTCCCCCGGCAGGTGAGGTCGCCGCGACGTCAGCTGCCGCGGAGGTGGCGGAGCGCCGACTGCGCGGCCCAGTAGCCGCACATGCCGTGGACGCCGGCACCCGGCGGGGTCGAGGACGAGCAGATGAAGACGCCCTCCGCGGCCGTGGCGTACGGGTCGAGCGACACTACCGGGCGGAACCTGGCCTGCAGCCCCCCGTGCCCGCCGCCGGCGATGTCGCCGCCGACGTAGTTCGGGTTGTAGGCCTCGAGGTCCGCCGGCGAGAGGACGTGCTGGGCGAGGATGCGGTCCCGGAATCCCGGGGCGAAGCGCTCGATCTGCGCGGTGATCCGCTCGGTCATATCGAAGGTGGAGGCGGCCGGGGTGTGGCAGTAGGCCCACAGGACATGCTTGCCCTCGGGCGCGCGGGACGGGTCGAAGAGGGTCGGCTGGGCGACCAGCACGAGCGGCCGCTCGGGATGATCCCCGCGCCCCACCGCGGCCTCGGCGTCGGCGATCTCCGGAAGGGTCCCGCCGAGGTGCACGGTCGCGGTGCGCAGGCACTCTTCGGCCTTCCACGGCACCGGTCCGTCGAGCGCGTAGTCGACCTTGAACGCGCCAGGACCGTGGCGGAAGCGAAGCAGGCGGCGCCGGTAGCCGTCGGGCAGCCGCGCACCGGCGATGCGCACCAGCCCCTCGGGGCTTGTGTCGAAGAGGTAGGCACGGGATGCCGGCAGCTCGTCGATGGAGGTCACCATCGTTCCGTTCAGGATCTCGCCCCCGAGGCTCCGAAGGTACGAGGCGAGGGCGTCGGCGATGCGCTGCGATCCCCCGCGGGCAATCGGCCACCCGACTGCGTGTGCGCTCGCCTCGAACATAAGGCCGAACGCGGAGGTCATCGGCTTGTTGAGGGGCAGGATGGCGTGCCCGGCCGCGCCCGCAAAGATCGCCTTCGCCCGCTCCCCGCGGAAGAGCCGGTCGGCGAGGAATTGCGCCGGGAGGGGGGCCAGGGCCCCGAAGCGGGCCATCAGCAGGGGATGGCGCGGGACCCGGGCCGGCGCGAGCAGCTCCTCGCTGAGCCCCTCCCAGCCCGCCACGAGCGGCGCCATCACCGTGCGGTAGCGTCCGGCATCGACCCCGAACCCGGCGGCGGTCTCGACCACCGAGCGCTGGAGGAGGACCGCGGTCCCATCGTCGAGCGGATGGGCGAAGGGAACCGGCGGATAGATCCATTCGAGGCCGTGATCCCCGAGCGGCAGACGGCGCAGGTAGGGGGAGGCCGGGCCCAGGGGGTGGACCGCGGAGCACACGTCGTGGACGAAGCCGGGCAAGGTCAGCTCGGCGGAGCGGGTCCCTCCTCCGACGGTCTCGTGGGCCTCGAACAGCCGCACCGAGTGCCCAGCGCGGGCGAGGGCAATCGCCGCGGCCAGGCCGTTCGGTCCCGAGCCGACCACCGTGGCGTCGACGGCATCCATCGTCATCGACGCGCCGCGGATCGCGTCACGGGAGGTCGATGACCGTCCCCTCGGCGGCCCCCCCGATGGGGAACGGCTTCGGCCCGATGCTCGCCAGGATCGCATCGAGCTGATCGTCGGTGCGCGGCGGGTCGTGGTGGAAGAGCAGGAGCCTGCGGGCGCGGGCCGTCTCGGCCAGGCCGACCGCGTAGTCGAACGTCGAGTGGCCGAATTCCACCCGCGCGGGGAACTCCTCGACCGTGTACTGCGCGTCGTGGATCAGCAGGTCGGTGTCTTCGCAGAGCGTGTAGGCCGCCTCGTGGTACTCGCCGTGCCCCGTCGGACCCGGACCGAGCTGGATGGGGTGATGGTCGGACATGTAGGTGATCGTCGAGGCGCCGTCGGTGACGCGAAACCCGAACATCCGCCCGCCCTTGTGGGGGATGTCCAGCGCCAGCACCGAGAACCCCTCGATCTTGCGCTCCCCGGCCTCGAGGCTCGAGACGCGCCAGTCGCCGCGCAACTCGGTGGCGCGGACCGGGAAATGGGGCGGCGACATCGCGCGTGCCAGCACCTCTTCGGGGTCCCCCTGGGCAGGCATGTACACCCGAACCCGCGAGTCGGGGCGGTCGCCGGCCGGGAAGAACGGGAGCCCGTGGGTGTGGTCCCAGTGCAGGTGCCCGAGCAGGATCGTCCCCCGGAAGGGCTGGCCGTCCATGAACTCTCGCGCCAGCCGGCCGAGTCCCGTCCCCCCGTCGAGGACCAGCGTCGGAGGCCCGCCCACGTCACCGAGGGCGACGCACGACGTGTTGCCTCCGAACCGCACGAACTCGGGGCCGGGGGCAGGCGTCGATCCACGGACGCCGGCGATCCATAGGCGCACGGCGGCGAGTCTATCTGCAGCAGAAGCGGCCACTGATCACTTCGCGCCGGGGCGGTACTCGCGCTGGTGGGACTTCGACAGGTCGGCGAGAACGGCTCGGTCGATCTTGTCGCCGGGCGCGACCGCGACCCTGCAGTCGGTGACGGCGATCAGCGACGCGGTACGCTTGCCCGCCTCGAGGATCGCTCGCTCCCCGAGAATCGCGCCGGGCCCCACCTCGGAGACCCGATTCCCGTCCACCTCGATGCGCAGCACGCCGTCGAGCAGCAGGTAAAGCTCGTTTCCGGGATCGCCCTGATGCGCCAGGGCCTCCCCCTTGTGCAGCATGCGCATCTTCGGCCTGCTCCTGCCGGTCATGATCGTCTTCGAGATCGTCCGCTCGAGGTGGGTCTCGACCTGGGTGACGATCGCGGGCGAGTCCTGCGCACCCCAGGGGGTCCGCTGGCCGAACGCCTCCTGGGCCCACCCCTTGAAGTCGATGAGTCCGCTCTTGGCGACGAGCTTGCCCGAGGGGTCGTAGATCCAGTGGCGCGGGAACGAGCTGGCGCCGCGGACGCGGTACGCCGAGGAGCCGTCGGCGTGGATCGTGAGCTCGAGCGTGGTCCAGGCAACCGGGCTGGTGATCTGGATGTACGGCTTGCGCCGCACCCGCCGAGGCGCCGGGACACCGGTGCGGCCTCCGGCCGTCTGCACGAACTGCACCCGGTCGGGGCCGACCAGCGGATCGGGGCGGAGGTCCGGGAACGGGACCGCGGGGACGGTGACGCCGGCTGGACCGAACCGGAGCGTGGTCGCACCGATGTGGCCCTTGCCGCTGTGGCCCCAGGCGGTGATCTTGCCGTTGCGCACCTCGATCCAGGCCTTGAGGTTGTTCACGAAGCGGAATCGGTCGTGGGCGCGGAGGTCCTCGATGTTCTCCAGCACCTCGGGTGGGACCTCGTCGTAATGAGCGATGCCGATGTCGAACGGCAGCCTCAGCGACTTCAGTCCCTGAATCGCCTCCGAGGGGATCCACGACAGCGACGTGACCGACGATTGAATGCGCATGGCGAACCTCTCTCTCTGCGCCGTCCCCGCCCGGCCCTTCGCCGGGCTTTGGATGTCACCGTAGCGCGCTGCTCGGGGACAGGTCGATGGTGGAGACCCGGCGCGAGTGCGGCCGGTTAGCACCACCCTGGAAGGGAAAGGTGGCCTCCTTGACCCTTCCCGCCCCGCGAGGCCAAATGGTCGGGATGACCACAGGGCAGATCACGGTCTACCTGGCCGACGACAACCTGATCGTGCGCGAGGGAGTGCGCGCGCTCCTCAGCATGGAGCCGGATCTCGTCGTCGTCGGGACCGCCGCCGACTACGACGAGCTCATCGCCGGGGCCGAGAAGGCCGCCCCGCAGGTCCTCGTCACCGACATCCGGATGCCACCGACGTTCCAGCGCGAGGGCATCGACGCGGCTAAGCAGCTGCGCAAGCGTCATCCCGGCACCGGCATCGTGATCCTGTCGCAGTACGACGAGCCGGAGTACGCAGTCTCACTGCTCAACGATGGCGCCGAAGGCTACGCCTACCTGTTGAAGGACCGAGTCGCCGAGGGCGACCAGCTGGCCCGGGCGGTACGGACGGTCGCGACCGGTGGATCGATGCTCGACCCCAAGATCGTCGAGGCGCTGGTGCGCCCGGTCGCGCAGCAGGAGGAGCTCACCCCCGGCGAGGAGGAGATCCTTCGCCACGTCGCCGAGGGCCGGCCGATCAAGGTCATCGCCGCCGCCCTCCGCACGACTCCCGCCGACGTCTCGGCCTCGATCGAGTCGCTCTTCGTCAAGCTTGCCCAGGGCGTGAGTCACGGCACCACCGGCGCCCTGCAACGCCTCCGGATGCTCCACCAGGCGATCATCGACCGGGAGGAGCGCGGCGAGGAGCTCTCCCGGCTCCTGCCGGGCGGGATCACCCAGAAGCTGCGCCAGGAGGGCCGGCGGATCGGCGAGACCGAGAAGCTCGTCGTGACCGTCCTCATGTCCGACATCCGCGGCTACTCGACGATTGCCGAGGCAACCGACCCGACGGTCCTTGCGGGCCAGCTCAACACCCACCGGGCGGAGATGACCCGTGCCGTCCTCGCCGAGGGCGGGACCGTGATGCAGTTCGTCGGCGACGCGGTGATGGCGGTGTTCGGGGCTCCGCTCCCGCAGGACGACCACGCGGATCGCAGTGTTCGCGCCGCCCGGGTGATGCATGAGGCGCAGTCGGGCATCAACCAAGCCTGGGAGGGCGAGGGCCGCCCGCCGTTCGGGCTCGGCATCGGACTGTCAACCGGCCCCGTCGCTGCGGCGCTGCTCGGCTCCGAGGAGCGAGTGGAGTACTCCCTCGTCGGCGACACCGTCAACCTGGCCCAGCGCATCCAGCAATGGGCGGAGCCGGGAGAGATCGTCCTCTCGGAGCCGACCTACCAGGCCCTCACCATCGAGGTGTTCGCGCAACGGCTCGATCCGCAGCTCGTCAAGGGCCGCCAGACACCGGTCGGCGCGTACCGGATCGGACGGAGCGATGGGTGAGCTGCCCCGGGCGGGGCCGGGGGTCTGGAGTGCAGTCGCAACGAGCGAGGCGCGAGGCCTCTTGCTCGCCCGCGTGTCGCTGGGGCTGACCGCCCCGTCCGTGCTTGCGGGCACGGGCCTCGCCCTTGCCGCGGGGGCAGCTCCCGACTGGCCCGACGGGATCGTCGCGGCCACCTTCGTGGCCGTCGGCGCACTCGTCTCCGTACGTCAGCCCCAGAACCCCATCGGGTGGCTCTTCTGCGCCACCGCCGTGGGAGCGGGCCTGCAGCTTTTGGGGGAGGGCTACGCGGCCTACGCCACCACCAGGCCCGGCTACCTGCCGGGAGCCGCCGCCGCGGCCTGGATAGCCTCGTGGATCTGGATCCCCTGGGCGATGCTCAGCCCGACGCTGCTCCTCCTCTGGTTCCCCTCGGGGTGGCCCCACTCCCGAGCGGGGAGCCGGCTGGCGCGCCTCGCCATGCTGCTCACCGCCCTCGGCTTGATCGGGCAGATGCTGCGCCCGGGGCCGTTCGACGGCTTTCAGGAGCTCACCAACCCGGTCGGCCTCGAGAACCGGCGGATCCTGACGGAGAGTCTCGGATTCGGAGCGACCAGCGCCGTCATGCCCATCATCCTGGCTGCGGCAATCCTGTTGTTTCGTCGCGCCCGGCGGGTGGGTGCGGTCGAGCGCGGGCAGATCCGGTGGATCGCACTGGCGGCCGCAGTCCTCGCAGTCGCGGTGGCGGCGAGCGTCGCGCTCAACGTCTTTTGGCCGCGTTACGGGGATGTGGGCCCTGCCCTGGTCGTCTTCGCTCTCGCGCTGCTCCCGGTCGCCGCCGGCATCGCCATCTTGAAGCACGGCCTCTACGACATCGACGTGGTGATCAGCAGGACCCTGGTCTACGGGGCCCTCGCCGCCTTCATCACGCTGGTCTACGTCTCGGTGGTGGTGGGGGTGGGGCGCCTGGTGGGGGCGGCGGACCGTCCCAACCTGGGGCTGTCGCTGGCGGCGACCGCGATCGTGGCGGTGGCCTTCCAGCCGGTGCGGTCTCGCCTGCAGGGCCTCGCCAACCGGCTGGTCTACGGGGAGCGGCTGTCTCCCTACGAGG
>JBOGWP010000005.1:0-19114 GCA_050693875.1 Actinomycetota bacterium
GGCTTGGCCGGGGCAGGCCGGGGTGCGGCGGCCGGCGCCCGGGCAGCGGGCGCGGCGGGGGCGGCTCCGGCGATCCGGGCGAAGTCTTCGGTGACGTAGAGGAAGCCCACTCCCGCCGCGATCCCGATCCCGACATGGGTGAACCGGGCGTCCAGGAGGTTGCGCCGGTGCGGCTCGCTCGCCATCAACTGGGCATGGGCGGCGTCGAGGACCGTCCCCATCGCCACGTTCTCGCCGAGCAGCGTGGCGCCCATCGCCGCTCGGCCCTGCGACATGTAGGCGCTGTTGTGCCAGAGGTCGTTGGCCTGGGCCATCCGGCCCGAATGCTCGCGCGCGGTGGTGCGGGCCCAGCCGTTGACCGCGAGCGAGGCCAGGCCGGCCAGCCGGCGCTCGGCGTTGACCTTCTCGAGCAGCAGGTCTTCGAGCACGTCGACGGCCGGCTGCGCCACCGGCTTCGCTGCGTCGGTCACCTGCTGGATCGGCTGGGTTACGGGCGCCGGCTGGGGGGTTGCGGTCGGAGATGGGCTCGGAGCCGGCGTAGCCGTCGCGGTGCCCCCAGCGATCAGGCAGGTCCCGCCCCAGCTGAAGGCACATCCCTCGGCAAGCGCCGGCGCGGCAGCCGTCAGAAGTCCGATCACCAGTGCGCCCAAGGCGAGGCCGCGTTTCATTTGCTTGTCTCCTTGCCTCGAGCCCGCGCCGGGGTGACGGCGCAGGAAGTGCCATCGGAAGAACCGGAGGCCGGCACCCCCTCGGAGTCCCCCGTTCGGGGCTCATCAGGCGTTGCCGGAGCGTCTTCGATGGATATCGGTGTTCGTATGGGGCGTTGGATGGTGCCGGCGGGTGGTTCTGGGGTCCACCGATTGGGGGAGCCCCCCGCCGGGAAGGCCCCACAGAGGGACACCGGCACGGGCCGGCGAGGTTGACCGTGCCCGAGGCCCGCGATTACGCCCGGGGGCTTGCTTCACCCGGCCGCCACGGGGCCGGAAAGCAGGGGGACTGATCGAGGGACTGATCGAGGCGGGCGGGAACCTCTCCAGGAGGTGGGACGCCTGAGAGCGCTAATCGGCGGCCAAAACGTGCCAGCGGAGCTTTTCGACCTTGCCGTCACCAAGCTCTTGCCGATGCTGCTCTACATCGCGGCGGCGTTCGTCCTCGTCCGCCTGGGGCGCAGGATGCTCGCCCGGTTCCAGAGCCGCATGCAGGCAGAGGACACCAACGCCGGCCGGAGCCTGCACCGATCGGCCCCGCTCGCAACGGTGCTGGGCAGCCTCCTCACCGCGGTCGTGTGGACCGTCGCTGTGCTCCAGATCCTGACCGACGTCTTCGGCCTGAAGATCGCGCCGATCATCACCGGGGCCGGGATCGTCGGGGGGGTTGCGCTCGGATTCGGGGCGCAGAGCCTGGTCCGCGACTTCCTGACGGGATTCTTCGTGCTCCTCGAGGATCAATACCGCGTGGGCGACCGGGTGGAGATCCAGGGAGTGATCGGCACGGTCGAGCGGTTCACGTTGCGAGCGACATCGGTCCGATCCCCGGATGGGACGCTCCACCACATCGCCAACGGGACCATCGAGCGGTCGGCAAACAACTCCGCGGGATGGTCGCGGGCCCTGGTCGACATCGCCGTCGACCAGGGCGAGCCGATGGAAAAGGTGCGCGACGCGCTCATGCAGGCAGGGATGGGGCTCGTGGCGACCCCGAGGTCGGTCCCATGGTCCTGGAGCCGCCGACCATCTGGAGAGGAGTTCACCGACTCGCAGATGCAGGTCCGGGTGGCGATCAAGACCGCTCCCGGCCGGATGCGACCCGTCGCGGGTGTACCGGCAGCGGGTGAAGGAGGTCTTCGAGCCGGTGGGGGTGGAGATCTCGACGCCGACGGTCCTCATCCAGCGGGCCGCGCGCTCTGCCTCGAACGGTGACTCGCAACTCGCCGATGGCCCTTCCTCGGGCGGCGGGGCCGACAACAGCGTCAAGGGCGCCTGAGGGACGGATCCGGCGGCCGTTCGCCGGCCTCCTCAGCTGAGCGGGCTCGCAGACCCACGCGCCCGGGCACGCGCCTCGGCGATCACGCGCTGGGCTGCCTCTCGGCCCTCGAAGCCCTCGGTGCTGGGCTTGTGCTCGAGCCCAGCTCGAGGTGCCGAAGTTGGTGCGAATGAGTCAAGTTTGGGACGAGACCGACCGGGGCGCACCTCAAGCTGGGCCCGGCAGGCGCCGAACGGAGTGAGGCCCTGCCGGCATAGAGGACTGCCGGCGAAGCCTCGGCTCGCCGAGCGAGCGAGGCGGGCCGACATTGAGGACCGCGGCCGGAGGCTCGGCTCGGCCGAGCGGGGCCCGGCAGGCAGAGCGAAGCGAGGGCCTGCTAGAGGACTGCCGGCGAAGCCTCGGCTCGCCGAGCGAGCGAGGCGGGCCGACATTGAGGACCGCGGCCGGAGGCCGCCCCTTGCCTTTCCAACCTGTACCGGGGAGCGAAGCGACCCGCTAGCATCTTGTAGACCTGGAAGAAGTGCCCGATCTCGGCGAGGAGGTTCGAGGGCACCTCCTCGATGTCCCGGAGGCGCGACCACTGCGGATCCCGTAACGGGACCCAGAGGATCTTCTCGTCGGGCCCCTTCTTGTCCCACATCCGGAACAGGCCGATGGCGTTTGCACTGATGCGGCAGGCGGGGAACGTCGGCTCCTCGAGCAGCACCAGGGCGTCGAGCGGGTCGCCATCGCCGCCCAGTTGCCGTGAACCCGTAGTCGGCGGGGTAGCGGGTCGAGGTGAACAGCATCTGGTCGAGGAAGTTGTGGCCGTCGTGCGGGTCGCGCTCGTACTCGTTCAGATCCCCTGGGGATCCCCACGACAACGATGACGCGCTCCTCCGCTCCCACCCGGACGCCACGATAGCGAACGCCTACGTTCCCTCTCCCACCCGCACGATCCTTGCCAGCCACGCCCGGACATCGGGCGGGTCGAGCCTTACGAGGAACGTGGCGGGGCGAATGGACGCCACCCTCCAGCCCTGCGAGAACGTCCCCCTGATTTCGGCCTGGGTCACGCGCCTGGGTCCCCACACCCCGGGCTGGTGCTCCGAGAAGCAGATCATGAGGTAAGTGCCTCCCTCCTCCACGACGGAGGCCAGGGCGTCCGCGAAGCGGGGGCGCCCCTCGTCCGAGAAGACGTGGAAGAGCCCGGAGTCGACCGCGGTCGGAAAGCGCCGTCCGAGGCGCGGCAGTTCGAGCGCGTCGAGGGCGAGGAACGGGACCTCGAGCCCCCGCTCCTCCGCCTTGCGCTCTGCGAGGGCGATCGCCGCCGGGGCGATATCGACGCCGACGACCTCGAATCCCCGTGACGCCAGGTACAGGGCGTTCTCGCCGCTGCCGCACCCGACATCGAGCACCGGCGAGACGAAAGCCCCCTGGTGCTCGAGGGCGACGATCTCGGGCTGGGGAGCGTCGATCTCCCAGGGAGCGCGAGCTTGTCCACGCGCCCGATAGATCTCGTCGAAGAAGCTCACGGGCGACGCGTTGCGGTCTCGGGGCAGGAGGGGGGCCGGAGCTCGCGGCGCTCAGGTCTCCTCACGAAGGAGCAGCTCGCGCAACGCCAGGTTGACAGCCTCCGGGTTCTCCAGGGGGGCAAGGTGCCCGGCGGCCGGGATCGGGGCGAAGTGGGCCCCGGGGATGAGTTCGGCCATCAGCTCGGCCTGGGGGAGGGGGACGATGGCGTCGTCCACGCCGTGGATCACCAGCGCCGGGACATCGACCGAGGTGAGGTCCATGACCGAATCGGGGCGGTCGCGCATCGCCAGCGAGTCGGCGGCAGCGGTCGCTCCGGGCGTCTGCTCGATCATCTCGCGGACGAGCGCCTGCACCTGCCCGCCGGGGGCCGGCCCGAGCAGCTTGGGAAGCTGCTCGTCGACCAGTGCCGACGAGCCGTGCTCCTTGGCGAGCGCGGCGACCCGTTCACGGTTGGCCTTGCCTTCGGGCGGGTCGTCCTGCGCCCTGGTGTCGATCAGCGCCAGCGAGCGGATGCATTCGGGGTGCCGGCGCCACAGCGCGAAGAGGATGTATCCGCCCATCGAGACTCCGGCAAAGTCGGCCTGAGTCTCGCCCAGGGACTCGACGGTCGCGGCAAGGTCGTCGGCATGGTCGTCGAGGCCCCAGGCGCCGTCCCCGAGGCCCGCACTCCGCCCCCGGCCCCGGAGGTCGACCGCGACCACCCGGCGGAGGTCCGACAGCCCCTGGAGCTGTCCTCGCCACATCCGGCGGTCGAGGGGAAAGGCGTGGACCAGGATGAGGAGAGGGCCGGAGCCGGCCTCGTCGAAGCCGAGGCGTGAGCCCGTGGGGGAGCCGGACATTGCCTCGGATTCTGGCAGATGGGGGTGCCCTCGATCGAGTGCCCACCCGGGGGCCCCAGAGCCGCAGCCCCGTCACCCGGCGGCGCGATGATCGGGCAATGGCGACCACGCCACCCACCACCTCCGAGGCCGAGCCTGCCGGCGACCTTGTCGCGGGCCTCAACGGGGCGCAGCGCGAGGCCGTCCTGCACACCGAGGGGCCGCTGCTGATCGTTGCCGGCGCGGGGAGCGGCAAGACCGCCGTGCTCACCCGGCGGGTCGCCCACCTGATGCGCCAGGAGGGTGTGGCACCCTTTGCGATCCTGGCCATCACCTTCACCAACAAGGCCGCCGACGAGATGCGCGAGCGGATCGCCGGCCTGGTCGGCCCCGTCGCGCGCAGCATGACCGTCGGCACGTTTCACTCGATGTTCGCGCGGATGCTCCGGCGCGAATCCCCACGCCTCGGGTACAGCTCCAACTTCACCATCTACGACACCTCCGATTCGCAGCGGCTGATCTCCTACGTCCTGCGGGACCTCGACATCGACGCGAAAGCCTCGAAGGCCAGCCCGCAAGCGCTTCATCACGTCATCAGCCGGGCCAAGGACGAGCTGATCGGGCCGGAGCAGTTCGCCGGGCGCGTCGGCATGCTGTCCGAGGAGAAGACCGCCGCCGTCTACCGCGCCTACCAGCGGCGTCTGACCGAGGCGAATGCCATGGACTTCGACGACCTGGTCGGCAACTCGGTGCGCGTCCTGCGTGAGTTCCCCGATGTCCTCGGCCACTACCGGGAGCGCTGGAGCCACCTGCTGGTGGACGAATTCCAGGACACGAACGCGGTCCAGTTCGAGCTGGTGCGGTTGCTGAAGGCGCCCGACGGCAACGTGTGCGTCGTCGGGGACATGGACCAGTCGGTCTACGCCTTTCGCGGCGCCGACTACCGCAACCTGGCGCGCTTCGAGGAGGCGTTTCCGAAGGCGCGGGTGATCACGCTCGAGCAGAACTACCGCTCGACGCAGAGCATCCTCTCGGCGGCGAACGCGCTCATCGAGCACAACCGGGCACGCAGGCCCAAGAACCTCTGGACCACCTCGGGTCCGGGCGAGCTGGTGGTGCGCTACGGGGCCGACCACGAGCACGACGAGGCGGCGTACATCGCCTCCGAGATCGAGCGGCTGCGCGAGGCGGAGGGATACCGCTATGCCGACATTGCGGTCTTCTACCGGACCAACGCCCAGTCCCGGGTGGTCGAGGAGGTGTTCACCCGCTTCGGCATCCCGTATCGAATCGTCGGAGGGCTGCGGTTCTACGAGCGCAAGGAGGTGAAGGACCTTCTGGCCTACCTCCGGGTGCTCGTGAACCCGGCCGACGCGGTGAGCCTGCGGCGGATCCTCAACACGCCCCGGCGCGGGATCGGCGACCGGACCGTCGCCGAGCTCGAGGCCTACGCCGCCCTGTCGGGCGTGACGCTCTTCGAGGCCATCCAGTCGGCGGACGAGGTCCCCCGCCTCGGCCCCCGGGCGCTCGGCGCCTTGCGAGAGTTCCGGGAGATGATCGGCCGGCTGTCCACGTACCGAGCGGGGGGCGCGGGCGTTCGCAGCCTGGTCGAGGTGACGTGGCAGCGTTCCGGATATCTGGCCGAGCTCGAGGCCGACCGCTCCATCGAGGCGCTGGGACGAATCGAGAACCTCAAGGAGCTCGCCGGGGTCGCCGGGGAGTTCGAGCAGCGGCTTCCCGACGGCACACTCGATGACTTCCTCGCGCAGATCTCACTCGTCTCCGAGGCCGACGAGTACGAGGAGGAGGCGCAGTCCGTGCCGCTGATGACCCTGCACAACGCCAAGGGCCTCGAGTTCCCGGTGGTGTTCATCGCCGGCCTGGAGGACGGCGTGCTCCCGCACGTCCGGTCGATCGGCGAGCCCGGCGCCCTCGAGGAGGAGCGGAGGCTGGCCTACGTCGGGATCACCCGGGCCAAGGAACGCCTCTACCTCCTCCATGCCGAGCGCCGGTCGCTGTGGGGCTCCTCGCAGTTCTTCCCGCCGTCCAGGTTTCTCGCCGAGCTGCCCGACCACCTCGTCCGGTTCGCCGGCGAGCCGCGCCGAGGCGGCCGGTACGGGGCGATCACCGGGCCGGGCTTGGGGCGCCTCGAGCCGCGCTACCCCAAGGCCGAGGCGGCACGGACCGCGTGGCGGGTGGGGCAGGAGGTCGCCCACCGGCGGTGGGGTAGCGGGATCATCACCTCGCTGTCCGGCGCCGGGGACCGTGCCGAGGCGACGATCTGGTTTTCCGAGGTGGGCGAGAAGCGGTTGATGCTTGCCTACGCGCCTCTGAAGCCCGTCGACTGACGCCGATGCTCGCAGCCGCGGTCTTGCCCTCGCTCACCCCCCGGGAGCTGGCGCTACGGATCGTCGTTGCCGCGGCCCTTGGCGGCGCGGTCGGTTTCGAGCGCGAGATGCGCGACCAGCCCGCCGGCTTCCGGACCCACATGCTGGTCTCGCTGGGCTCGGCGTTGTTCACGCTCGTCGGCGCCTATGCGCCTGCGGCCTTCGTCGGTGGAGAGGGCGGAAGCGTGACGCTCGACCCGACGCGCGTCGCCGCGCAGGTGGTCACCGGCATCGGCTTCCTCGGCGCCGGGGCGATCCTTCGCCACGGGCTCTCGGTCCGTGGACTCACGACCGCGGCCGCCCTCTGGGTGACGGCGGCGATCGGGGTGGCCGTGGGCCTCGGGTACTGGGAGGGGGCCCTGTTCGCGGTGGCGACGACCGTCGTGGCGCTGTACGGCATGAAGCGGTTCGAGCGCACCCTCCTGCATCGGTTCAAGCCGAGACGCCTCGTCCTCCGGATCGAGATGGAGCCTCAGCTCCGGGTCGCCGACCTGGCGAAGGCGCTCGAGTCCCAGGGAGCGAGAGTCGAATCTGTGCAACTGCGCCCGGGGGAGGTGGGGGACGGGCACCGCAGGCACCTCGTGCTGGGGATCGGGATCCCGCCGGCCACCCACGTGCAGTCCGTCCTCGACGCCACGCTCGCAATCGAGGGTGTCGCCGAGGTGGATTGGGAGGCATGAGCCTGGCCGGACGAGCTTGCTTCGGACTACGCTTACCAACGGTGCGAAAGCACCTCCCCGACCGGGGCCGGCCACCATGAGCGACATGCCAGTAGGACGCATTCGAGTGGTCCTGGCCAAGCCGGGGCTCGATGGACACGATCGCGGGGTAAAGGTAGTGGCACGGGCGATGCGGGACGCCGGCATCGAGGTGATCTACACCGGGCTGCACCAGACGCCGGAGCAGATCGCCGCCACGGCCATCCAGGAGGATGCCGATGCCGTCGGCCTCTCGTGCCTCTCGGGAGCGCATATGACGCTGTTCCCGAGGGTCGTCGAGCTGCTCCGACGAGAGGGGGCGGCTGACTTGAAGGTGTTCGGAGGTGGCATCATCCCGACAGAAGACATCCCAAAGCTGAAGCAGGCCGGGATCGTCGAGATTTTCACGCCGGGGACGCCGACTCAGGCCATCGTCGACTGGGTGCGCCGGAACGTTGGGGGGGACGCCGAAGGGGCCGGCCCTATCCACTGACCGCCGCGCGAGCCGGGGAGGGAGAGCACAGGATGGATTTGCTGGAACACGAGGGCAAGGAGCTCCTTCGCCGCTGGGGGGTTCCGGTGCCGGACGGCCGGGTCGCGGCCGGCCCGGACGAGGCTGCCGCCACCGCGTCCGCCCTCGGCGCCCCCGTCGTCGTGAAGGCTCAGGTCCCTATCGGGGGACGCGGGAAGGCGGGCGGCATCCGGCGTGCGTCCACCCCGGATGAGGCCGCGGCCGCCGCCGCGGCGATCCTCAACATGGAGATCCGGGGCCACCGCGTCGAGCGCGTGCTGGTCGAGCCCGCCAGCGACATCGCCGCAGAGCTGTACGCCGCCGTCACCCTCGACCGGTCGGCGGGCAGGCCCCTCGTCATCCTGTCCACGCGGGGTGGGATGGACATCGAGGAGGTGGCCGCCGCCGAGCCCGAGGCGATCGCCCGAGTGCCTGCGGATCCGCTGATCGGGCTGGGTGACTTCCAGGTGCGCAAGCTGCTCTTTGCCGCCGGTGTTCCGGCCGAGGCGAGAGACGGCGTGGCGATGCTTCTGCGCGCCCTGTATCGGGTGTTCGTCGAAGCCGATGCCGGCTTGGTGGAGGTGAACCCGCTGGTGCTCACCCGCGACGGCCGCGTGCTCGCCCTGGACGCCAAGGTCTCGATCGACGACTCGGCGCTCTTCCGGCATCCCGAGCTGGAGCATGTCCGGCGCCGCCCCTCGCGGGATCCCCAGGAGCGGGCCGCTGCGGAGCGGGGTCTGAACTTCATCAAGCTCGACGGGAGTGTCGGGATCATCGGCAACGGTGCCGGGCTGGTGATGGCGACGCTCGATCTCGTCGCGCTTGCGGGGGGCCGGGCGGCCAACTTTCTCGACGTCGGGGGAGGGGCGGGGGCCGAGGTGCTCGCCGCCTCGCTCGAGGTGATCCTCTCCGACCCGGCAGTCCGAGCGGTGCTCGTCAACATCTTCGGGGGGATCACCCGCTGCGACCTCGTCGCCACCGGCATCGTGCAGGCGCTGGGTCACGTGGAGGTCCGCGTGCCCATCGTGGTTCGTCTGGACGGGACGAATGCCGACGAGGGGCGCCACATCCTTGCGACCCATGAACATCCGATGCTCGCCACCGCCGAGACGATGGTCGACGCGGCGCGACAGGCGGTGGAGGCTGCGGCATGAGGCTGTTTCTCGGCGGTTCGAATGGCTTGGTGCTGTACGAGGACGAGGAGATCACCCCGCTGATGAGCGATCCCGTGCTCTGCCTGGCCCGCCCCCTGGCCGGCCGTGTGCTGGCGGGCACCGCCGGTGGATCGATCGTGCGCTGGGACGGGACCGATGGGGTGATGGCGGCAAAGGACGTCGGCGACGAGGTGACCGCACTGGCCGTCGGCGCAGCCGGGCAGGTCCTGGCCGGCACCAAGCCGGCGGGGGCTTGGACGAGCAAGGACGGCGGCGGAGCCTGGAAGGAGCTCGCCGGATTTCAGACGGCTCCGGGTCACGAAGGTTGGACCTCGAGCGAAGGTCACCCGTCGGTTTCGTGTGTTGCCGTTCACCCCAAGCACCCGAAGACCATCTACGCAGGGGTCGAGTCGGGAGGCATCTACCGCTCCCGCGATGGGGGCAAGTCGTGGTTCGACCTCGGTATCCCCGCCCCCCAGGTTCGCTGCATCCAGGTCTCGCCCGCTCGGCGGGAACGCGTCTATGTCACCGCCGGTCCCCACAAGGAAGCGGGGAGAGGGGCGGGGGCATGGTGCACGGACGACGAGGGGATGACCTGGCGGCCGATGGGAACCGCCAACCCGCGCCGGTTCTCGATGGGGCTGGCGGCGCATCCGGCCGAGATCGATCGCGTGATCCTCTCGGCCTCCGAGGACGCCCCGGCGAACTGGAAGGGACGCGCCCGCGCCCACTGCGACGTCTACCTCTCGACCGATGCCGGCAGGCGGTTCCGGACGGTGGTCAAGAACCTTCGGGGGGGCGTACGCCGATGCGCGCTCGTGATCAACCTCAAGGTGCCGTCCGAGGTGATGTTCGGGACCTCGACCGGTGAGCTGTGGTACTCGAGCGACGGGGGCGAATCCTTCGACCGCGTCGCCGACGGCCTGGGGGACGTCTTCGCCATCGCCTTCGCCTGATGGCGATCTTCGTCGACGAGCGCACGAGGGTCGTCGTACAGGGCCTCACCGGGAGGGAGGGCTCGTTTCACGCCCGGCGCAACCGTGCCGCGGGGACGCAGGTCGTCGCCGGGGTGACACCGGGAAAAGGCGGACAGGAGGTTGACGGGGTCCCGGTCTACGACACGGTGGAGCAGGCGGTGCGGGCGACCGCGGCCAACGCCTCGGTCATCTTCGTCCCCGCCCGGGTCGCTCCGGACGCGATCCTCGAGGCTGCTGATGCCGGACTACCGCTGGTGGTGTGCATCACCGAGGGCATCCCCGCGCTCGACATGGCACGCGTGATCGCCCAGCTCGAGCGGACGGGGAAGTCCGCGCTGATCGGGCCGAACTGCCCGGGCGTGATCAGCCCGGGCCGCTGCAACATCGGGATCATCCCCGCCGAGATCTGCATGCCCGGACCCGTGGGCATCGTGTCGCGCTCGGGGACGCTGACCTACGAGGTCATCTTCCAGCTCACCCGTGCGGGGATCGGCCAGTCGACCTGCATCGGCATCGGCGGCGATCCCATTCCCGGGACGCGCTTCGTCGACTGCCTCGCCCGGTTCGACGACGACCCCGAGACCGGGGCGGTCGTGTTGATCGGCGAGATCGGCGGGGAGGAGGAGGAACGGGCCGCGGAGCTGATCGCGGAGGGGTTCCGCACCCCCGTCGTCGCCTACATCGCCGGCTTCACGGCGCCGCCGGGCAGGCGAATGGGGCACGCCGGTGCGATCATCTCCGGCACGAAGGGGACTGCCGACGCGAAGGCGCAGGCGCTCGAGGCTGTCGGGGTGGCCGTGGCGCGGACTCCGCCCGCGGTCGCCGAGCTCGTCGCACGGGCGCTGAGCTGACCGGCCGTTCAGCGGGGCCGCCGGGCCCCGCGCCGCGAGAGCGTCGTCCGTGGGAGGGGCGGACGATATCCTCTGCCCCTCATGCAGACGCGGATCGCAATCCTCGCGTCGGGGTCGGGTAGCAACGCCCAGGCGCTGCTGGACGCCTCTGCCCGAGACGATCTCGCGGGCGGGCGCGTCGTGGTGCTCGCCTCCGACAGGGAGGGGGCGGCGGCGCTGGAACGCGCCCGGGCATCCGGCGTCGAGGCCCTCCACGTCGATCCGGCGGCCTACCGGATGCGCGAGGAGTACGACCTCGGCCTGGTCGGTGCGCTCGTGGCCCGTCGGATCGACCTCGTGTGCCTGGCGGGATTCATGCGGATCCTCTCGCCGCCGTTCATCCGCGCGTTCCCGGGCCGCATCCTCAACGTGCATCCCGCACTCCTGCCCGCGTTCCCCGGTGCCCATGCCGTGCGCGACGCCATTGCCTGGGGCGTGAAGGTGACCGGGACGACGGTGCACGTGGCTACCGAGGAGGTCGACGCCGGCCCCATCCTGCTCCAGCGCTGTGTTGGAGTCCTTCCGGAGGACGACGAGGCGAGCCTGCACGAACGCATCAAGACCGTGGAGCACGAGCTCTATCCCGAAGCGGTCCGGCTGTTCGTCTCGGGCCGGATTCGCATCGAAGGGCGGCAGGTGCACCTCGTGCCGGCTCCGGCTCCCCGGAGCTGACGTTGAGAATCCGCCGCGCCCTCGTCTCGGTCCACGACAAGCGTGGGCTCGAGGAGCTCGCCCAGGGCCTGATCGACCAGGGCGTCTCGATCGTCTCCTCCGCAGGGACGGCTCGCATGCTCGCCCGCGTCGGGATCCCCGTCACGACCGTGAGTGAGATCACCGGAGCCCCGGAGATCCTCGACGGGCGGGTCAAAACCCTCCACCCGCGCATTCACGGGGGGATCCTGGCCGACCGGCGGAAGCCGCAGCATCTTGCCCAGTTGAAGGAGCACGGGATCTCTCCGATCGATCTGGTCGTCTGCAACCTCTATCCCTTCGAGCAGACCATCGCCCGCGAGGGGGTGAGCGAGCAGGAGGCGGTCGAGCAGATCGATATCGGCGGCCCGGCGATGGTGCGCGCGGCTGCGAAGAACTTTCGCTCGGTCGGTGTGGTCGTCAACCCCGACCGCTATCCGGCGGTGCTCGAGGAGATGCGGTCGCGGTCGGGGGCCCTATCCGATGCCACCCGAGCGCGCCTCGCCGGTGAGGCATTCGCACATGTGGCCGCCTACGACGCCGCCGTGGCCCGCTGGATGAGCCGCGAGGAGGCGTTTCCGGAACGGCAGTTCCTCGTGCTCGACCGGCGCGTCGAGCTGCGCTACGGCGAGAACCCGCACCAGCGGGGGGCCTACTACACGGAGCGCGAGCCCTCGTGGCGCCAGCTTGCCGGCAAGGAGCTCTCCTACACCAACCTCATCGACCTCGATGGCGCCTGGCGCCTGGTCGGGGAGTTCGACCGCCCTGCCGTGGCCATCGTCAAGCACACCAACCCGTGCGGGTGTGCGCTCGGGCAGGACACGGAGGAGGCCTACCGGCGTGCCCTGGAGTGTGATCCGCGGTCGGCGTTCGGCGGGATCGTCGCCGCCAACCGCACGATCGACGGGCCCACCGCGCGCCGGATCATCGACATCATGACCGAGATCGTCGCCGCCCCCTCGTTCTCGGCCGACGGCCTCAGCGCCCTGCGGCAGCGCAAGAACCTGCGCGTAATCGAGTCCCGTCCGTTGACGTCGCCCACGGTGCTGCGCTCGGCCGCGGACGGCCTTCTGATCCAGGACGTCGACCGGTCGCCCGAGGTGCGGGACCATATGCAGGTGGTCACGCGCTCCGCCCCGAGCGAGCAGGATTGGGAGGACCTCCTGTTCGCCTGGAAGGTGGCGAAGCATGCCATGTCGAACTCGGCGGTCTTCGCCTCACGTGCCCAGGCATTCGGCATCGGCGCCGGGCAGATGAGCCGGGTCGAGGCGGTCGAGCTTGCCGCCCGCCGCGCGGGAGACCGGGCCAAGGGGAGCGTCTGCGCCTCGGACGGGTTCTTCCCGTTTCCCGACGGCCTGCGCGCTGCGGTGGATGCCGGAGCACGGGCGGTCATTCAGCCGGGTGGATCGGTACGGGATGCCGAGGTCGTCGCGGCTGCGGATGTCCTCGGGGTGCCGATGGTTTTCACCGGGCACCGGCATTTCCGGCACTAATTCGGCCGGAGCCGCTGCGAGACCCCCCTGTTAGGATCCGCGCATGACGGCCAGAATCCTCGATGGGAAGAGAGTGGCGGCTGCCATTCGTGAGGAGATCGCGGCCGAAGTCGCCGAGCTCCGCAAATCTGGCACCGTCCCGGGTCTTGCCGCGGTCCTGGTCGGGGACGATCCGGGTTCGCGTGTGTATGTCGGGGCAAAGAAGAAGGATGCGGAGGCGATTGGCATTGCATCGAGCGTCCACGAGCTCCCCCCAACGACCGGGCAGCAGGAACTGGAGGACCTAATCCGGGGCCTGAACGCCGATCCTTCGGTCCACGGAATCATCGTGCAACTCCCGCTTCCACCCCCACTCGACCCGATCGCGGCTCAGGAGACCCTCGACCCGGCAAAGGACGTCGACGGGCTGCATCCGGAGAATGCCGGGCTCCTGGCGCTCGGGCGCGCACGTCTCGTTCCCTGCACTCCCCTCGGCATCAAAGTGCTGCTCGAGCGGGAGGGAATCGACATCGATGGCGCTCGCGTGGTGGTGGTGGGACGGTCCAACCTCGTCGGCCGCCCGGTCTCGATTCTTCTCTCCGCCAAGGGGGCGGGTGCCAATGCCACCGTCACCCTCTGCCATACGGGAACGCGCGATCTGGCCGCCTTCACGCGGTCGGCCGATCTCCTCATCGCCGCCGCCGGGACCCCGAAGGCAATTACTGCGGAGATGGTCGGCCCCGGAGCAGTCGTTATCGACGTGGGAATTAGCCGTACGGAAGAAGGCCTTGTGGGCGATGTGGACTTCGACGGTGTTGCCGAGGTGGCGGGTGCTATTACACCCGTGCCGGGGGGCGTGGGGCCGATGACCCGTGCGATGTTGCTCGCGAATACCGTCAGAGTGGCCGCGAGCCACCTGGGCTGAATAGCCGCCTGTGAGAAACCGCTCCACAAATCATTTACGTCCTATTTCTCGTTGGGTATGATCGCCCCGCGAGACTTGGGGAGAGGCGGCGGCGAGTTGCCCGCAGAAAGGAAATCGATGTGGGTGTGATCCTCAAGGAAGAATATGTCTGCGATTATTGCGGCAAGACGATCTCGGGCGGCGAGGTGCTGGTCGGGCGTCTTGCCCTGCGAAAGCAGGGCGCACGGGGGCTGGGCCGTGAGTTCGGCCTCGCCTTTCACAACGCCTGCTCGAGCAAGCTCACGCAGCACGCCTCGCAGGTGCCGCGGCCGCGGCGCGCTGGCGAGTCGCGTCGAGGAGGATCTCGCTCCGGATAGAGGCCGCCGTCTGTCGACCACCCCAGACCGTAGGGGCTGGGGTGGTCGCACCATGCTCCACAGCCCCTCCATCGCTGCCGATGACCCTCCCAGGACGACAGGAGGGTGAGGACATGGCGTTGCGAGCGCTCATCGTGGACGACGACGAGTCCGTGCGCCGCCTGCTGGAGACCGCCTTGCCGCTCGGCGAGGCCGACGTCGAGGTGGTGGGAACGGCGTCCGATGGCCAGAAGACAATCGAGGAGGTTCGCCGGCTCCGCCCCGACCTCGTGGTCCTCGACCACATCATGCCGAACCGGACCGGCCGTCCATCGTCGCCCCACATCTCGAAGCCGACCCCCCGCTGGAAGTGATCCTGTTCAGCGCCTTTGTCGACGCCCCGGTCCCCGGCGAGGAGCTTCGGCGTGTGGCCGAGGCGTATGGGCTTCCGCTCGTCCCGAAGGGGAACGTGCGGGAGGCGTCGCGCCGCGCGACGCCGCGCCTAGCCGCCGGTTTCAGGAGATCTCGCGGGCTCAGCCGCGCTCGTCGATCGGAGGAAAGCTGCGCGGAGGGGGCCCGATGTAGGCAGAGTCCGGGCGGATCAGCCGGTTGTCGGCGAGCTGCTCGCGTACGTGCGCGGTCCAGCCGGCGACCCGAGACGCCGCGAACACCGGCGTAAACAGCTCGGTTGGGATGCCGAGGCAGTGATAAACGGTCGCGGCGTAGAAGTCGACGTTGGGGAAGAGGTTCTTCTCCCGACGCATCACCTCGTCGACGCGCTCAGAGATCTCGAACCAGATGGGCTCGCCTTTGCGCTCCGACAGGTCCCGTGCCAGGTCTCGGAGAACCGTCGCACGGGGGTCTTCCACGTTGCGGTAGACGCGATGTCCAAACCCCATGATCTTCTTCTTCTGAGCGAGGCGGTCGGCCAGATACTCCTCGGTTGCCTCGACCTTTCCGATCTCCTCGAGCATCTTGAACACCTGCTCGTTCGCTCCCCCGTGCAGGGGGCCCTTGAGGGCTGCGATTGCGGCCGTGATCGCGGAGTGGATGTCGGCGAGGGTCGCGGCGGTGACGCGGGCCGCAAAGGTGGAGGCGTTCATGGTGTGGTCGGCATGCAAGACCAGGCAGATGTCGAGAAGGCGGGCGTCTTCCTCGGAGGGGATCTCGCCGGTCAGGAGATGGAGAAAGCTCCCGGCATGGCTCAGCCCGGGATCGGGCTCGATCGGCTCCATGCCGTTGCGGATGCGCCAGTATGCGGCGATCATCTGCGGGAGCCGCGCGGTGAGGCGAATCGACTTTCGGAGGTTCGCCTCGTGGTTCTCGGGCGCCTCCCAGCCGTCGGGATCGTAGGCGGACGACGCCGACACGATCGTCCGGAGCATGGACATCGGCGACGCGACATCGGCCATCGTCGGCATGAGCCGGGCGGTGAAGTGATCGAGCTCGCGCTCTTTCACAAGCTGTGACGAGAGCTCCTCGAGTTCCTTGCGTGTCGGGAGCTCGCGCTGGTGGACGAGGTGAAAGATCTCCTCGAAGGTGCAGTGCTCGGCGAGGTCCTTGATGTCATACCCCGCGTACCAAAGGATGCCGTCACGGCCATCGATATCGGAGATGGCGGTCTCCGCCGCGACGACGTCCTGCAGGCCTTTTGTGGTCAACGAAGAGCCTCCTCAGGAGCCCCCCATCTTATCTGCTCGATACCCGTTCAGACACCGGGGCGCACGTCGTGCCGGCACCGGCTAGGCTCTCGTACGTAGCCATCCGCGGCTGCCCCAGGAGGTGCGCATGGCCCACCGCGTCACGCTGATTCCCGGGGACGGTATCGGTCCGGAGATTGCCGAGGCAACTCGGCGTGTTCTCGAGGGTACCGGCGTCGGGTTTGAGTGGGACGTTCAGAACGCCGGCGAGGGGGTGATGGAGTCCTTCGGGACCCCCCTCCCCGAGCACGTGCTCGAGTCGATTCGGGCGAACCGCGTGGCGATCAAGGGGCCCATCACGACGCCGGTGGGGACGGGGTTCCGCAGCGTCAACGTAGCCCTGCGCAAGGCCCTCGACCTGTTTGCCTGCGTCCGCCCGTGCAAGGAGTATCCGGGCGTCCGCTCACGCTACGCCGACGTCGACCTCGTCATCGTCCGCGAGAACCATGAGGATCTCTACGCCGGCATCGAGTTCGAGGTGGGCTCCGCGGAGGTCAAGCGCCTGATCGAGGTGTTCGAGGAGCTCGGCGTAGGGCACGTGCGGGAGGATTCGGCGATCTCGATCAAGCCAATCTCGATCTACGGCAGCCGGCGGATCGTCAAGTTCGCCTTCGAGTACGCCCGGCGCTACGGGCGCCGGAAGGTGACCGCCGTCCACAAGTCGAACATCATGAAGTTCTCGGACGGGCTCTTCCTGCGGGTGGCGCAGGAGGTGGCGGAGGAGTATCCGGACATCGCCTTCCAAGATCGCATCATCGACAACTGCACGATGCAGCTCGTGACCCGCCCTGAGGAGTACGACGTGCTGGTGCTCCCGAATCTCTACGGCGACATCCTGAGCGACCTGGGGGCCGGGCTGGTGGGCGGACTCGGCGTGGCCCCCGGCGCCAACCTGGGCGACGAGGTGGCCGTCTTCGAGCCGACCCACGGGTCGGCCCCCCGCTACACGGGGCAGAACCGGGCCAATCCGATGGCAATGATGCTCTCCGGGGTGCTCATGCTGCGCCACTTGGGGGAGATTGCCGCTGCCGATCTGCTCGAGGGCGCGATCGCAGGGGTGATCGCGGAAGGGCGCAACGTCACCTACGACATGAAGCCCACCCGCGACGATCCCACGGCCGTCGGCACCTCCGAGGTCGCCGACGCCGTGCTCGCGGCGATGCAGGCCTCCTGAGGTCGGCGGGAGCACACGCGTGGCGAAGGTGACGGTGGTCGGTGCCGGATTCGTCGGCTCCACCACGGCGCTTCGGATCCTCCAGCGCGGTCTCGCCGACGTCTGCCTCATCGACGTGGTCGAAGGGCTTCCTCAGGGCCTCGCCCTGGACTTGAACCAGTCGGCACCGATCGAGCGGTTCGAGGCGCACATCACCGGCACCAATGACTACAACGACACCGCCTCCTCCGACGTGGTGGTGGTCACGGCCGGCTTTCCGCGCCAGCCGGGGATGAGCCGGCTCGACCTGTTGGGCCGCAACGCCGGCATCGTCCGCGAGGTCACCGAGCGGATCGCCGAGCACTCGCCCAACGCCGTCCTTCTGGTCGTGACCAACCCGCTCGACGAGATGGCCTACCTCGCCGCCGATGTGAGCGGCTTTCCGCGAGAGCGGGTGATGGGCATGGCCGGCGTCCTCGACTCCGCCCGGCTGGCGGCCTTCATCGCGCGGGAGCTGCGCGTGTCGCCGCTGGTGGTCGACGCCATCACGCTGGGGTCCCACGGGGAGCAGATGGTCCCCCTGCCGCGCCACGCCCGGGTCGACGGCATCCCTCTCACCAAGCTCGTCGACGCAGACACGCTCGAGCGGCTGTACCGGCGAACCCGCGATGCGGGCGCCGAGATCGTGGCCCGCCTGAAAAAGGGGAGCGCCTACTACGCGCCCTCCTCGGCGGTGGCCCGTATGGCGAACGCCATCCTCGGAGACACGAAGGAGGTTCTCCCGGTCTGCGCCTGGGTGACCGGGCAGTACGGCGTGTCGGACACCTACCTCGGCGTGCCGGCGCGCCTCGGCCGCAAGGGCGTCGAGGAGATCGTCCAGCTCGAGCTCGACGAGGGCGAGCGCGCCGCGCTGCGCGCCGCGGCCGAGGCCATCCGGGCGCGCTGCGCCGACCTGGCGACGCTGTAAGCGACCCTCCGCCGTCCCCACGGGAGTCTGCGACAATCGCGACGCATGCGGGAAGACAAGCGGATACGGGTCCTGATCGTCGACGACCATGTGATGGTTGCCCAGAGCCTCGCCGAGGCGCTCCGCAGCGAGCCGGACATCGAGGTCACCGGACTGGCGAGCACGGCAGCCGAGGCCGTGCGGCTTGCGGTCGAGCAGAACCCCGACGTCGTGCTGATGGACTACCGACTCCCCGACGGGGACGGGGCCCACACCGCCGGTGCGATCAGGGAGCGGGTTCCCAGCGCCCAGGTGGTGATGGTCACCGCATCGGCGGACGAGCCGGTGCTGGTGGAGGCCATCGATGCGGGATGCTCGGGCTTCATCACCAAGGATCGGGCGCTCGACGAGGTCACCTCGGCCGTCCGCGCGGCCGCAGCCGGTGAGGCGCTGATCTCGCCTGCCATGCTGGCGCACCTGCTCCCGCGGCTTCGCGGCGAGACGAGGAGCCGGCCTGCGTCCACCCTGACGCAACGCGAGATGCAGGTACTCGAGCTCACGGCGCTGGGGATGTCGAATCAGGAGATCGCGGCGCAGCTCGTGCTCGCGCTCAACACCGTCCGCAACCACGTCCAGAGCCTCCTCGGGAAGCTGGGGGCCCATTCGAAGCTGGAAGCGGTGGCAACGGCCGCCCGGCAAGGCTGGATCAAGTTCCCGGAGAGCTAGCCCAGCTTGAGGTGCCCCAGCTTGAGGTGCCGAAGTTCGTGCGAATGAGTCAAGTAGAGCCCACCAGGGGCGCACCCAAGCGGGGCCCGGCAGGCACCGAGCGAAGTGAGGCCCTGCCGGCATTGAACGACGCCGCCGGAGGCACGGCTCGCCGAGCGGGGGCGAGGCGGGCCGACATTGAGGACCGCGGCCGTACCGCCCCCTGCCTCTCTGGCCCGTACCGGGGAGCGAAGC
>JBOGWP010000006.1:0-15817 GCA_050693875.1 Actinomycetota bacterium
CCCGGGGCTACAAGCCCGCGATCCGCGCCCATAGCAGGCCAAGGCCGAACTGCTCGTCCCCAACCGCTCTTTGGGGACTTGGCACGGTAGCCAGACCGGGCGCGTCCACCTCGATGTCGCCATCTAGGTTCCCCTCCCGTGCCGAGGCTCGTACTCGTCCCTTGGCACGATCGATATCCATACTGGGACACGAACAGTCACCAGGAGGCAAGACCACGATGAAGGAGGCGACGGAGAACACGACTCGGACGTCGGCGCAGCGGGTGCCGCCCATCGAGGTGGTCCTGGCCCGCAGCGAGGATCTCGTAGCGGACGAGGACTTGGAGGCCTACGCGCGCTCGGTCCTGGGGGAGGACTTCGACCCTCTGCGCGGGAAAGTGCCGGGGACGACGGGCTCAGCCGGCTGAGAACTGCTCCATTCGCGT
The DNA here is from genome assembly GCA_050693875.1 of Actinomycetota bacterium. Classification (GTDB taxonomy): domain Bacteria; phylum Actinomycetota; class CADDZG01; order JAHWKV01; family JBOGWP01; genus JBOGWP01. The sequence goes on from JBOGWP010000006.1 coordinate 426, forward strand.
TTCCGCCCCCCGACCGGCACTGCCTCCCTAATCCCGTCAGCTCCGCCCTGACCCCCGCCGCGTCGCGTGTGGGCGTCTCGCCCGGGTCCCGTCGGCGATGGCCGCCGAGGTTATGCCGCCCGAGCCTCGGGAACGTGAGGCGGCGGCCGGGCGAGGCGGAACGCGACCAGGAGCGAGACGATGCCGGCCGTCAGATGGAGGACATGATCCGCGGCATTCAGGGCCAGACCGTCGGCCGCTGTCCCCGCCATGACCGGACCGGCCACCCCCACCGCGGTGAGGAGGAAACCGGAGATCGCGGCCGGCGCAGCGCCGCCCCTTCGAGCGGCCCGCAACAGCGCTCCCCCCGCAAGCAGGTGGAGGACGTTCTGCGCCGGGTTGAGCGTCAGCAGCACGAGCGTGACGCCGGGGCTGCGGAGGAAGCCGTCGAAGCCGCCGACCGCGAACCCGAGCACGCCCGCGATCACGAGCGTGGCGCCCACCGCGGCACCGGCTGCCCGGGCGCGGCGAGTCGTCCGATTGGCGGCCGCCGCATCATCCTGGGCAGGTCCGGCTCGTCGCTCGAAGCGCCCGAAGGCGAGCACGATCGGGGCAAGCACTGCCACCAGCGCGGTCACCCAGACCGGCCGCAGGAGCCACCATGCCCCGCTTCCGGGCGCGGGTTGAGGAAAGCCGAGGGGGAACAGCACCGACGCGACGATCAGCATCGCCGTGAGATGCCAGAGGAACATCGTCATCAGCACGGAGCTTCCGGCCACCACGGCCAGCCACACCCGCGGCCGCTCGAGCCACCGGCGGATCGGGGGCCGCAGCAGCATGACGAGACCGACCAGCCAAATCGAGAGCGCCACGATCGCGATCGTGGGCGGTGTCATGTTGGAGACCCGGTCGCCGGGGAGCCCGACCATGCTTGGCGGATAGATCCCCGAGGCTGTCAGCGCCACCAGGGCAGTCAACCCCATGCCGGCCGTGAGCGCCGGCCGGGATCGCCCCGCCCGCGCGAGCGAGCCGTCGGCATAGAAGAAGCCGAGCTGGTGGGCGAAGAGCCATACCAGCCCGTAGTTCAGGTAGCCGAACGTCGTGTTCCCAAGCCCCAGCCTGACCAAGTCGACCGCAGCCGCCCCGAGCGCCAGCGCCACGAGGACCCTGGCCCCGAACCGGCGATGCAGACGCAGCATCGGCGGCGCCAGGGCCACGACGAGCATGTAGACGCCCAGGAACCAGAGCGGCTGGCCGACCAGCTGAGTGGCGGTGTGGAGCAGCGAGCCCCGGGGGAAACCGATCATGCCGAGGATCGCCGCCGCTGCCAGCCATGCGGCGATGAAGATGCCCGTAGGACGCATCAGGCGGGCGAGCCTCGTGGTGAGGAATTCGGCGTATCCCCCGCCGCGGCGGCCGATCGAGGCCAACGACACCAGGTTCGAGAAGCCCCCGATGAAGAAGAAGACGGGCATCACCTGAAGCACCCAGGTCGCCGCCCAGAGGCCCGGCACGAGTGCGAGGGCGTTGGCTCCCCTGATCTCACCGGGACGCCAGACGACGACGGCGATGAACCAGTGACCAAGGACGACCACGAGGATGCTGGCCAGCCTGAGGAAGTCGACGTAACGGTCGCGCCCCGGTGGCGTGGCGGAGGCCGCCGTCCTGAGCGATGGACCTGTGCCCGCCCGTGGCGGAGTTCCCTCGATCATTTGCTGGGCCTGTCTCCGGCCTGCCCCCCCGATGGAGGGCCAGACAACCATGGTCGCAGGTGAATCAGGCGGCTGCCGGACCCGGCGCCAACCTCGCGACGACGCAGGATCAGCCCGTCTCGATCGCACGCAACCGAGCTAGAGTCGCGCCCGCTCCCGCCTGCGCCACCGTTTTGCGCGGCCGCGCCACTGCGCCCACCTGCCCTTGGTCGCCGCCCCGAAGCGGCGCCAGCTCGTCGAGCACCCCTTGCGCAAGAGACCCGCACAGGCTCGAATACCGGCGTGAGCTCCGATACGGGGGGACGGGCCCACGTTGCCGGCAGCATCGCCGACCTTCTCGACGTCGTGGGCGCCCACAACCGGTCCCCGCTGCTCGTGGCCGCGCCGCAATCGGGCAGCCTGCTGGAACGAGTCGTCGGTGCGGACGGTCGAACCTTCGTCCTGAAGCGACAATCCTTCGACCGCGATTTCCTGATGCACGTGACGCGCGACCGGCATTGCCGGGCGGTGGCTCTCTGGGAGACGGGCGTGCTGGGCGTGCTGCCCGAAGGGATCGACCACTGCGTGATCGGCACCGCCCGGGAGGGAGACGAATGGGCCCTGCTGATGCGTGACGCGACCGATGTCCTGCTTCCCCGGTTGGGCGTCATCTCCCGCGGCCGATGGAACCGGCTGCTCGAGGCGGCGGCGAAGCTCCACGCCCGGTTCCTCGACGAGCCCCCCGACGCCCACCTGTGCAGCCTCGCCGACCGGTACCGGATCCCGTCGCCGGAGTCGCTGCTGCGCGTCGACTATCCCGACGGAATGGCCCACCGACTCCGTTCGGGATGGGACATCTTTTCCGAGACGGTTCCCATCGACGTCGCACAGCCGGTCCTCGATCTCCTCGAGGACCTCTCGCCGCTCACCTCGGCCCTCGGCATGTGCCGCCCCACGCTTCTGCACGGCGACCTCGACCGTTCGAACCTGGGGATCGACCAGACGCAGGTCGTGATGCTCGACTGGCAGCTCGCGGCCGCCGGCCCGCCTGCATTCGACCTGGTCTGGTTCGTGGCGCAGAACGCCGACCGCTGCGTGGGCGGGCGCGACGAGATCGTCGCGGCGTTCCGCGAGCTGCTATCGGCCGCGCTCGGCCCAAGGTTCGACCCCGAAGAGTTCGCCCGGCAGCTCGACCTCGCCATGCTCGGGGGGCTCGTGTTGACGGGATTTGCGATCGCCCACGACGCCGCCAATGCGGCGAGCGAGGAAGCTCGCGAGCGACACGTCGACGAGCTCGCCTGGTGGATCCTTCGCGCTCGCCCCGGGATCGGACGACTCGGATAGCGCACGGCCTCCGGGGCCGACGAAGCCGCCGGGGTGACGGCCGCCCCACGTCTGGCGTGTTCAGCGGCTCCCGGCCTCGGCCAGCCGCACCCGGCCGCCCGGTCTTCCACCGAGGGCCGCGGGCCCCGCCTCGAGAATGCCTTCGCGCGCCATCGCCGCGACTGCGGCTCGGGCACGATCGAGGGAGACTGCGGCATCGTTCGCGAGCTTTCCAAGTGAGCACCACTCGTGACGGCGAAGCTGCTCGATCATCCGCCCCCGCAGCTGGCGGTTTGATCCTTCGAAGCGTGCCGGCGGCCGGGTACTGGCGCGCCCAGCAGGGCGTTCGCGGCCACCCGAACGGCAGGCGCCGAGCAGAGGACACCGCCGGCACGCTGGCGTGACCCGACAGGCCTCGCGCCCCAGATCCATGATTGCCTGATTCCAGGAACCGGGATCGACCGGATCGAGCAGCGCGCCGGCGGCCGCGGCGACATCGACGTCGGGGACCTCGGTGGGTTCGGCCCCGAAGACCGCCCGCGAGACGACGCGCCGGACGTTCACGTCGATCGCCGGGAGGCGCTCGCCGAAGGCGATGGAGGCGACCGCCGAGGCGGTATACGGGCCGACCCCCGGGAGTGATCGAAGCGCGTCAGCACTGGATGGGAGGCGACCGCCGTGCTCGGCGGCGACGAGCCGAGCGGCGCGCGAGAGCGACACCGCCCGGCGGTTGTAGCCGAGACCGGACCACGCGCGGACCACCTCCGACGCCGGGGCCGCGGCGAGGGCCGCGATGGTGGGGAACCGCTCGAGAAACAGCCGGTATGGCGCGACCACGCGCGCAGCCTGGGTCTGCTGCAGCATCACCTCGCTCACGAGCACGCGATAGGGGTTGGGCTCCTCTCGCCACGGGTACTGTGCGCCGCGCGGCTCGTACCACGCCGACAGCCGCGTGCGGAGCTCGCCGAGATGGCGCCCGCTCACGCCCCCGGGGCCGGAACCGGGCGCTCCAGCGCCAGCGCCGGCTCGTACATACGCTCGACGTACTCCCGCACCATGCGATGCGCATTGACGCGGGGGCCCAGCAACCGCAGTGCGTTCTTCATCCGCCGGAGCCACCGCCGGGGCAGGCCGGAAGCGTCTCGCTCGTAGAACAGCGGGATGAGCTCGTGCTCGACGATGTCGAGCAGCGACTGCGACTCGCGGCGGTTCCGCTCCGTCGGATCGCCGACATCCTCCGCCGAGGGAATGGCCCAGCCGACGGCGGGCTCGTACATCTCCGCCCACCACCCGTCGAGAATCGAACAGTTGAGGACGGCGTTCAGCGCTGCCTTCTGCCCGCTGGTGCCGCACGCCTCGAGCGGGCGCCAGGGATTGTTGAGCCATACGTCGGAGCCCTGGTACAGCATCCGGGCGACCCCGATGTCGAAGTCCTCGATGAAGGCCATTCGGGCTCGCACCTGCGGGTCTCGTGCGAACTCGACGAGCTCCCGGATCATGTGTTTGCCCTGCTCGTCTGCGGGATGCGCCTTCCCCGAGAAGATGATCTGCACGGGCCGGTCGGGCGTGTTGAGCAAGGCCTTCAGCCGTTCGGGGTGCTGCATGAGCAGCGTGGCTCGCTTGTAGGCGGCAAACCGGCGAGCAAAACCGATGGTGAGAGCGTTCGGGTCCATCACACCCTCGACCCAATCGGGCGAGATCGCCGACCCACCGGCTCCAGGCGTCGCCGCCAGACGGCGGCGAACAAACGAGACGAGGCGCTGCCTCCCCGCCGCCCGGACCGCCCACAGCTCCTCGTCGGGCGTCTCGTCGATGCCTTCCCACGAGTCGGCCTCTGCCCACTTGGGCGAGACATATCGCTGGAGGAGGCCGTGCATCTCCGGCGACACCCAGCTTCGCCCATGGACCCCGTTGGTCACCGACGAGATCGGAACCTCGTCCGCCGACCGGCCGGGCCACAGCGGGGCGAACATCGACCGGCTCACCTGCCCGTGGAGCATCGACACGCCGTTGGCTCGCGCCGAGAGCCGAAGGGCCATGTAGGCCATGTTGAATGCGGCGTCGCGTCCCTCTCCGGGCGCCTGTCCAAGGGCCATGAGCGTATCGAACGGGATGCCGCACCGCTCGGTCCACCGCCCGAAGTACCGTTCCATGAGCGGACGGGGGAACCGGTCGATCCCGGCCGCAACCGGCGTATGGGTGGTGAAGACGGTCCCGACGCGGACCCGCTCGACGGCCTCGTCGAAGGACAGCCCCTCGCCGACGATCAGACGGCCGAGGCGCTCGAGCGCCAGGAAGCCGGCGTGCCCCTCGTTCGAGTGGAACACGTTCGGGGATTCCCCCAGCGCTTCGAGGGCGCGCACGCCTCCCATCCCGAGGAAGATCTCCTGGCGGATGCGGTGGTCCACGTCGCCGCTGTAGAGGGCATCGGTGACCCGGCGGGCATGCTCGTCGTTGTAGGGCACGTCGGTGTCGAGGAGATACAGGGGGACCCTGCCCACCTCGGCCTTCCACACCTGGGCCACGACCGGCACATCGGCCAGCTCGATGTCCACGCGCACCCCGTCGACCAGCCGGAGCGCCATCTCCTCGGGATCGAGGCTCGGGTAGGCCTCTCGCTGCCACCCGTGATACTCGAGCCGCTGCCGGAAGTAGCCGCTCCGGTAGAGCAGCCCCACGGCCACGAGCGGCACCCCCAGCCCGCTTGCGGCCTTGAGGTGATCTCCGGCAAGCACTCCGAGCCCGCCGGAGTATTGGGGAAGGCCCTCGGTCAGTCCGAACTCCGGGGAAAAGTAGGCCACCGAGCGGAGCATCGTCCCGCCCCGACCTTGGAACCACGACGGCGCGCTGAGGTAGTCCTCGAGGCCCGCATGGACCTCCCGGAGCTTGGCCACGAACTCCTCGTCGGCCACCAGCGCCTCGAGCCGCGATGCGGGGAGCGCGCCCAGCAGGCGAACCGGGTCGCCGAGCGACTCCCACCCGGCCGGATCGATGCGGCGGAACAGTTCCTGGGTGGCGTCCTCCCACGACCAGCGCAGGTTGAACGCGAGGTCGACGAGCGGCCGGAGCGGCTCGGGAACCTGCAGCGTCGGCTGACGCAGGACCACGCTCACGCGCTCCACCTCCACGCTCGGGAACCCCCGCTGCGGCCACTCAATCGAAACACCGCGATCCGGACAGGCCATAAGCGACGAGTAACTATCATGTCCGGGCCCTGGAGGAGAAATCGCCCGCGAGGGTGAGCTTGAGGGTGACGACCTCGAACGGCCGGACCTCGAAACCGACCCCACCCGGCCCGACCTCGGCCGGCACGTCGTGCCGTTCGAGCAGATCGGTCCGCTCCGCGGCCTCGATCGGGAGCGCGCAGCGGAGCCGCACGCGGCCGCGCCCGCCCCACGCCTCGTAGCACCGGACGACCACCTCGGAACCCCGGTCGGATCTCTTCACGGTTTCGATCACAACTCCTTGCCGGTCGACGGACAGGAACGAGCCACGCGGGGGGCGGCCGAAGCCGTCCTCCCGCGGGGGCGCCGTGGTTCTTTCCCCAAAACGGGCCACCGCACGCAGCGGCAGGTTCTGGGCGTAGCCCTCCTCGATCACGCCCCCCTCCCGCAGCCCCCCCGCGTGCGGGTACAACGCGTAGACAAAGCGTTGATCGCCGCGGTCGGCCTCGGGGTCGGGCCAGGTCGAGGCGCGCAGCAGCGACAGCCGCAGCACGTTTCCCACTACGTCATACCCGTACTTGCAATCGTTCAGCAGCGCCACCCCGTAGCCGGATTCCGACAGGTCGGCCCACTTGTGGGCACACACCTCGAAGCGGGCGAGGTCCCAGCGCGTGTTCGCGTGCGTCGGGCGGGTAACGTGCCCGAACTGCATGTCGTAGCTCGCCTCGAGCGCACGCACGTCCACCGGGAACGCCACCTTGAGGAACTTGTGCGACTCGTGCCAGGACGCCTCGGTATCGAACTCGAGCCGGCGCGAACTGGCGGCCAGCCGCATCGTCTGTCGGATGCTCGATGCGCCGAAGGAGCGGGAGAACCGCACGCCGGCGCGGACCGGCCCGACCTCGGCCGCCTCGATCGCTTCGAGCCCGAGCAGATCCTCGACCCGCTCGCGGTAGTGCAGGTCCACGTCCCAGGCGTCCCAGTAGTTGGGGTAGTCGTCGTGCAGCTGGAAGACGTTCCCCCGGCTTCCCGGGGCGAGGACCTCCCGCCCGGCAACCTTGTCCCACACCGAGTCGAGCAGAGCGTGCTCGTCCCAGGTGACGCGCAGCTGGTCGTTCTCGAGACGGCGTCCCGCGACGTCGATCTCGACGCCGGTCGGGATGCTGCCCGCGGGGGGAAACGGGTCGCTTCGCAGCTCGTACGCCGCCCATCCGAACCCGGGCACGTCGGCCGCGAACAGCAGCCCGTCTCCGTTCCCCTGCACGGGCACGAGGCCGCCGTCGGGGCCGGCGGCCGAGCGCACCTCGAGGTCCGGCTGATGGGTCACCTCGACGAGATCGCGACGGTCGTGCGACCCGGCATTGAACACCACGACCATTGGTCCCGCCCCCGACAGATCCACGTCGTCCGCGATGGCCGACACCGCTTCGGCCGCCGCACGCTCCGCTGCCTCGCCGACCTGAGCAAGGTCGCGGAGGTTCTCCTCGTAGACCCAGTGAATGCTGCTGCCTGGAAGCACATCGTGGAACTGATTGAGCAGCAGCGCCTTCCAGGCCCGGTCGAGCGCCTCCGCCGGGTAGGCTGCGGGGGCATCGAGCCGCAGAGCGCTCCACAGCTCGGCCTCGTGCAGCAGGCGCTCGCAGAGACGGTTGGCCTTCTTCGTACGGGCCTGGCTGGTATAGGTCCCTCGGTGCTCCTCGAGGTACAGCTCGCCGACCCACACCGGAGCGTCGGCGGCATCCTGCTCGGCCATCTGAAAGAAGGGCGCCGCTCCGCCGAGCTCGACGCGTGGGGCGCCCTCGAGGTCACGGAGGCGCGCCGCCGTCTCCACCATCTCCCGCGACGGCCCGCCGCCCCCGTCGCCGTACCCGTAGAGGTATGCGAAGCGCGTGGCAGAGCCCTGCTCGCGGAAGTGGCGGACGCCCCCGAGCAGGTCGTTCATCTTGAACTCGCTGTTGTAGCTCCCCGCGGGGGGAACGTGGGTGAGGATCCGGGTTCCGTCGAGGCCCTCCCAGGCGAAGGTGTGATGGGGGAAGGCGTTGTACTGGTTCCAGCTGAGCTTGTGCATGAGGACGTACCGGACACCGGCCTGAGCCATCAGCTGCGGAAGGACGGCGGGATAGCCGAAGACATCCGGGAGCCACACGTCGACGGTCTCGACCCCCAGCTCCCCCAGAAAGAAGCGCTTGCCGTACACGAGCTGGCGCACGAGCGACTCCCCGGAGACGAGGTTGCAATCGCTCTCCACCCACATGCTGCCGACGGGCTCGAATCTTCCCTCAGCCACGCGCGTGCGGATCTCCTCGAACAACGGCGGGTAGTGCTCCTTCATCCAGGCGTAGTGCTGCGCCGCCGAGGCCGAGAAGTGGTAGTCGGGATACTCGTCCATCAGCCGGAGGGCGCTGGCGAAGGTCCGGGCGCACTTGCGGCGCGCTTCCCGGTAGGGCCAGAGCCAGGCCGTGTCGATGTGGGCATGCCCGATGGCGCTCACGCGCAGCGCACTGGGCACCGCGGGCGGGGACAGGGCGGCGGCGAGCGGCACGTGGGCGCGGTCCATCGTCGCGTCGAGGTCGGTGGGGTCGAGCAGGTTGCAGGCATCGTTGAGCGACCGCAGGATCTGCGCCGCCCGCGGCTCCTCGCGGGGGAGGTGCTCGGCGAGGTCGAGCAGCAGCCGGAAGTCGAGCCAGAACCGGTAGCGGTCGCGCCGGGCGACCGCGAGGTCGGCGGCGCTGAGACGAAACAGCGGCGTGCCCCCCGGGTCCGGCATCAGCAGCGGCCAGGTCGCGGCCCCCCAGGGAGCGGCAGGATTCGCGGCCGCCTCGACCATGATCTCCACCGACTCTCCGCCTCGGGCCGGGGCGGCGACGGTGTGCTCCCGGTGATGCGGCGAGATGCCGCGCACCGGCCGATCTCCCTCCCAGATCAGCGCCTCGGCACCAAAGCCGGGCAGACCGTCGTAGCCGATGTCGATCAACGCGACAACCTCCCGGCCGCGCCACTCGGTGGGGATCCGTCCACGGAGCCGGAACCACGCCGTGTCCCAAGCCCCGCCCCACACCTCGCCAGTCCGGAAGGGACGAAATTGGCCGGCCGCCGCCTCGCCCGGGCTAATCGGCTCCCCGCCCAGCTCCTGAATCTCGACTCCGAGCGGCACCCGCCCGGCATAGACCGACGGGGTTAGATGGTCGTCGAGGAGGCGCTTGGCGCGGGCGCGGATGAAGCCGCTGCGATCATGCATCGAGATGCCGCTCCCCCCGCGCCATCATCCCCCCGGCCCGCGTCGCTTACTCTTCGCTGTGCATCATGCCGGGTTTCGGCCCCTCGATGCGCCAAGGTCCGTACGGAAGTCTCCCGGCAGCATCCCGCCACGGGCTCAGATGCGTGTGCGACGCGCGAGGAGGCCCGGGTTGCCCCGGGCCTCTCCCTCACTGCGTTACTCCCCGTCGGGCCGTTCAGCGTCCCCCGAATGAGTTGGGATCGTGAGCTGCTGCGGTGGCCGGCCGACGACGACGGCTCGAGACCTCGAGCGCTGCGCCGGCACCGATCAGGATCGTGGCGAGCACGAGCAGCCTGGCGGTGTCGGCGCCCGTCTTCGGCAGCTGCGCACGCTGGATCTGGACCCCGAGCACTTGGTCTTCCTGCGGAGCCGCGGGGGCCGCGGGAGCCGCAGGAGCCGCAGGAGCCGCAGGAGCTTCGATCTGGATCCCCAGCACCTCGGTCGCGCCGGGCTGGGTGGCGGTCTGGACCGTCACCGGCCGGTTGACGAAAGCTGCGACCGAGATTCCCTCGGCGATCGTCACCGTGATCGTGCGACTCGCCGGCACCGTCGTGTAGCCGGAACCCGGGTCGTCCTCCGACACGGTGCAGGTGGTGCCGACCGGGATCGCCGTCAGGAGATGGACCCCGGCCACGTTGGTGTGCAGGTCGGCGTGGTCGAAGGCGGAACCGGCACAGTCGACGTCGAACGAGAAGGCGCTCGGGTCGCCGCCACCCTCGACGGTCTTGGTGACCTGCAGAGCCCCGGTGACGATCGGGTTGATGACGACAAGGCGGGTGTTCACGAACCGGGCGGCGTTCTCGGATGGGACGTCGCTCGTCACCGTGACCACTCGGGTGCGGTTCTCAGGAGTCGTGATCCATCCGGCGCCGGGGTCGTCCTCGACCACCGTGCAGGCGGTCCCGAGCGGGATGTCGTCCACGTGGTAGACGCCTTCGGCGTTCACGTGGATGTTCGAGCGGTCGAAGGCCTCGCCGTCGCAGTTGATGTCGAATGAGAAGGCGGTGGGGTCGCCGTCGCCGACAACCGTCTTGTGCACCCGGAGCAGCCCGAGCGGAACCGGCGTGTTGACGAACTCCACGGTGTTGTCGCTCGCCTTGTTGCTGATCTCGATCGTGGAGCTGCGCCCCGCCGGCGTGGTGGTGTACCCGGCACCGGGATCGTCCTCGCTGATCGTGCACGAGGTCCCCACGGGGATGTCGTCGACGATGTAGTCGCCGCCGGCGTCCACGTGGACGTTCGAGGCGTCGAAGTCGTCGCCGTCGCAGTCGATGTCGAACAAGAACCCGGTCGGGTCCCCCCCACCAGTAACCGTCTTGTGGAGGGTGAGGGTCCTTTTGGCGCCGTGGTCACGGTCGACCCCGGTGCAATTCCCGTTGTTGTCGTCCTCGAAGTCGGTGTCGTTCCCGCAACCGTTGTTGCCGTCCTTGTCGCCCTGGTCGACCCCCCCGGAGCCTCCGGGCGTATCGTTCCCGCCGTTGCTCAGGCCGTCGGGGTCGCTGCCGTCGGTCTGCGCGCCGGAGGTCTCCGTCTGCGCGCCGGAGGCCTCGGCGCACGCGCTCTCGGCCGAAGCCCCTCCGGCTTCGGTACATTCGGTGTCGGGCTTGCCGTGCCCCCGGTCTGCCGGGGGATCAGCGTAGGCGCCCGCGGAAAGCGATAGCACCGCCAACAGCAGCGCTGCCGTCCACGCAAGCTTCTTCAACATGTCGTGCCCGTCCATCCACCTGCACGGTGGAGGTCGGGTCGGTCTCGCCATTAGCTCCCCGGGTTCCCGTGGCGACCGCGTGGGGTTCCCGGATCGTCGCTCCCCTGCCTTTTCGGACGGATCCCTCCCTTCGTTCTCGTTTGGCCCTAGTTGTCCTGCCGGCCCACCACGGAAAGTGGTCGACCGGGCACTACCTAGAGCGCTAGAGGGGGGAGAGTAGGTATGGGACATTAGTCCTCAGGTTGGGGGGCCCTCCGTCCGGACTTGCCGCTGGCGCCGAAGGGCGCTTCGCGCCTACGGCTGGGGAGACGGCGAAACGGACGGCGACGGGAGCGCCACCGGCAGGCTCTCCGGCGGAATGGGGGTCGTCCCCAGCAGAGCCGCCGCCATCGGGAGGGGATCGGACTCGGGCGGCAGCTGCCCAGACTCCAGCAGGTCTCCGACTCGCTGCGTGAGGTCGTTGGGTAGCGACGAGACCACCGGCAGCGTATCGGTCGGGCTGGGAGCCGGAGCATCGGTCGGCTGCTGCTCGGAAACCGGGGAGTCCGCAGGAGCAGGCGGGTTGCCGCTTCGCTTCACCGCCGCCGACGGAGCGGGGGCGGGGCCTCGCGCGGGCGCCGCCGTCTGTGCCGCAACCGAGGGAGCGGCCTGGGGGGCGCGAGGGGCCCACACGCGCCCCACGCCGATCGATCCAGCCACCGCCACCGCCGCCGCCGCGGCGAGCAGCCGGTCGGTCAGGCCCGAGGCGCCTGCCACGACGGGGGCTGCGACGACGGCATGCTCGCGTGCCGGGCCGAGAAGGTCGCGAACCCAGTCGCTGACCCGGGCAAACGCGGCGACGGGCAATACGACGAATCGTCTCCGCCCCGCGCCCTCCCAGGCCTGACGAAACTTGCGCCGCGCCCCGTAGATGAGGTCCTTCACCTGCGAGCGGGGAATGCCCATCGTCGACGCAATCTCGTGATGGGAGCGTCCCTCGAGGTCGCGCAGCACCAGCACCCGGCGGTGCGGTTCCGACATCCCGGCCAGCACTGCCCGTACCTGTTGGGTTCGAAACAGCGAATCAACGACCTCGCTTGGGTCGAGCAGCTCCTCTCGGGCGTTCCCGGTCTCCTCCTCGGCACGATCGATGCCGTTGTGCCGCGCTCGCGCCCGGAGCACGTCGAGACAAAGGTTCGTTGCGATCCGCTTGACCCATGCCTGCAGGGCGTACTCGCCGTTGAATCTCGGCAGTCCTCGCAGCACCCGCACCATCGTCTCCTGCGCGGCCTCCTCGACGTCGTGCGTGTTCTGCAGGTAGCGGCGGCAGGTGCGCTGAGCGAGAGCCAGGTAGCGGCGGTAGATCGCCGCGAAGGCGTCGTCGTCTCCGGACTGGAAGGCGATGACGAGATCTCGGTCTCCCGCCTGGCGGCCCGGCGGATCCAGGAGCGCCTGGGAGCCCGCAGCTCGCGGTGCGGCCCGCCTGATCGGTGACTCCGCGCCTCCCCCGTTCCTCCTGCCAGTCCCGTTCCCCGTGGGACGGAGGGAAGCCCTCGGACGCGATAGCTCCGACCGTACGGCGACACCCGAGCGGCGAGGAGCAACAGTGCGGACCTGCAGGCCATCCCAGTCACCCACAGCCCTCGCATTATCCCCCGGATCGACCTACGCAGTCTCGCTTGGCCCGCTCCCGGTGCGAACGCTGCGCCGTTTCTTCGAAATCTCGCGGGAGTTGCCTCCGAGTCGTCCTCCCCCCAGGGGAGCTTGCGGCGATCGCGGCGCATTGGTCGTGTTTTGGACGAAAGCCCACGGCAAGTGGCCGTGGGAACGCCGGCTGCGCTACGATCACGGCCCGAGAAGCCGGGAGCCTTCACGGGCGGGGGAGAACCGTGCGTCGAGCGTTCCTCATCGCGGCGCTGTCGATCGGCCTCGTCGCAGCCGTCCTGCCCACGGCAGCGATTGCCGGGCATCCAAACGATCATGTCGCCCTCCTGGTGGGTCTGGATCACTTCCTTGGGCGGACCCGGCCCAATTTCGGTTCACTGGGCGACGTCAACGACATGCAGATGCTGCTGCTGCAACGGGGATGGCGTCCCGAGCGTATCCGCGTACTGACTGATTCGGGCGCGAGGGCGGCCGACATCCGCTCGGGGTTGCAGTGGCTGGTGGACAACTGCGAGGAGCGCTCATGGTGCGTCTTTCACTACTCCGGTCACGTGAAGCAGATGAACAAGGATCGCGACCGCGACGGCGAGGCCGTGGACGAGTTCCTCTGGCCCTACGACAACCAGTTCATCTCCGACGGAGAGCTCGCCGGATACTTAAGGCAGCTTCGCGGGTACGCCTTGATCAGCATCTCGGGCTGCGAGGCCGCCGGCTTCGACGACGGTGTCTCGAGCCCCCGGCGCCTCTTCGTGGCGTCGTCCCAGGAGCCCGAGAAGTCCTACGAGTACCCGGCATGGTCGAACACGGTTTTCACAGGGTTGATGGTGGACCAGGCGACCCTACAAGGGCAGGGCGACGCCGACCGCAACGGCCGAACCAGCTTCGATGAGGCCTTCCGGTACGCCTCGGAGCGGGCGCCGCAGATGACCAGCGGGCAGAAGAAGGGGCCGCAGCACCCCTACCGCGCCGGCGGCTCGGAGGTGCCGGACCTCTTCGATCCCCCGCGCCCGCCGCCCCCGCCGCCCGCTCCGGCGGCGGCACCGAAGACCTGCCTGCTGTTCATCTGCCTGTAGGCAGGGAGCCGCGGCCCCGATGTCGCATTCTCTGCGCTGAGCGTCGCGGTTGCCGCATCGCTGATTGGCAACAAACGAACTGCTCCGGCAGGGCCGGTCGGCTCAGACGAACCCGAGCTCGGAGTCCTCCTGCTCGTCGACCGGGCGTGAACAGGTCGGGCAGAACCAGCGGGTCTCCAATGGGGTTCCACACGCATCGTGAAGCGGTGCGTGGGCGTCCTCGGCGTGCCCCGCCCCCCACTGCGCGAGCAGCCGGATGGCCCCGGCGAGCTCGCGTCCGCTGGCCGTGAGGTCGTAGACGAGGCGCAGGGGCCGCTGCGAGTAGGGAGTGGCGACCACGACGCGCTCCCGCTCGAGGTGCTTGAGTCGCTGCGACAGGATGTTGGGGGCGATCCCGGGCAGGTCGTCCACCAGCTCGTTGAAGCGACGGGGACCACGGAGCAGTGCGTCGACGACGAGAAGGGTCCAGCGATCCCCGACGCGGTCCACTGCCTCGGCCAGCGGCGAGCCTCGCTCCGGAGCTTTCATCGCACATTCATCCTACGACCGCCCTCCAAGCGAGACGGGAGGACCGGCGGGGTCGCCGGAGGTCAGGCGAGGGAGACGTGCAGCCGGACGGCCGTCCGGCCGGGCCCCGACTCGATCTGCAGCATGTCGACAAGCTGGCGGGCAACCAACAGCCCGCGCCCCGACTCCAGCTCGTCGGTCGGGGGCAGGTAGCCGGCGACGGGAGGCACCGGTCGGTCCCCGCGATTCTTCGATCTGGCACATGAAGCGACGGTCGCCCGCCCACGCCCACACGATTGTCGGGCCCCGTCCATGCACGAAGGCGTTGCTGATCGCCTCGTTGGCGGCGAGAGAAGGTCCATCACCTGCTCGTCCGCAACGCCGGCACGCAGGGCCTCCGCACGAACCCGCGCGCCGCATGCAGATACATCGCTTGACGTCGGCAAGCGATGCCGCATCCGCCGGCGAAGCCGAGAGCGGGGGATTCACGCGGCGCCGCAGCTCCTTCGGTCGCTCGTGCCCGTCGTTGGGCCGGACGCCAGCGTTGTCCTCGACCAGCGGGTGCGTGTGGCGCGCACCATCGAGTAGAGACTCGTCAGCCGGGCTGCGTCGTACAGGCAGACGAGGGTGACGGGGAACGGCGCGAGGACCGCGTTGAGCACGGACTCGACCCCTGCCACTCCGAGACGAACTCGGGCGGGCCCGGCGGCCACACCAGCTCCCCAGCCAGCCAGATGGAACGCAGGTCCGACTGCACCATCTGAGAGACCAGGTCGACCTGCGGGCGGGATGCGGATACCACTCGTACGTATCCGCCAGGTGGACGTTGCCGTTCGGGTTCCCGAGCGCATCACGCAGCGCCGCTACGTTGACGCCGCGTGCCGCCACGAACACGAACTCTTCCTTCTCCATGGCGTTGGTGACCTACGGGACCATGTAATCGAGGAAGTCCTGCGTGCTCGTATAGAGCAGTGCAGGGTGTCGAGATGTTCGCCCCCCGCTTGCGCCAGAGCCGACCCCGCCCATGGC
>JBOGWP010000007.1:0-18659 GCA_050693875.1 Actinomycetota bacterium
CCCAGGCTCGGCGCTCTGCCGGGCCTTCCTGGACATGCGCCGGTCCGACCCTCCTCGGAAGACCTGACTCATTCGCACCACCTTCTGCATGTCGAGCAAGGCAGGCAAGGGGCCGCCTTCGGCGGCATCTGTCCCATGCCGGCAGGGGGCCTCGCTCCCAGGCTCGGCGCTCTGCCGGGCCTTCCTGGACATGCGCCGGTCCGACCCTCCTCGGAAGATCATGGGAAGCCAACCGCCTCCGCCACCGCATCGATCTCAGGCTCCACCAACGGCGGGGTGGGCGCACCTGCGATCGCCCAATCGGGGTCCTTCAGCCCATGTCCGGTCAATACGCACACCGCTACCTTTCCCCGTTCGAACACACCCTCTGCCGCGAGCTTCAGCAACCCGGCGACCGATGCCGCCGAGGCGAGCTCGGAGAACAGCCCCTCCTCGTGGGCAAGCAGCCGGTAGGCCTCGAGGATGTCCTTGTCGCGGACCGCCCGGATCTGACCACCCGATTCCGAGGCCGCCGCCGTCGCGCCCTCCCACGAGGCGGGGTTGCCGATACGGATCGCGGTCGCGATGGTCCTCGGCTCGGCGATGGGATGGCCTCGGACGATCGGGGCGGCCCCCTCGGCCTGGAAGCCGAACATTGCCGGGAGACTGGGGATTCGGTCCTCGGCGCGGTACTCGCGGTAGCCGCGCCAGTACGAGGTGATGTTGCCGGCGTTGCCCACCGGCATCAGGTGGTAGTCCGGAGCGCCGCCGAGCCCGTCGCAAATCTCGAAGGCCGCGGTCTTCTGCCCCTCGATGCGGAGCGGGTTCGTGGAGTTCACCACCGTCACCGGGTAGGCGCCCTCGAGCTTTCGGGTCACCTGAAGGGCCTGGTCGAAGTTGCCCCGCACCTCGATCACCCTCGCCCCGTGCACCAGGGCCTGGGCCAGCTTCCCCAGAGCGACGTTGCCCTCCGGGATCAGCACGGCGCAGACGATGCCGGCCCGGGCAGCGTAGGCTGCGGCCGACGCCGAGGTGTTCCCGGTCGAGGCGCAGACGATGGCCTTGGCACCGGTCTCGATGGCCTTCGAGATCGCCACGGTCATCCCCCGGTCCTTGAAGGAGCCGGTCGGGTTCGCCCCCTCGTACTTGAGGTAGACCTCCAGGCCGGTCCGCTCCGAGAGGCGCGAGGAGAGGACCAGGGGGGTCCCTCCCTCCCCGAGGGTGATGACCGGCGTCGCATCCGTCACGGGGAGGCTTGCCCGGTACTCCTCGATGACGCCCCTCCACATCGGCACCCTGCCGCTACTCCTCGTCCGAGACGACCCGCATCGACGACGCCACCGCGTCGACGACGTCGAGGTTCCGCAGCGCTTCGAGCAGCGACTGGAAGTTCCGCTCGAGGGCGGTGTGCGTCACCATCACGAGCCGGGCCTCGCTCCCGAAACCCTCCTGCCACACGCTCTTGATCGAGACCCCGTTGTCGGCAAAGGCCTGGGCCACCTGGGCCAGGACGCCCGGCAGGTCGATCACCTCGAGCAGGATGTAGTACTGGGCCGAGGTCTCGTCCATGTGGCGGATCGGCGCCCGCTGCTCGTAGCAGGTGCATCCGACGCCCCGCCCGCCGGAGGTGATGTTGCGGGCGATGTCGACGATGTCGCCGACCACGGCCGTCCCCGTGGGGGGCCCGCCGGCGCCACGCCCGTAGAACATCAGCTCACCGACCTGCTCGCCCTCGACGAAGAACGCATTGAGGTTCTCGCGCACCGAGGCGAGGGGGTGCGTGACGGGGATCATCGCCGGATGCACGCGGGCGGCGATCGCCCCGTCGACGCGCTCCGCGATCCCGAGAAGCTTGACCGCGTAGCCGAGGTTCCGGGCGAAGGCCATGTCGCGGGCGGTGACGTGGGTGATCCCCTCCCGGTAGACGTCCCCGGCCACAACTCGGGCGTTGAAGGCGATGCTGGCGAGGATCGAGACCTTGGCGGCCGCATCGAATCCCTCGATGTCGGCGGTCGGATCGAGCTCGCTGTAGCCGAGACGCTCCGCCTCGGCCAGCGCCTCCGCGAACTCCATCCCCTCCTCGCTCATCCGGGTGAGGATGTAGTTGGTCGTCCCGTTGACGATGCCCATCACGCGGCGAACCCGCTCACCCGAGAGCGACTCCTTGAGGGGCTTGATGATCGGGATGCCTCCCCCGACCGCGGCCTCGAACGAGAAGTCGACTCGGGAGCTCTCCGCCTCGTCGAAGAGGTCGCGCCCCAGCGTCGAGATCAGCTCCTTGTTGGCCGACACGACGTGCTTGCCGCGGCGCATCGCCTCGAGGATGAGATCGCGCGCCGGCTCGATGCCCCCCATGACCTCGACCACGATCCCGACCTCCGGGTCCGTCACCACCTCGAACGGGTCGTTCGTGAACCGCTCGCGGTCGATGGGAACATGGCGCTCCTTGGCGAGGTTGCGGACCGCGACGCGGCGGACCTCGAGGAGCGCTCCGGCCCGGTCGGTGATCTCCTCGGCGTGCTGGTGGAGGATGCGTGCGACGGCAGACCCGACGATGCCGCACCCCAAGAGGCCGATCCCGATCTGCTCGCCCAACCCGATCCTTTCGTCGATGGGGGCCGCTCGTGGGCCGCGTCCGGCCGGTCCCATCCTCCGCTTCCGCGGGGCCCGGCGTCCCTCAGTCTAATGTTGGCCCATGCGAGCCTGGGCGGTGGAGCGACCGGGTCCGATCGACTCGTCCCCCGTCGTGCCCGTCGAGCGTCCCTCACCCGAGCCGGGAGCGAACGAGGTCCTGGTGAAGGTCGGCGTCTGCGGCGTGTGCCGGACCGACCTGCATGTCGCCGAGGGGGATCTCCCCGTCCACCGGCCCGGGGTGGTGCCCGGACACGAGGTCGTCGGCCGAGTGGCCGCACTCGGGCCGGGGGCCACCCGCTTCGCAGTGGGCGACCGGGTCGGCATCGCCTGGCTCCGGCACACCTGCGGGGTCTGCCGCTTCTGCCGGAGCGGCCGGGAGAACCTGTGCGTCTCGCCGGCCTTCACGGGATGGGACGCCGACGGGGGCTACGCCGAGTACGCCGTCGTTCACGAGGACTATGCCTACGCCATTCCCGAAGCGTTCGACGACGAGCACGCCGCCCCGCTGCTCTGCGCCGGAATCATCGGCTACCGGGCCCTGCGGAGGGCGGTCCTTCCCCCCGGGGGCCGGCTCGGCATCTACGGCTTCGGCGGCTCCGCCCACCTCACCGCCCAGGTCGCGATCTTCGAGGGAGCGACCGTCCATGTGCTCACCCGATCCGAGGCCGGTCGCCGCCTGGCCCTCGAGCTGGGGGCGGCCTCTGCTGGGGACGCCGAAGATGCCCCACCGGAGCCGCTCGATGCGGCCATCCTCTTCGCTCCGGCGGGCGGGCTCGTGCCGGTGGCGCTCCGCGCGCTGGACCGGGGAGGGACCCTCGCGATCGCCGGGATCCACGTCACCGACATCCCGCGCCTCGTCTACCAGGACCACCTGTTCCAGGAGCGGACGGTCCGCAGCGTCACGGCCAACACCCGACAGGATGGGACGGAATTCCTGGAGATCGCCGCGCGTATCCCGATCCGGGCGACGACCGTCCCGTACACCCTCGACGACGCCGACCGGGCCTTGGCCGACCTCGCCCGCGACCGACTTTCGGGGGCCGCGGTCCTGCACGTGTCCGGGTAGAGAGCCGGCGCCTCCCGGAGGGGCCACCGGAAGCCGCCCCGGAAGCGAGTGGGCCACCGGGAGGAACTCGGGAGGAACTCCTTCAGAAGGCCTCCGTTGCCGATTCAACGCCCATCGCGCCGAGGGACGGCCCCGAGGGGGTCCCTCCGTACGGTCAAGGGGTGTTCGTGGCGGCAAGAGGTCTGCGGGGATGGCGTGCGCGCGCGCGCTCTCTCTCCTCGCCCGACCTCCGATGCGAGGCGACCTTCGTGACGCTCCCCTACCCAATCCGTTCAGCCGGGTCGGCAACAGACCGTGCGGCAGCGTGTGCCGCGACCGCGGCCTGGCGAGCGGCGCCGATGCCGATGTCATCCCGGGCGAGGGCTCGCGTCGCCTCGACGGCCTTCTCGGCCGGCTGGCGATGTCGTTCCTCGATGAGCCCTCGGCGACGAGCTCGAGGAGCTCCGGCCCTGGCTCGAGATCGATCTCTTCCACGGGCCCGAGTCCCTCCCCCTTCGGCTGGTACCGCGTCTCGCGCGCTGCCCGAACGCGCGGGGCGGCTGCCCCGCGCGCAGCTGCCCGGTGCCCCCGGGCACCACCGGGCCGGCTGGATATAATGCGGCCGCCGCTCGGTCCTCAGGGGACTTCCGTACACGCGCCGAGATACCGCGAGAGGTTCTGCTTGCCGCGGGAAGGGAGATTGGATGTCTGAAGCACGCCCACTGAACATCGAGTTGTCCTCGTTCGAGGTGCTCTCGTTGTGGGTGATTCTCGGTGTGTCCGTGCTCGCCCTCCTGGTGGCCTGGTACCTGGTGCGCCAGGTCCTCGCCCAGCCGGAGGGGACCGAGAAGATGCGGGAGATCGCGCGGGCGATCCAGGAGGGGTCACGGGCCTACCTCCGCCGGCAGTTCAGGACCCTAGGCATCTTCGTCGTGATCCTCACCGTGGCGCTGCTCGCCCTCCCCGCACCCAGCGTGGGAATCAGGATCGCTCGCTCCGTGGCCTTCCTGCTGGGTGCGGGCTTCTCGGCCACGATCGGGTTCGCCGGGATGACGCTGGCCGTGAAGGGCAACGTCCGGGTGGCCAACGCCGCGCGGGAGTCGCTGAAGAAGGCTTTGACCGTCGCCTTCCGAACCGGCGGTGTGGCGGGCATGTTCACGGTGGGTCTCGGGCTCTTGGGCGCCACTGCGATCTTCCTGATCTACAAGGGCAACGCGCCCCAGGTGCTCGTCGGCTTCGGCTTCGGAGGCGCCCTCCTGGCGATGTTCATGCGGGTGGGCGGTGGGATCTTCACCAAGGCTGCCGACGTCGGGGCCGACCTCGTCGGCAAGGTCGAGAAGAACATCCCGGAGGACGATCCCCGCAACGCCGCCACGATCGCCGACAACGTCGGCGACAACGTGGGCGACTGCGCCGGGATGGCCGCCGACCTGTTCGAGTCCTACGAGGTCACCCTGGTCGCCTCCATCATCCTCGGCTTCTTCGCCTTCGGCGGAGGACGGGACCCGAAGCTCGCCGCAATCGGGGTGATGTTCCCGCTGTTCGTCCGGGCCATCGGCGTGCTGACCTCCATCGTGGGGATCTACGCCGTCTCCCCACGCTCGGAGACGGAGCACGGGATGAAGTCGATCAACCGGGGCTTCCTCGTCTCGGCGGCCGCTTCGGCGGCGGCGGTCTGGGTGGTCGCCAACTACTACGTGAAGGACCTCCGGGTCTTCTGGGCGGTCGTGATCGGCCTGGTCCTCGCCACCGTGATCCAATTCCTCACCGAGCACTACACCTCGACGGAACGGGCGCCGGTCCAGGAGATCGCCCGCTCGACCCAGACCGGACCGGCCACGACCATCATCTCCGGCTTCTCGGTTGGCCTCGAGTCGACGGTGTGGGCGATCGTGGCGATCGTCGGGGCGATCTTCGCCGCCTACGTGCTGGGCCGGGGCGAGGGGACCGAGTTCTCCCTCTACATGATCGCCCTGACCGGGATGGGGATGCTCACGACGGTGGGGGTCATCGTCTCGATGGACACGTACGGCCCGGTGTCCGACAACGCCCACGGGATCGCCGAGATGTCCGGCGGCCTGGGTGGGCGGGCCGACGAGATCATGGCGTCGCTCGACGCCGTGGGCAACACCACCAAGGCGATCACGAAGGGGATGGCCATCGCCACCGCGGTCCTCGCCGCGACGTCGTTGTTCGGCTCCTACCGAGATACGGTCATCGCACGCCTGGGTGATGCTGCGTCTGCCTTCGCGGTCCGGATCGACCGTCCGGAGGTCCTGATCGGGCTGCTCCTGGGCGGGGCGGTGCCGTTCCTGTTCTCGTCGCTCACGATCAGGGCGGTGGGCCGCTCGGCCTTCACCGTCGTCGGCGAGGTGCGGCGCCAGTTCGCCGAGCATCCCGGCATCATGGATTTCACCGAGAAGCCCGACTACGCACGAGTCGTGGACATCTGCACGAAGGCGTCGCTCGAGGAGCTCGCCGCACCCGGCGTGCTGGCGATCGTCACACCCATCGTCGTCGGCTTCGCCTTCGGCCACGAGGCCCTGGGGGCGTTCCTCGGCGGTTCGATCGTCACCGGCCAGCTGCTCGCGGTGATGCTCTCGAACTCCGGCGGTGCGTGGGACAACGCCAAGAAGTACATCGAGGACGGCCACTACGGCGGCAAGGGGTCGGAGTCGCACAAGGCGGGCGTGATCGGTGACACCGTCGGCGACCCCTTCAAGGACACCGCCGGGCCCGCCCTGAACCCGCTGATCAAGGTGATGAACCTGGTGGCCCTGCTCGCTGCGGGGTCGGTCGTGGGGCTGATCAAGATCGACCCGAACCCGGCGCTGCGGATCGGAATCGTCGTGGCGGGCCTCGTGATCCTGACCGTGGCGATGTACGTCGCGAAGAGCCGCAAGACCGAGGACGTCTCCCAGCAACCCAGCGCGCCGAGCCCGTCCGCGGTCGCCTAGCCCTTCCCGCCCGCGGGGGGCCGGCCGGGGGCCGACCTTCGACGATTTTCGGTGCCTCTACCACGATTTTTTGTCGAACCTCTGACAAGAAGCCTCGTTCTCGCCCGGGATGTCATCCCCGAGTGATGTGATCGGGGCATGGAAGCCCGCGTCCTCGCCGCTCGGTTCGCCGAGGCCCAGCACGGCGTTCTGACGAGGGCCCAGGTCTTGCGGCTGGGGCTCAGCGACAACGCCATCCGGCATCGGGTTCGCACCGGCGAGTGGGACCTCTGCTATCCCGGTGTGTACGTGCTTCGCGGAGCACCCCGAACATGGGAGCAGCGGATCATGGCCGCGTGCCTTGCGGTCGGGACCAAGGCGATCGCCTCCCACCGCGCTGCAGCCACACTGTGGGGCCTGCCCGGTGGCGATGGGAGGATCGAGCTCACCGTCCCGGCCGGCGGCCACGGCCGGCTCGAGGGCGCCGCCATCTATCGTTCCAGTCGTCTGATTCGCCCCGATCTAGGACGGGTCCGTGGCGTCCCGGTCACCTCCGCGCGGCGTACGATCGTCGACCTGGCCTCGGTCCTCGATCGCACCGGGCTCCAGGCAACGGTGGATCATGCCCTGGTCGAGCGCCTCGTCACACTGCCCAGCTGCGACTCTTCCTCGAACGGCTCGGGCGCCGGGGACGGCGGGGATCAGGCGTCCTCTCCGACCTTCTCGACGCGATCGATCTCCCGCCGCGTGCCCCGCAGAGTCGCTTCGAGCTGCTCCTGCTTCGGACCCTTCGAGCGGCGGGACTTCCGGAGCCGGCGATACAGCACCGTATCCGGCTCCACAGCGGCCGGACCGCCTATCTGGATTTCGCCTACCCTGCCGCGGGACTCGCGATCGAAGCGGACAGCTTCCGGCACCATGCCACGCTCAACGGATGGTCGAAGGATCGAACCCGCAACAACGCTCTCGTCACCATGGGCTGGCGGGTGCTGCCGGTTACCTATGACGATCTCGTCGAACGTCCCGGGCTCGTCGTGGCACAGATCGCCGAGGCCATCGGTTCCCAAGCGTCGCTGGAAGCGGCCGGGCGGTAGGATCAGCGCTACCCATCTCGCCGCCGGCGCGGCGCGCTCGAATTTCAAGGAGGTGCGTATGGCAGACAAGGTTGCAGTCCTGACGGGCGGCGGGGACTGCCCCGGCCTCAACCCCGCGATCCGCGGCTGCGTCTACCGGGGACTCGATCACGGCTTCGAGTTCGTCGGCCTTCAGGACGGCTGGAGAGGGCTCGTCGAGGGCATCACGATGCCGCTCGGGCTCGAGCAGGTCGAGGAGATCATCGGCAGGGGCGGGACCATTCTGGGGACCTCCCGGACGAACCCCTTCAAGAAGGAGGGGGCCGTCGAGCGGTGCCTCGAGACCTTCGAGCAGCTCGGCCTCCATGCGCTCGTCGCCATGGGCGGCGAGGACACCCTCGGCGTGGCCACCCGGTTCTTCAAGGAGCACGGCCTGAACGTGGTCGGCGTCCCCAAGACGATGGACAACGACCTCTCGGCCACCGACTTCACCTTTGGCTTCGACACCTCCGTCACGGTCGCCGTCGACGCGGCCGAGCGCCTGGTCGACACGGGCCGCAGCCACCGCCGGGTGATGATCCTCGAGGTGATGGGCCGCCACGCCGGATGGGTGGCGCTCTACACGGGCATGGCCGCCGGCGCCGACTGGATCCTGCTCCCCGAGTACGCAGTCGACGTCGACCGCATGTGCGAGCACCTCAAGACGGCGCATGCCCGCAAGAACGTGGCGCTGGTCGTGGCCTCGGAGGGCATCACCGTGCCCGGGATGGAGACGGGCAAGGAGGAGAGGGACGAGTTCGGCCACATGATCCTGCGCAAGCGAGGCGTCGCCGACCAGCTGTCCGGGGTGATCGAGGAGAAGACCGGCATCGAGACCCGCACCGCGGTGATCGGCCACATCCAGCGCGGCGGATCCCCGACCCTCTTCGACCGGATGCTCGGCACCCGCGTCGGCGTGAAGGCCGCCGACCTGGTGGCTGCCGGGGAGTTCGGACAGATGGCGGCGCTGAAGGGCAACGACGTCGTCGGCGTCCCGCTCGAGGAGGCGACAGGTCGGCTCAAGACCGTGCCGAAGGAGTGGGAGGATCTGGCCGAGGTCTTCTTCAAGTAGACGGAGGCACCCCGGGCCCGGCGGCGAGGAGCCGCCGGAGCACGGCGAGGTCGACCGGCCCGTCGACCGCAAGCCCGTGGGGATCGGCGACGACCATCGCCGGGTGATCCGCCTCTCCGAGCTCGTCGACCACCAAGTCGGCATCGGTGAAGTCCTGCCCGGCGGTGTAGCTGTTGCGGACGACCAGGCAGGCGAGGCCCGCGGCCTTCGCCGACCGCAGCCCGAGCGCCGAGTCCTCGACCGCGACCACGGCCTCCGGGCGACACGAAAGGCGGTCGAGGGCGGTCAGGTGGAGCTCCGGATCGGGCTTGTGGGCCGAGGCCTCTTCGCCGGTGACCACGGCGCCGAACCGTCCTACCCGCGCCGCTCCCAGGAGCACCTCGAGCAGCTCCTCGACCCAGTGCCGGCTCCCCGTCGTCGCGACGCCGACGGTGATCTGGGACACCTGCAGCTCGTCGACCAGCCGAACGATGCCGGGCCTCGCCTCGATGCGGCCCCGGCGGATGAGGTCGACGAAGAAGCGGTTCTTCAGCTCGTGCAGGCGCGGGACGACATCGTCGAGCTCATTCACGCCCATCCCCCGCCCGCCCAGGTACTGGCGCAGCCGTGCCCTCCCCCCCGGCACCGCGAGCAGCTCCCCGTAGGAATCGACGTCCCAACGGTCGGGCATCCCGAGCTTCTCGAAGGCGAGGTTGAAGGCCACCCGGTGTCCGTCGCGCTCGGTATCGGCAATGGTTCCGTCGACATCGAAGATCACCGCCCGGAGCCCGGGCGTCGCGTCATCCAAGGATCCAGCGGTGCGTCCGGTACCAGTCGATGGTCCGGCCGATCGACGCTTGGAGGTCGGCCTCCCCGAAGGTGAAGCCGGTGGCGAGCAGGGCGTCGACCGAGAGGCGATTGTTGCGATTGGCCTTGCGCATGAAGCGCAGCCGCTCCTTCGTGAACACGATGTCGGGCCGCATGCCGTCGGCGAGCATCCGTTCGCGGACCTGCGTGCGCTGGTCGAGCCCCGGGCCGCAGTCCGGGTCGCCCTCGAGCGTCACCTCGAGGCCGAACGCCTCGGCGAGAACGCCCGCCAGCTCGTGGCTGGATGGGTAGACCGGCAGGCAGACGTTGAAGGCGCGGCCCTCGGCGCCGTCCGCCTCGATCAGATGCAGGCACGCCCCCACGACGTCGCCGATGTGGACGAGCCGCTGCTCGATCGGCGTCGAGTGGACGGGGAAGGTCTTCGCGCCGGCGTAGGCTTCGATGGCGGCGTCGAGCGCCGCGCTCGCCAGGAGCTTGATCGCCCCGGGCCCGAACATCGAGACCGGGCGGACCACCACCATCGGCACCTTCTCCACCGCCCGCCAGACGGCCTGCTCGGCAAGCAGCTTGGCCTTCCCATAGCCCCGGCTCGGGCTGGGATCGACGTCCTCGGGGACCGGCGAGGGGAGCTCGACCTCCTCGCCGTAGATCGAGGTCGAGCTCATGAACAGGAACCGCGCGGGAATGGCCCCGAGGGCGGCCGCGACCAGCCGCTCGGTGGCGATCGCGTTCGAGCGGTGCATCTCCTCGTCCGAAGAGAGCGAGCTGGTCGCGCCGGCGAGATGGAAGACGTGGGTGATCCCGGGGAGCAGCTCGTCGAGATCGTCCTCGGCGAGGTCGGCCTGGTGGTAGTCGACCTCGGGTGACAGCCGGTCCGGACGGGGGCGCCGGGCAGTCGCACGGACCTTCCAGCCCCGCTCGAGGAGCGCCGGGATCAGGTGGCCTGCGACGAGGCCGCCACCTCCCGTGACGAGTGCGGCTCCGCTCACGGCGACGGATCCGAGGGAGGGGGTCGGTCGAAGAGCTCGACGAGGTTCCCGACGGGGTCGCGCACGAAGGTCCGCCGGCCGCCCCACAGGTTGCGGGCGGTCCGGCTGTCGGCCGCTCTCGGAACGATCGCCTCCACCACCCGGTCGTACGCGTTCCCGATGTCGAGGGCGACGTGCGCGGTCTTCGGCATCGGATCGCCGACGATCAGGTGCAGCTGGGTCTCGCCGAAGCCGATCCAGCTGCCCGGCGTGTCCGCCACCAAGGCCGGGGGCCGAACGAGGACGACGCCCCCGAGGTCCCGGTAGAACGCCTCCACCTCCGGGAGGACGTCTTCGTTCGGCACGGTGACGGTCACGTGCTGGATCCTGATCGGCGTCCTCCCTGTCCTTCTTCCGGCGCAGCCTACCGGCGCCGTCGGAGGCTCGCCACGAGTGCCGGCGACGGCGCCGGGGAATGCTCGACGAAGAACCGAAACTGGAGGAGCGACATGCCGCAGGAGCACTTCGCCAGTCACGACCTCGTCGCCAGCTATGGCGAGCTGGAGCACGCCACCGAGGCGGTGCGGGCGCTGCGCGAGGCCGGTATCGACGAATCGAGGATCTACGTGCACAGCCAGGCCGAAGACGGGCACATCCTGGTCGGGTACGACTCGGTCGATGCCGCCGAGCTGGAGCGGGCCGAGGCGATCCTTCGCTCCCACGACCCGCAGGTGATCGACCGCCTGCAGTAGCACGCCGGCAACGGCGACCAGAGCGAGCACGTGCAGGCCCCGCTCTTCTCGGGTATAACTCCACCGCTAATGGGATCCGTCACCGAAGCAACCAGAGAGAGCTTCAACGAGCTCATCTCCGAGGGCGTCGTGCTCGTCGACGTCTGGGGGCCCGACTGCCGCCCGTGCGTCGCCCTCCACCCGCACGTCGAGCGCATCGCCGAGGAGAACCCCCACCTGTCGGTGGTCAAGCTCGAAGCACCGAAAGCTCGGCGCATCTGCATCGAGCACAAGGTGATGGGCATGCCGGCATTCCTGCTCTTCCGGGACGGCAAGGAGGTGGCTCGCATCTCGGAGTCCAACCTGTCGCCGCAGACCCTGCGGAGCTGGATCTCGGAGCATGCCGCCCCCCTCCTGGGAGCGTCCGGGGAGCCCGCGGAGAGTAGCGCGTAGCAAGACCGGGCCGCCGGCCCGGGCACAGCCCTACTCGTTCAGACGGTCGACCAGCCGACGCAGCCGCCCCACGTGGGTCCGGTCGAACTGCAGCGCGATCCGCGCGAGATCGGGCACGTCGTTGTCCCGAATCTCCTGCGGCGAGGTTTGCGCGGGCTCGATCGGCCCGGCCAGGATGTCCCCGAACTCCTCCGACAGCATGTCGAGCTTCTCCTGCGGCGGCATCTCGGTCAGCCGCAGGATCAGGCGATTGCCCACGTACCGCTGCGAGTGGTACACGCGGTAGAAGCGTTCGATCTCCCGGATTGCCTCCTCCGGCCGTTCCACCCGCCGGTACAGCTGCAGGTCGACCTCGTCGGCGTAGCCGCGCGCCACCAGATTCACCCGGATGAACTCCTCGAACGCCGCCCAGTAGCGGCCGGACGGAGGCTCGAGCAGCACGATCGGGTGGAGGTCGCTCTTGCCGGTCTGGATGAGGGTGAGCAGCTCGAAGGCCTCGTCCATCGTCCCGAAGCCACCCGGGAGCAGGACGAAGGCGTCCGACTCCTTGATGAACATCAGCTTGCGCACGAAGAAGTACTTGAAGTTGATCAGCTTGGGGTCGCCGGCGATGAACGGGTTCGGCTTGGCCTCGAAGGGCAGCAGGATGTTGACGCCGATCGAGCGGGCGTTGCCGGCCCCCTCGTTGCCGGCCTCCATGATCCCCGGCCCGGCCCCGGTCACCACCATCCATCCGTCCTCGGCGATCCGGCGGGCGAAGTCGCGAGCCAGCTCGTACTCCGGCTCTCCCTTCTCGGTTCTCGCCGAGCCGAAGATGCTGACCTTGCGGACGTCCCGGTACTGGGAGAAGACCCGGAAGGCGTAGCGCATCTCCTTCAGCGCCGAGTTCACGATCTTGCGGTCGAGCCGGCTCACCTCGTCCTGCGCCAGCCCGAGGGCCGAGGCGAAGGTCTCGAGCACGAGGTCGGCGTCGCCGGGGGCGAGCCCCTCGGCGATAGCCCGGATGCGCGCGTCGATCACCGGGTCGCCTGTCGAGGAGATCCGGCGCCTGGAGGAAGCCGGGCCGGGACGCTGCACCTCTCCATGCTACGGCGGGCCGGCCCCAACCGGTGGGCAGATGCGCGGGCGTGACGCAGAATTAAGGTATGGGAGCCCCCCATCTCTTCTCTCTCCCCACGCGCGCCTGGTTCGATTCCTCGTTCTCCGATCCCACGCCGGCCCAGGCGGAGGCCTGGGAGTCGATCGCCGCAGGGGAGCACACCCTGGTGGTCGCCCCGACCGGCTCCGGCAAGACGCTCGCCGCCTTCCTCTGGGCAATCGACCGGATGGCCACCGAAGCAGCTCCGACCACCGACCGCCGCCTGCGGGTGCTGTACGTCTCACCGCTGAAGGCGCTCGCGGTCGACGTCGAGCGCAACCTTCGGTCGCCGCTGGCCGGCGTGCGGGCCGCGGCCCGCCGCCTCGAACTCCCCGTGCCCGAGATCGAGACGCAGATCCGCACCGGAGACACGCCGCCCGAGGACCGTCGCCGCTTCGCAGGGAGGCCTCCCGACATCCTGATCACCACGCCGGAGTCGCTCTTCCTCCTCCTCACGAGCCGGGCGCGTGAGGCGCTGGCGTCGGTCGAGTCGGTGATCGTCGACGAGGTCCACGCCGTGGCCGGCACCAAGCGAGGCACCCACCTCGCCCTGTCGCTCGAGCGGCTCGACGAGCTCCTCGAGCGTCCCGCGCAGCGGATCGGCCTCTCGGCGACGGTCCGTCCGGTCGACGAGGTGGCCCGCTTCCTGGGCGGGATACAGCCGGTTCGGGTGGTCAACCCGCCCTTCCACAAGGAGCTCGATATCTCGATCACCGTGCCCGTCCCCGACATGGCCGCCCTGGGCCAACCCACCGGCGAGATCCGCAGTGGCCCCGCCCACGGTCCCGAGGAGCGAACCAGCATCTGGCCGGCGGTGGAGGAGCGTCTCGTGGAGCTGATCCGGGCCCACCGAACCACGATCGTCTTCGCCAACTCCCGCCGCCTCGCCGAGCGTCTGTGCGCGCGGATCAACGACCTCGCCGCCGAGGCGGCGGAGGAGGAGACGGAGGGAAGCTCCACGGGCAGCGCCGACCCCCCGGGCGATATCGCCCGGACCCATCACGGCTCGGTCAGCCGGGAGCAGCGGCGACTGATCGAGGAGGATCTCAAGGCGGGGCGCCTTCCCGCAGTCGTGGCGACCTCCTCGCTCGAGCTGGGCATCGACATCGGTGCCGCCGACCTCGTCGTCCAGGTCGAGGCGCCCCCTTCGGTCGCAAACGGGCTGCAACGCATCGGCCGGGCCGGCCACCAGGTCGGAGCAGTGAGCCGCGGCGTGATCTTTCCGAAGTACCGGGGCGACCTCGTCGAGTGCGCGGTGGTGGTCGAGCGGATGCGGCGCGGCGAGATCGAGGCGATCGCCTACCCGCGCAACCCGCTCGACGTCCTCGCCCAGCAAATCGTCGCGATGTGTGCGATGGACGACTGGACGGTCGAGCGGCTCGGCGCGGTGGTCCGCCGGGCCGCACCCTTTGCCGCCCTCCCCGAGCGCGCCCTCGAGGAGGTGCTCGACATGCTGTCGGGGCGGTACCCGAGCGACGAGTTCGCCGAGCTGCGGCCGCGCCTCGTCTGGGACCGCGTCGAGGGCACGCTCCGGTCCCGCGGCGGAGCGCAGCGCCTCGCGGTGACCAACGCCGGGACGATCCCCGACCGGGGCCTCTACGGCGTCTTCCTGGCCACCGAGGGAGCAGCCCGCGTGGGCGAGCTCGACGAGGAGATGGTCTACGAGTCGCGGCCGGGCGACGTGTTCATCCTCGGGGCCTCCAGCTGGCGGATCGAGCAGATCACCCACGACCGCGTGCTCGTCTCCCCCGCCCCGGGCGAGCCGGGAAAGATGCCCTTCTGGCACGGGGACGCACCCGGGCGCCCGGCCGAGCTGGGACGCGCCGTCGGGGCGTTCATGAGCGAGGTGGGAGGAGCTCCGAAGGCGAAGGCACGGCGCCGGCTCCTTGCTGCCGGGCTCGACGACTGGGCGGCCGGCAACCTCGTCGCCTACCTCGAGGAGCAGCGGGAGGCCACCGGCGTGCTGCCCGACGACCGCACGATCGTCGTCGAGCGTTTCCGCGACGAGCTGGGCGACTGGCGGCTGTGCATCCACTCGCCGTTCGGGGCCCCGATCCACGCCCCCTGGGCGATCGCGATCGAGGCCGCGGTGGGCGACCGGCTGGGCATCGAGGTGCAGACGATGCACACCGACGACGGCATCGTGATCCGCCTGCCCGAGGCCGACGAGGCCCCGTCGGCGTCGTCGATCGTCTTCGAGCCCGAGGAGATCGGCGACGTCGTCTCCGCCTCGCTCGGCGGCTCGGCCCTCTTCGCCAGCCGCTTCCGCGAGTGCGCCGCCCGCGCCCTGCTGCTCCCGAAGCGCCGGCCCGGCCGCCGCACACCGCTGTGGCAGCAGCGCCAGCGCAGCCACAACCTGCTCCAGGTCGCCTCGTCGTACGGCTCGTTCCCGATCGTGCTCGAGGCGGTGCGGGAGTGCCTCCAGGACGTCTTCGACCTGCCCGGCCTCGAGCGGCTCATGGCCGACCTGCGGGCGGGGGCGGTGCGCCTGGTCGAGGTCGAGACCGTGCGGCCCTCGCCGTTTGCGGCGTCCCTGCTCTTCGGCTACATCGGTGCGTTCATGTACGAGGGGGATGCACCGCTGGCGGAGCGCCGGGCGCAGGCCCTATCGCTCGACACCTCGCTGCTGGCCGAGCTCCTGGGGCGGGCCGAGGTGCGCGAGCTGGTGGATGCCGACGCGCTCGCCGAGGTGGAGCTCGAGGTGCAGCGCCTCGCCGAGGGCCGCCGCATCCGCGACCTCGACGACCTCCACGACGCGCTGCGTTCGCTGGGCGACCTGACCGGCGACGAGGCGTCGTCGCGCGGTGCGGCCCCCGGGTGGCCGGAGCAGCTCGAGGCGGAGCGGCGGGCGCTGTGGGTGCGCATCGCCGGCGAGCGCCGGTGGGTCGCCGCCGAGGATGCCGCCCGTTTCCGCGACGCCCTCGGGACTGCGCTTCCGATGGGCGTTCCGGAGGCGTTCCTCGAGCCGGTGCGCGACCCGATCGGCGACCTGGTGCGCCGGTTCGCCCGCACCCACGGACCGTTCGTGCCCGCCGAGGTCGCGGCGAGGCTCGGGCTGGGTGTCGCGGTGGTGGAGGAGACCCTGCGCCGGCTCGAGGCGACCGGGCGGGTGCTGCGGGGCGAGTTCCGGCCTGGCGGCTCGGGCATCGAGTGGTGCGACGCCGACGTGCTCCGGCTGGTGCGCCGGCGATCGCTTGCAAAGATCCGCAAGGAGGTCGAGCCCGCCCCACGGGCGGCACTGGCCCGGTTCCTCCCCGCGTGGCACGGCATCGGCCCCTCCGGAACCCCCGTCCGCGGGCGGGAGGGGCTGATCCGGGTGATCGAGCAGCTCCAGGGGGCGGCGATCCCGGCGAGCGCCCTCGAGACGCTCGTGCTGCCGTCACGGATCGAGGGCTACCTCCCCTCGATGCTCGACGAGGTGTGCGCCGCGGGCGAGGTGAGCTGGGCCGGGGCGGGACCGATCGGAAGCGACGACGGCTGGGTGATGCTCTGCCTTGCCGATGCCGCCCCGCTGCTGCTGCCGGCGCCCCGCGAGGAGGGACTCTCCGACGACGCCGTGAAGGTCCGCGACCTCCTCGATGCGGGTGGGGCGATGTTCTTCCGAGCGATCGCCGAGCGAGCAGGATCCGTGGACGACGCCGCGCTCCTCGCCGCGCTGTGGGAGCTGGTCTGGGCGGGCTGGGCCACCAACGACACCCTCGCGCCGCTGCGCGCGCTCGCCTCGCCGCGCCGGCGATCCGCATCGCGGCTGCGGCCCGCGGCGTCTGAGCAGCCCCTCACTCGCCCTTCCCTCCACATGGGGCACCTCGGGCGGCGCCGCGTCACGCTCCCCCGCGCCGCCGGCCCGCCGTCGGCTGCAGGACGCTGGTCGCTGCTCCCTCCGCGCTCGGAGAACGCAACCCTTCGGCAGCACGCCCTGGCCGAGCAGCTCCTGGTCCGGCACGGGGTGCTGACCCGCCCGGCGGTGATGGCGGAGCGGGTTGCCGGCGGGTTCGCCGGCGTCTACCCGGTGCTGAAGGCGATGGAGGAGGCGGGGCGCTGCCGCCGAGGCTACTTCGTCGACAGGCTGGGCGCCGGGCAGTTCGCCCTGCCCGGTGCGGTCGACCGGATGCGCACGATGCTCGAGCCGTCGCGCACTCCTGCCGCCCTCGTGCTCGCCGCCGCGGACCCCGCCAACCCGTACGGGGCGGCGCTCGACTGGCCGGCCCGCCCGGATGCGGATGTCGGGCACCGTCCGGGTCGCAAGCCGGGGGCGCTCGTCGTCCTGGTCGACGGCGAACCGGCGCTCTACCTGGAGCGGGGAGGGCGCAGCGCGCTGACCTTCACCGACGATCCGGAGGTGCTCGCCGCCGCAGCCGGCGCCCTTGCCGCCGCGGTCCGCCGGCGCGGCGTCCCCCGCCTGGTGGTCCAGCGCGCCGACGGCTCGCCGGTCGCAGCGACGCCCATCGGCCCCGCCCTCGCCGCGGCCGGATTCCTCGAGACGCCGAGGGGGCTCGCGCTGCGTGCCTGAGGGCGACACGGTGTTTCGAGCCGCGTCAACCCTGCACCGCGCCCTGGCCGGCGAGGTGATCCGCTCGAGCGACCTCCGGGTGCCGCGCCTTGCGCTCGTGGACCTCTCGGGGCAGGAGGTGGGCGAGGTGGCCTCGGTCGGCAAGCACCTCCTGCTCCGGACCGACGGGGGATGGACGCTGCGCAGCCATCTCCGCATGGAGGGGTCGTGGCACCTCTACCGGCCCGGCGAGCGGTGGCGCGGGCCGGACCACCAGGTGCGCGCCGTGCTCGTGACCGACCCATGGGTGGCGGTGGGGTTCCGGCTCGCCATGCTCGAGCTCGTGCGAACTTCTTCGGAGGACAACGTCGTCGGGCATCTCGGCCCCGATCTACTCTCCGAGCTCTGGGACCCGCACGAGGCCGTGCGACGGCTCCTCCTACGCCCGGAGCGCCCGATTGGAGAGGCGCTGCTCGATCAGCGAAACCTCGCCGGGATCGGCAACCTCTACCGAAACGAGGTGCTGTTCCTGCGCGGGGTGAACCCCTGGACGCCGGTGGGCGCGGTGGCGGACCTCGAGGGCCTCGTCGAGCTGGCCAGGAGGCTGCTCCAGCTCAACACCCGGCACTGGACGCAGGCCACGACCGGCGACACGAAGGGGGAGCGGCACTGGGTCTTCGAGCGCCAACGGGGGGCGTGCCTTCGGTGCGGCACGGCGATCGAGGTCGCGCGCCAGGGACCACCCCCCAAGGCACGCCTGACGTACTGGTGCCCGTCCTGCCAGGCGACACGAGCTTGGACGGCCGGAGGCTAGCTTTAAGTTACGGCCACACCTTGTCGCCATGGAAGGTTTCAGGGCTCAAGCGAACCGCTCGCTTGGCTTCAATTGGAGCGGGGCGCGGTCATGTCAACCCGAGGAAGAGCGGGGCTTCAATTGGGCCACGGCTTCTTCGCCGTGGAGACCCGGATGCAGAGATCCTCTGTATATGATCGCGGCCGCGGCTTTGTCGTCGTTCACAAGCAAGGGACCACTTGCGGGCCGTTTCGTTCAGAAACTAGGGACCACCCCGCGTTCAGAAACTAGGGACCACCCCGCGTTCAGAAACTAGGCCGAAGTTACGTCGCCGATTTCGACCAATCCAGCTTGTGACGAGCACGTACAGGAGCTGAAGGACCACAGAGTGTAGTCACTAAATGCTTGAATATGAGTTGCGGGTCTGACATGATCCCCTTATGGCAACTCGGGGTCGGGCCGTCCATGTGGTGACGACCCGTCGCCACTACAAGGACAAGGT
>JBOGWP010000008.1:0-29627 GCA_050693875.1 Actinomycetota bacterium
TGGGCAGACGAACCCCTTGGGCCATCGCAGCCGCAGCAGGTAAGACCGGCACGCAGCGTCGTCGGGGAACCAGGCAAGGAACTCGTGCCAGGTCCCCGGGTAGTCAATGCTTGGGCGAGGGTGCGGAACCGAGGGGAGCAACCACAAGATCTTGAGTCTACTGTACCTAAGGGGATAGCCCCTCCCGGGAAAAAGGCCCGCGCGTCCTCGATCAAGCGGTCCAGCGGCGGCCACCAGGGAGCCTGAAGTAGCGAGGCCAGCGCCTTGAGGAGGGCGGCCCCGGCCTCGTCGCCCGGCACCGCAACGACCGGAACGACACGAGCAGAACGCTGCCGTCGCAGGACTCCGAGATGCAGGTCGTGCGGATGCGGTGCCGCCACCTCGCGGTGGTCCTCCGTGTGCACGAGGTAGTAGTCGGGGAGCTCGAAGCGTCCCGACCTCCACGCCAGCACCTCGCCGGCCCGCATCTCGAAGTGGCCGCCCGGCCCCTGCAGGTCCCACATCAGCCGCCACTCGTGAGCGAGGTCGTCGAGCGGGTCGGCGACGAGCACGACGTAGGGGGAGAGCCGACGCGACGCTTCGTCTAGGGCCGTGGCGGCTGCCTCCAAGCCCGCGGCAGCCCGTGGGATCAGGCTGACGTTCGCAGCGCGGACGAGTGCGTCGAGAGCGGCCCGGCCCGGATCGCCGACGAGCGAGACGATCGTCGAGGAACCCCGCCGCATGGTCTCCGATGATAGTGGGGGAGGATCCTCCGCAGAGGCCCTTTTCGTGCGCAAATCCGATCGTGCTCGCGTGGTCCCGCAATGGCCGAACTCCGAACACGCTCGCCGTCGCCCGATGTGCGAACGGATCGTCCAGGGGATGACCCTCCTCCGCAGGACAATGCCGAGCCCGAGCACCTGCTCGTATGCCTCGCCGACCCGAGCCTCGATCTCTCCCGCGGCCGGCGCTCCCTGCGATTGATGCTCGCCAAAGCGCCTCCTGCATGGGCTCCGGCCGGAGCAGCTGGTGCACCCCAGGCATCACTCGCGAAAGCACCTGCTCGAGCTCCTTCGCCACCCGCAGCCAGCGCAGAAAGTACCCTCCCCTCGTGATCCTCCGAGGGGCGCGAGTGCTGTTGCGGCCCGCCCGGCCCGACGACCTCGAGCGCCTCATCGAGATCCGTCGGGAACCGGGAGTCCTGACATGGTGGGGCAGCGCATCCGACGACGAGGTCCGGGAAGAGTTCCTCGGGGTGGAGGACGCCCTCGTCGTCGAGGTCGGCGGGGAGGTCGCCGGCGGGATCCTGTTCGCCGAGGAGGAGGATCCGATGTACCGACGCGCCGGGATCGACATCTTCCTCGCCCAGTCCCATCAGGGGCAGAGGCTCGGCTCCGAGGCCATCCGCGTGCTCGCCCGCTACCTCTTCGAAGAACGGGGTCATCATCGGCTGACCATCGACCCCGCAGTCGACAACGAGGTCGCGATCCGCGCCTACGAGCGGGTCGGCTTCCGGCGGGTGGGGATCATGCGCAAATACGAGCGCGGACCCGACGGTACCTGGCACGACGGGCTGCTCATGGACTTGATGAGAGAAGACTTCCGGCCCTGACCCTTGGCTGTTGTAGCCAGGCACCCCCCGCACCAGCCATCACGGGTCGGCGCGACCGCGGGGGTTGCCATCGAATAGACCGCCCCGTACGGGCTTGCCATCGATGGCGCTGCTCGTTGTCGCGAACCCGCGGCTCGTAGTGGGCGAAGAACACCTTCCCCACGAGCTCCCTCCGGCTCCGGACGCCCGTCTTCTCGAAAATGCTCTTGAGGTGGTGCTGCACGGTGAGGGGCGACACGAAGAGGGTCTCGGCGATCTGCGCGGTGGAGTCAGCGCGTAGCACCAGACGGGTGGTGTCGCGTTCGCGCTCCGTCAACTGGGAGGCGGACATCAGCGGGGGCGGGATGCGAGCCGGGGGGCCAGGCTCGATGATCACCGCCACCCGCCGGAGGCCGTCGGCGACGAGTGAGGCGCCGTGGAGGGCCATCCAACGACCGGCCGGCGAAAGCACCCGTGCGAACGCAACCTCACCCGGTGCGTCCGGGTGCTCCGCCGTTCGAAGCGCGCGGCCGGCGACGGCGAGCACCGGGGGGTAGTTTGCCCGGATCCACCCGGTCGCCCGCGGGCTCCGAGAGCCAACGGTCGGTGCCCGGCGTGACCGAAACCACACTCCAGTCCTCTCCCAGGACCACCAGGCCCGGAGCATCCGGCCCCTCCGGGTCCGTCGCCTCCCCCAGGAGCAGCGCGCGGCGAGCACCCTCCGCCAGATACCAGGAGTCGGCCTTGAGGAAGTCCGTCTCGCCCCGGTCGAACTCGGGCTGGCCCGGCTCGCGGTAGAGGCAGCATGCCCCAGGCCGGAGTGGGTTCGCAGGCCACGAGCAGCTCCTGCTCGCCGCCGTATGGATGGATGAATGCGTTCCATCTCGGGCTGCGGCTGAGGCCGCCGCCGGTGGCCTCGTGCAGCGTCCGCGGACCGGGCGACCGAAGCGAGATCGTGGAAGTCGTCCTCGCAATACTCCGGCGCGAGCCATTCCTTGGGGATCTGCGGGAGCCCCTCGTCGAAGTGGCTGGTAACCAGCAGTGACGCAGGATCGAGGTTGAACCAACAGGGCGTGCGGTAATGAGGAATGGCCCTGGCGAGGGCGACGGTCGCCTCGCCCAGAACGTCACGAGATCGAGCCCCTGGCGCGCCAGTCGTTCGATTCCGTCCTTCGCACGCTCCTTTACATCCCAAGCCATAGCTTGATGCGACGCCGCCTTCTCGGCCGGGCCAGATACCACGTTTCTGGGAGAGACAGGTGCCCCGGTTGGCCCTACGTCGCGGTTCATGACATCCACAGCCCGGCGAGGAGCTCGAAGAACTCTTGGAGGACGCCTTCATCATCCGCGATGCCCGGGCGCTCGCCCACCTGTTCGAGGAGGGGGCGGTGCTCTCCGCAACCGATGGACCATGCGAGCCACGAGGCGGCGACGAGATCGCCCCGTTTCGCAACAGCCATGTGGGGCCGTGAGCGCACCTACGCTGCCGATCCCGGACGCGTGCTCCAGCGACGCGGCATGGCGCTCGTCGTCGGGCGGCGGGGCATCAACGTCGTCCGCCGAGGACGTGACGGCGCCTGGCGCTACGCGCTCTCGCTCCTGTCCCTCGAGGAGAACCATGAGCCGCAGCACACGGAGGCCCGTCGTGACCCTGTACGTGCTCTTCGTGTTCCTGCACGTCCTGGCCGCGATGCTGGCCTTCGGCACCGCCATGCTCGCGCTCCCTTCATCGGCGTGTTCGGCGAGAAGGAGCCGGCGCATCTCAACTTCGCGCTCCGGCTCTCCTACGCGCTGGGGCCCCGTGCGGTGACCCCGCTCGCGCTCACGACGTTCGCGCTCGGCATCGTGCTGATCGTCATGGGCGACTGGGATCTCTTCGCGAACGAGGGGCTGCTCGCACCGATCGTGCTCTTCCTGGTGACAGTGGTCGACGCCCAATTGGTAACCCTTCCGTCGGTGGGCCGGCTGGCGAAGCTGACGACCCCGTCCTCGACGGGGAAGCCCGCACCGCCCACTCCCGAGATCTCGAAGCTGGTGCGGAAGGTGAGGATCGGCGGGACGCTCTGCGCCACGCTCCTTGCCATCATCACCCTGCTCAATGGTCTGGAAGCCGGGGGGCCTGACCGCGCTCGGCCACGCCCCGCTGAGACGGTGGCGCCGGGACGCGTCAAGAGGACATCCGCACGTAAGGAGCGCCGTATACGGCGCTGGACGGCAAGAAGACAGGGCTCTTCATGAACGAGCGCCGTCCTGGCGCTGGACGCGAGAAGAGCCCGTGAGAGAATCACCGAGTCTGTTCGACAAGGGAGGTCGCGATGAAGTTCGTCTACTTCGTCTCCACGGGCAGCTCCAACCCGACCGGCGCCTCGGTGCCGATCCATCTCGCCGTCAACGGATCGGTGGAGGTGGGGCACGACACGACGCTGGTCTTCGGCGGCGACGCCGCGGATCTGTTCATCGACAACGCCTACGAGAACGTCGAGGGAGTGGGCGTTCCTCCGATGCGCGACCTCCTCAAGAAGGCGCAGGAGCGCACCACGATCTACATATGAAAGGCGTGCGCGGTTGCCCGTGGGGCGACCGACGACCTGGCGGCGGCGTTCAACGCGACCTGGGCGACGCCTCCGGAGGTGGCCAAGCTGATGGAGGACGCCGACAAGGTCCTGGCGTTCTGACCCGCGAGCCCGGCGCCGCGGCGGCCGAGGATCACCGGGCGTCCTGAAGCAGTGGAGCGACGACCTTCGCGGGCTACCGCTCGAGGTACTTCTTGATGCAGTGCACCGCCCCCAGGCGCTGCGCGAAAGGGTGGAAGTCGGCGAGCTCGGTCACCGTGAAGCCGAGCCGCTCCCAGAGCATCCGGTTGGCGGCGTCGATCGGGGCGAGGTCCTCCCAGTCGCCGTGCCCATAGGTGGGAAGCCACACCGCGCTGCCGGCATCGTCGTCGATCTGCACGAGGCAGTTGTTCGCGGTGGCGAAGTACCAGGTCCGAACCCGGGTCTCGGTGTCGTCGACGTAGGTGAGCGGCATCGGGTTGCGGATGACCTCGAACCCTCCTCGTCGGAGCCGCCGCGCCACGTCGTCGAAGATCTCAGGCATCGAGTGGCGCACGGTTCCCCGCCGGAGGATCTCATCCGCAGCCTGGGGCGAGCCGACGATGAGTCGATAGCGGCCCGACGGTCCCCGGCCGGCGAGGGTCACGAACATGTCGATGTGGAAGATCGGCTGGGCCGCCCCGGTCCCCACATAGACCTCCTCGGTCCATCGCTGGCCGTCGATCGTCACGCTCCGGCGCTCCTCCTGGGGCACGGGTCTCGTCGTCCCGACGTACGCCACCTCGCGCCGTGGGTCGAAGGTGGCCCGGTAGAGGCCGCGCACGAAGTCGGCCGGGTCGGCTTCGGGGGGAATGCTGAACGGAGGGCTGCCGCTCTGCGCCAGCTCGAGGCTGAGCGCCGGGTAGTCCGCCCCGATCAGCACGAAGTCATCGCCCACGAGGACGTTTCCTCCCTGGAAGTAGAGCGGCGACTGGAACGACTGGACGGCACCTGCGTCGGCGACCAGGTCGGCCAGAACCGCGTCGCCGGAGCGGCGGAAGGTGAAGGGCTCGACCAGGTAGACCACCGGAGGGTCGGCGTCGACGTCGTGCACGGCGACGTACGGGTCTTCGGCCCACACCAGGAACTCGAGGAAGTCGGGCGCCTCGACGATGTCGGTACGCCCACCGGCCCCCGCCTCGTCGACCAGAGCCTGAAGGTCGTCGATCACATCGGGATGCGACACGATCGTGAACCTCGACGAGGCGGGGAGCTTGCGCAGCAGGTCGGCGTAGGCCGGACGCAGCGAGAGCTCGCCGTCCGCGTACCGCGGGTAGCACAGCAGCAGGTGCCGGAGCGGTCCGTGCGCCGAGGAGACGATCCGGGGGGTGGCAGGGCCGGGGCGCCTCACCGCGGCTTCGAGCGTCCGGAACCCCGCGGCGCGAGGACGAAGCGTCGCCGGGGTCAGCGGAGGACGGTCACGCCTGCCGATCGCGGCCGGCAGCGGGCTGCGGTTGGTGCGGATCGGGCGGGCGGCCACGCGAGAGCGCCGGGGAGCGGCCTCAGGCCTCGCCCGGCCCCCGCGACGTGACGGCACCTCGGGCCGACGTCGACACCGTGCGGGCGTACTTCTCGAGCGCGCCGGTTCGGTAGCGGGGCGGGTGCGGCTTCCAGGCCGCCCTGCGCCGGTCGAGCTCGTCGGCGGAGACCATCAGGTCCAGACGCCGGTTGGGAGCATCGAGCACGATCTCGTCGCCCTCCCGCACGAGAGCGATCGGGCCCCCGTCGGCGGCCTCCGGCGCCACGTGGCCGACCGAGAACCCATGGGTCGCCCCGGAGAACCGGCCGTCGGTGACGAGTGCGACGTCCTGGCCATGCCCGCCGCCGAAGATCGCGCCGGTGACTGCGAGCATCTCCCGCATCCCCGGCCCCCCCTTGGGTCCCTCGTAGCGGATCACGACGACGTCGCCCCTCGAGATCGATCCGCCGGTCACCGCTGCGAAGGCGTCGTCCTCGGAGTCGAAGACCCGCGCCCGGCCGCGGAAGGTCGTGCCCTCCATCCCGACTGCCTTGCAGACCGAACCCTCCGGAGCGAGCGACCCCTTCAGGACGACGATCCCGCCGGTGGAGTGGATCGGCTTCGAGAGCGGCCGCACCACGTCGCCGTCGGGGTCGGGAGCCGAGGCGACGTTCTCGCCGAGCGTCTTCCCGTTGACCGCCACGGCATCGCCGTGCAGCAGGCCGGCTTCGAGGAGCTCGCGCAGCACGACGGGAACGCCGCCAGCGCGGTCGAGGTCCACCATCACGAACCGTCCCGCCGGGCGGAGATCGGCGATGTGGGGCGTGCGGCGCGCGATGCGGTCGAAGTCGTCGAGGTCGAGCGCCACCCCGGCCTCGTGCGCGATCGCGAGCAGGTGGAGCACCGCGTTCGTCGAACCGCCGGTCGCCATCACCACCGTGATCGCGTTCTCGAGCGCCTTGCGAGTGACGACCTCGCGAGGCCGCAGCCCCGATCGGAGCTGCTCCACCACCGCCATCCCCGATTCGAAGGCATACTCGGCACGCCGCTCGGAGATCGCCGGCGGGGACGCGCTGCCGGGCAGCGACAGGCCCATCGCCTCGACGGCCGTCGCCATGGTGTTGGCGGTGTAGTGGCCGGCGCAGGACCCCGCACCCGGGCACGCCGACGACTCGAGCTCGTGCAGCTCGGCGTCGCTCATCCGGCCCGCGGCGTGTGCGCCGACGGCCTCGAAGACATCCTGGATCGTCACGTCGCGGTCGCGGAAGCGCCCGGGCATGATCGTGCCGCCGTAGAGGAAGACGGTCGGGAGATCGAGGCGCAGGGCCGCCATCACCATGCCGGGAAGGCTCTTGTCGCATCCCGCGATCGTGACCACGCCGTCGAAGCGCTCCGCGTGCACCATGAGCTCGACCGAGTCGGCGATGGCCTCGCGGGAGATCAGCGAGGCCCGCATCCCCTCGGTCCCCATCGACACCCCGTCGGAGACCGCGATCGTCGTGAACTCGATCGGGTAGGCGCCGGCCTCGCGCACCCCGGCCTTCGCCCGGTCGGCCAGCTTGTCGAGATGCAGGTTGCACGGCGTCACCTCGTTCCAGGAGGAGGCCACCGCCACGATGGGCTTGGCGAAGTCCTCGTCGCGCATCCCGACCGCGCGCAGCATCGCCCGGGCCGGGGCCCGCTTCGGCCCCTCGGTGACGTCGCGGCTTCTGGGTCTCATCGCATCGGTGGTCATGGGCCCCCCTTGCGCTAGGCCTCCGGTCTCTCTGCCCGCCGGTAGATTAAAGTCTGTCGGCTTGGGTTGACACTCCAATAATTGTCAAGCAATATAGACAATCGGCTTGGTGGAGGAGTGACGGCATGCCGCAGTACGGCGGAGGCGCCTCGAGGAACCTGATTCTCATTCTCGTACTGCGGTAGCGCGCGTCCGGCCCACCGGGCGTGCGCTACAGACCTCTCGATATCGA
The DNA here is from genome assembly GCA_050693875.1 of Actinomycetota bacterium. Classification (GTDB taxonomy): domain Bacteria; phylum Actinomycetota; class CADDZG01; order JAHWKV01; family JBOGWP01; genus JBOGWP01. The sequence goes on from JBOGWP010000008.1 coordinate 7,588, forward strand.
GAGGTTTTTTGTTGCAAGGGGCCAGATCACCACCACCAGCCGCAGCCAGGGAGTCGCTTCGGAGCCGCCAACTCCGGGGATGGGAGGGAGGAGCAAGGATGGCGACGAACAAGTCCGAGGTCGTGCAGTTCGAGTTCGCCAGCGACCACTTCGTGGTCGGCAGGGCGACGTGGCTGGCGCCCGGGATGGTGGAGCTGGACTTCCAGGATCCCGCGCTGCGCAGGCGGTTCGCCCGCTGGTTCGACGAGCCGCAGGAAGACCTGGGGCAGATCTTCGAGCCGCACGGCGAGCCGACGTCGTTCTTTCGCGACGACAGCTCGTTCCGGTTCGCCGACGCGTGCTGGGCAATGTCGAACTACTACCAGGTGCGGAGGGTGCGTTGACTCGAGGCAAGCAGATCACGGGCGCTCAGGCCCTGTTCCGGGCGCTGGAAGAAATGGGCGTCGAGCACGTCTTCGGCATTCCGGGCGGGGCGATCCTTCCCGCCTACGACCCGCTGCTCGAGTCGTCCGTCCGTCACATCCTCACCCGTCACGAGCAGGGCGCGGCGCACGCCGCCGACGGGTACGCCCAGGCCTCCGGCCGGGTGGGCGTGTGCATGGCGACCTCGGGGCCCGGGGTGACCAACCTCGTCACGGGGCTGGCCTCGTCGTTCATGGACTCGGTCCCCGTGGTGGCCATCACCGGCCAGGTACCCCGGGCGGCAATCGGGGGCGACGCCTTCCAGGAAACCGATGCCACCGGCATTACCATGCCGGTGACGAAGCACAACTGGCTGGTGAAGGAGCCCGAGCACATCCCGTCCGTGATCGCCGAGGCGTTCCACATCGCCTCCACGGGCCGTCCCGGGCCGGTCTTGGTCGACATCCCGAAGGACGTGCTGCTCGCACCGCTCGACTACCACGCCCCCGGGCAGGTCGCGCTGCCCGGCTACCAGCCGGTGACGAAGCCAAACCGCCGCCAGATCGACGCCGCGGCGAAGATGATCCTCGACAGCGAGCGCCCGGTGATCTACGCCGGAGGCGGGATCATCAAGGCCGGCGGGGGCGACGCGCTGCGCCGGCTGGCCGAGCTGACCGGCATCCACGTCACCACCACGCTGATGGCCCGCGGCGCCATCGCCGACGACCATCGTCTGTGCCTCGGCATGCCCGGCATGCACGGCAACTACACCGCGGTCACCTCGATGCAGAAGGCCGACCTGCTGATCGCGCTCGGCCCCCGCTTCGACGACCGGGTCACCGGCAAGCTGTCCTCCTTCGCCCCGGGGGCGAAGGTGATCCATGCCGACATCGACCCTGCGGAGATCGGCAAGAACCGTCACGCCGACATCCCGATCGTCGGGGACGCGCTGCTGGTGATCGAGGACCTCATCGTCGCGATCGAGCGCGAGATCGCCGAGGGCGGGAAGATGCCGGACTACTCGGCGTGGACCGCCCGGCTCGACGAGTGGCGCCGCCGCTACCCCTACCGATACACCCAGCAGTCCGACGGGCCGATCAAGCCGCAGTACGCCATCGAGCGCATCGGCAAGCTCACCGAGGGCGAGGGGATCTACGTGGCCGGTGTCGGCCAGCACCAGATGTGGGCGTCGCAGTACATCTCGTTCCGCCGCCCCAACAGCTGGGTCAACTCCGGCGGCCTCGGCGCCATGGGATTCGCGGTGCCGGCGGCGATGGGGGCCAAGGTGGCGAGACCCGATGCCGAGGTCTGGGCCATCGACGGCGACGGCTGCTTCCAGATGACCTGCCAGGAGCTCGCCACCATGGCGGTCGAGAAGATCCCCGTGAAGATGGCAATCATCAACAACGCCTACCTCGGGATGGTCCGCCAGTGGCAGGAGCTCTTCTACCAGGAGCGCTACTCCGAGGTGCACTTCGGCCGGGACATCCCCGACTACGTGAAGCTCGCCGAGGCCTACGGATGCGTCGGCCTTCGCGCCGAGTCTCCCGACGAGGTCGACGCGGTGATCGAGAAGGCGCGGGGCATCGACGACCGGCCGGTGGTGATCGACTTCCGGGTCGACCCCTTCGAGAACTGCTACCCGATGGTGCCGGCGGGGACATCGAACGACGACATCATCCTTGGACCCGAGTTCGAGCAGCCCGGAGCGCACGAGCAGCACGGCGACACCCTGTACGACCCCACGCCCCCCGAGGAGGACTGACGTGAAGCACACCATCTCGGTGCTCGTCGAGAACCGCCCCGGCGTGCTGTCCCGGGTGTCGGGACTCTTCGCCCGGCGCGGCTACAACATCCACTCGCTCGCCGTCGGAACGACGGAGGACGCGGACATCTCCCGGATGACCATCGTGGTCGACCTGCCGGAGAAGCCGCTCGAGCAGGTGATCAAGCAGGTGTACAAGCTGATCAACGTGCTGAAGGTGATCGAGCTCGACTCCTCGCAGTCCGTGGTGCGCGAGCTCATGCTGATCAAGGTCCGGGCAAAGTCCGAGACGAGGGCTCAGATCATCGAGCTGGTCGAGGTCTTCCGGGCGAAGATCGTCGACGTCACCCGCGACTCGATGACGGCGGAGGTCCTCGGCCCTCCCGCGAAGCTGCACGCATTCGAGGATCTGGTGGCCGAGTACGGCATCATCGAGCTGGTGAAGACCGGCCGCATCGCATTATCACGGGGCGATCGGGGCATCCGCGACCGGGTGCTGCGCGCCGCCGGTTGAGGGGGGAACAGGGGAGATCAGGACATGGCCACCATCTACTACGACAAGGACGCCGACGCCTCGGTCCTGAAGGACCGTCCCATCGCAGTGCTGGGGTACGGGTCGCAGGGCCACGCCCACGCGCTCAACCTCAAGGATTCGGGATACGACGTGCGGGTTGGGCTCCGTGACGGCTCACCGTCCTGGGAACGTGCCGAGGCGGCGGGCCTGCGTGTGCTCGAGACCTCGAAGGCGACGGCCGAGGCGGAGGTCGTGATGTGCCTCCTCCCCGACCAGCACGCGAAGGCCGCCTACGACGAGGCGATCGAGCCGAACCTCGCCGACGGGAACGCCTTTGCGGTGGCGCACGGCTTCAACATCCACTTCAATCGCATCGAGCCAGCCGGGGCGGTGGACGTGTTCATGGTCGCCCCCAAGGGCCCGGGCCACCTCGTGCGCCGAACCTACACCGAGGGCATCGGCGTGCCGGCGCTGGTCGCGGTGCAGCGGGACGCCAGCGGTCAGGCGCTGCAGACCGCCATCGCCTATGCCCAGGGCATCGGGGCCACCCGTGCCGGGCTCATCGAGACCACGTTCGCCGAGGAGACCGAGACCGACCTCTTCGGCGAGCAGGCGGTGCTGTGCGGTGGGCTCACCCGCCTGATGTCGGCGGGGTTCGACACGCTCGTCATGGCCGGCTACCAGCCCGAGATCGCCTACTTCGAGTGCGTGCACGAGATGAAGCTCATCGTGGATCTGATCTACGAGGGTGGGCTGGCAAAGATGCGCCATTCCATCTCCGACACCGCGGAGTTCGGCGACCTGACCCGTGGCGACAAGGTGATCGGCGAGGAGGTCCATCGGGCGATGTTCGACGTCCTCGAGGACGTGCGCAACGGCGAGTTCGCCGCGGAGTGGATCGAGGAGGCCGAGTCGGGATCGGTCCGGTTCAACCAGCTTCGCAACCAGGCCAAGGAGCACCTCATCGAGCACGTCGGTGGTGAGCTGCGTGGGATGATGCCCTGGTTGGAGGGTCGGTAATCGTGGCAATCCTGCGCCGCTGCCTCCTCGGCCTCATCCTTTGAGGGCCCCGGCCGCTGCCGTAAGGAGGCGGTCCGGGGCCGCAAGGACCCGGGCCGTTTGTCTTATCCAGGGGCTGCGATGAGAGCGAGGAGCAACCAATGTCCGACGTGGTACGGATCTTCGACACGACGCTGCGTGACGGGGAGCAATCCCCGGGGATCAATCTGTCCGCCAAGGAGAAGGTGGAGATCGCGACCCAACTCGCCGCCCTGGGCGTTCACGTGGTCGAGGCGGGGTTCCCGATCAACTCCGAGGCGGAGTTCCAGGCGGTGCGGGCGGTGGCGACCACGGTCAAGGGGCCGTCGATCTGCGCACTTGCCCGGATGAACGACCGCGACATCGACCGGGCGTGGGAGTCGGTTCACGAGGCCGAGCGGGCCCGCATCCACGTGTTCATCGCCACCTCCCCGATCCACATGGAGAAGAAGCTGCGGATGTCGCCCGACCAGGTGCTCGCCGCGGCGGTTCGCGGCGTCGAACGTGCCCGTTCGTATACGCCGGACGTCGAGTTCTCCGCCGAGGATGCCACCCGATCCGACCCCGACTTCGTCGCTCAGGTCTACGCCGCGGCGATCAAGGCCGGCGCGGCGACCTGCAACGTTCCCGACACGGTCGGCTACGCGCTCCCGCAGGAGTTCGGCGACCTGCTCCGCTTCCTCATCACCAACGTCGAGGGGGCTGACTCCGTCGTCTGGTCGACCCACACCCACAACGACCTCGGCCTGGCGGTTGCCAACGCCCTCGCCGGCGTCGCGGCGGGGGCTCGGCAGGTCGAGGGCGCCATCAACGGGATCGGCGAGCGAGCCGGGAACTGCTCGGTCGAGGAGGTCGTGATGTCGATCCACACCCGCGGATCGACGCTGGGCGTCACCACCGAGATCGACACCAGGCAGATCGTTCCGACCTCGCGGCTCATCTCGATGATCACGGGCTATCAGGTGCAGCCGAACAAGGCGATCGTCGGCGCCAACGCGTTCGCGCACGAGGCAGGCATCCACCAGCACGGCGTGCTCCTCGAGCGCACCACCTACGAGATTATGGACGCCACCTCGGTGGGGTGGGAGTCGAACCGGATCGTGCTCGGGAAGCACTCCGGGCGCCACGCCTTTGCCAAGACGCTGGCCGACCTCGGGCTGGAGCTGGCCGGGCAGGACCTCGAGCGGGCATGGGCGCGCTTTCGCGAGATGGTCGACCGCAAGATGCAGATGACCGACATGGATCTGATCGCGATCGTCACCGAGGAGCTCGCCACCGCCGAGGACGTCTACTCGCTCGAGTCGATCCAGGTGGCCGGTGGGACGCACCTCTCCCCGACCGCCACCGTCCGCGTCCGCTCGAACGGCAACGTCTACGAGGAGTCCGCCCTCGGGGACGGAATGATCGACGCAGCGTGCGGCGCGATCCAGCGCGCGGTGGGCCTCGACGCCCGCCTCGTCTCGTTCAACGTCGGTGCGGTCACCGCCGGCACCGATGCCGTCGGCGAGGTCACCGTGCAGGTCGAGGTCAACGGGCAGCGGTACACGGGACGCGGCATCTCGACCGACGTCGTCGAGGCCTCCGCCCGTGCCTACCTCAACGCGGTCAACAAGGCGGTCACGCTCCGGCCGGCCCTGCGCCGGATCCAGGCGCCATGAGCGCCGAGTACTGTGGACCAGGCTTCTTCTTGCAGAGAGCGCCGCATATGGCGGTGAATGCAGGAAGAGCGCTCGGCCCCGAGCGGGCGGCGGCAGGAGCGACTTCGACAGGGGGCGACCGATGGGCATGACGATCACGGAGAAGATCCTGGCGAGAGCGTCGGGATCGACCAGTGTCGAGCCGGGCGAGTTGATCATGGCAAACGTCGACCTGGCCATGGCCAACGACATCACCGCGCCGCTCGCGGTCGACGCCTTCCACAAGATCGGCGTGGAGCGAGTGTGGGACAAGGAGAAGGTCGCCCTCGTCCCGTCGCACTTCGTCCCTGCCAAGGACATCGCCTCGGCCTCACTCTCGATGCGCATGCGCGAGTTCGCCCTCGACCAGGACATCACCCACTACTTCGAGATCGGCCGGTCCGGGATCGAGCACATCCTCCTCCCCGAGGAGGCCCTCGTCGCCCCCGGGGACGTCGTGATCGGCGCCGACTCGCACTCCTGCACGTACGGGGCGGTGGGCTGCTTCTCGACCGGGGTCGGCTCGACCGACCTCGCCGGGGTACTCGCCACCGGGCAGATCTGGCTGCGGGTCCCCGAGACGCTGCGCATCGTCTACTCGGGCAAGCCGAACCGCTGGGTGGTCGGGAAAGACCTGATCTTGAAGGTGATCTCGGAGATCGGTGACGACGGCGCGCTCTACATGGCGATGGAGCACACCGGCGACACCATCCCCCAGCTGTCGATGGAGAGCCGCCTCACGCTCACGAACATGGCCATCGAGGCGGGGGCGAAGTCGGGCATCGTGCCGCCCGACGAGGTGACCCTCGAGTACGTGCGCAGGCGCCAGGAGGTCACCGGGCGGGTGCGCGCCTTCCACGCCGAGGCCTCGGATCCCGACGCCCGCTACGCCTCGATGCTCGAGGTCGACGTCGGGGCGCTCGAGCCGATGGTGGCCCAGCCGGCGCTCCCCTCGCTGTCGGTACCCGTCTCGGAGGTCGAGGGGCAGGAGGTCGACCAGGTGTTCATCGGGAGCTGCACGAACGCCCGGATGGAGGATCTGCGGATCGCCGCCGAGTTGCTCGACGGGCGCAAGGTCCACCGCCGGATCCGGCTGATCGTCATCCCCGCCACCCAGGATCTCTACAAGCAGGCCCTCAGGGAGGGGCTGATCCAGGTGTTCTCGGACGCCGGCGCGGCGGTCTCGGCGGCGACCTGCGGCCCGTGTCTCGGCGGGTACATGGGGGTCCTCGGGCCGGGCGAGCGATGCCTTTCGACCAGCAACCGGAACTACCGCGGGCGGATGGGCCACCGTGACGCGGACGTGTGGCTGGCAAACCCGGCGGTGGCCGCGGCGACTGCCGTCAAGGGATTCATCTCGCATCCCGACGCGCTGGGGTTGATGGCATGAGCCTTGCGTCGATCCACGGGCGCGCCCACCGGTTCGGCGCCAACGTCGACACCGACGTCATCATCCCGGCGCGCTACCTCACGACCACCGACCCCGCCGAGCTCGCAAAGCACTGCATGGAGGACCTCGACCCCACCTTCGTCGACCGCATCCAGAACGGAGACGTCATCGTCGCCGGTCAAAACTTCGGCTCGGGCTCGTCGCGCGAGCACGCCCCCATCAGCATCAAGGCTGCGGGTGTGGCGTGTGTGGTCGCCTCGAGCTTCGCTCGGATCTTCTACCGCAATGCGATCAACGTGGGGCTGCCGATCGTGGAGTGCCCGGAGATCGTCGAGGTCACCGAGGAGGGCGACGAGGTCGACGTCGACCTCGCCGAGGGGCTGGTAACGAATGCGACGAAGGACCGCGTCGCCTCCGCCATCCCGTTCCCGCCGTTCATGCGCGAGCTCATCGAGGCCGGCGGGCTCGTCCCCTACCTGCGGGAGAAGCTGACCGGGGGCTCGACGGAGATGGCGGTCCAGCCGGCGACCGGCCCGAAGGAGGCTGACCTGGCGAATGACTGACAGCTCGCTCCGCTCCCCAGGAAGGCGTGGGGCAGAGGCAGCCCGGTGCGGCGCCATCGGATCGCGGTAATCCCGGGTGACGGGATCGGGCCGGAGGTCGTCGCCGAGGCCCTCCGAGTCGTCGATGCCGCCGCCCGGGCGGAGGGATTCGGGCTCGACCTCACCCCATTCGACCTCGGCTCCGACCGCTTCCTCGCCACGGGCGAGGTTCTCCCGGACAGCTCGCTCGACGAGCTGTCGCAGCACGATGCCATCCTGCTCGGAGCGGTCGGCGACCCGAGGGTCCCGCCCGGCGTGCTCGAGGGAGGCCTGCTCCTGCGCCTTCGCCAGGAGCTGGACCTCTTCGTCAACCTCCGCCCCGCCCGGCTGTACGACGGCGTGCCGAGCTGCCTTGCCGACGTCACCCCAGAGGACCTCGACCTCGTGATCGTGCGCGAGAACACCGAGGGCCTCTACAAGCGCGGGATCGACGAGCTGTCCGCGGGCCCCGGCGACGCCGTCCTCGAGATCTCCTACAACACGCCGGCGGCGGTGGAGCGCATCGTGCGGCACGCCTTCGAGCTGGCGGCGGCCCGGGCCCGCAGCCTCACCCTGGTCCACAAGACCAACGTCCTGAAGCGCGCCGGAGGACTCTACCAGCGCGTCTTCGAAGAGGTGGCGGAGGAGTACCCGCAGGTGGGCACCGCCTACCAGCACGTCGATGCCGCCGCCCTGCTGCTGGCGGCACAGCCACGCCGGTTCCAGGTGGTCGTCACCGACAACCTCTTCGGCGACATCCTCTCCGACCTCACCGCCGCCCTCGTGGGCGGGATCGGCTTCGTCGGCAGCGGCAACGTCCACCCGGGCAAGGTATCGGTCTTCGAGCCGGTGCACGGCTCGGCCCCCGACATTGCCGGGACGGGGCGCGCCAACCCGATCGGCGCGGTGATCTCGGCGGGCCTGCTGCTCGCCCACGTCGGCGAGGCGGCGGCGGCGGAGCGCGTGGAGCGGGCGGTGGGGGCGGTCGCCGGAAAGGTGGCCGGGTCCGAGCTCACCACCAGGCAAATCGGGGATCTCATCGCCGAGGCAGTCGCTTAGTGCCCCGCGAGGAGGACGGAATGGGACGAGTCGACCTGTACGACACGACCCTGCGGGACGGTAGCCAGACCGCCGGGATCAGCCTCTCGGTCGAGGACAAGCTCCAGGTGCTGTCGCGCCTCGACCAGTTCGGCGTGGCCTACGTGGAGGGGGGATGGCCCGGGTCGAACCCCAAGGACGCCGAGCTGTTCGCTCGCGCGCGCCACATGCCGCTCGAGCGGACCACGCTGACCGCCTTCGGCATGACCAGGCGGCCCAAGGTCCAACCGGGCGACGACCGGCAGCTTGCCGCGCTGGTCGAGGCGGGCACCTCCGTGGCGTGCATCTTCGGGAAGTCGTGGACGATGCACGTCGAGGAGGCGCTGCGCACGACGCTCGACGAGAACCTGGCGATGGTGTCCGACTCGGTCGCGTGGCTCCGCTCTCAGGGAATGCGAGTCTTCTTCGATGCCGAGCACTTCTTCGACGGCTTTGCCACCGACAAGGCCTACGCCCTGGCCGTGATCGAGGCGGCTGCGACGTCGGGGGCCGAGATCGTGGTGCTGTGCGACACCAACGGAGGGACCCTCCCGCACCTGGTCTCCGATGTGGTCGAGGAGGTCATGTCTCGCATCGGCACTCCAGTGGGCGCCCACTTCCACGAGGACTCGGGGTGCGGGGTCGCCAACTCGCTCGCCGCGGTGCGGACGGGGGCGGTGCAGGTGCAGGGATGCGTGAACGGGTACGGGGAGCGCTGCGGCAACGCCGACCTGCTCGCCGTGGCCGCCAACCTCGAGCTCAAGATGGGGATGCGCTGCCTCCCCGACGGCAAGCTCCGCGAGCTTGCCGACGTCAGCCATTATGTGGCGGAGGTCTGCAACCGGCCCCCCGAGTCACACCGGGCGTACGTCGGCACCTACGCGTTCGCCCACAAGGGCGGCATCCACGTCTCCGCAGTCGTGCGCAACACCCGCACCTACGAGCATGTGGACCCGGCCCTGGTCGGCAACGACCGCCACCTGGTCACCTCCGACCTCTCGGGCCTGGCGACGCTGCGGGCCCGAGCCGCCACCCTGGGGCTTACGCCCGACGAGACGGCGATCACCGCGGCGCTCGCCCGGCTGAAGCAGCTCGAGTACGAGGGGTACGCCTTCGAGGCCGCCGACGGCTCGCTGGAGGTCCTGCTCCGTGAGGCGATGGGATGGCGGCAGACCTACTTCGAGCCTCTGTCGTTCCGAGCGATCGTGGAGAAGTCGGCCGCCGACATCCCGACCGCCGAGGCCACCGTCCGGCTCGTCGTGCGCGGGGAGCGGCTGGTGGCCGCCGCGGAGGGGCACGGTCCGGTGGACGCGCTCAACCGCGCCGTGCGGGTGGCCCTGCGCCCCGTCTACCCGGAGATCGCTCAATTCCACCTCAGCGACTACAAGGTCCGCGTGCTCGACCCGGAGTCCGCTACCGCGGCGAAGGTGCGGGTCCTCATCGAGACGACCGATGCCCACGGCTCGTGGATGACGGTCGGCGTCTCGGAAAACATCATCGAGGCCTCCTGGAAGGCCCTCCTCGACTCGGTGGTGATAGGGCTGCTCCGCCACGACGTCGAGGCTGAAGGCTAAGCCCGGGGAGGACGGCCGCCCGGCTGCGAGGGCTATCCTTCCCGGCCATGGGCGGTATCGAGCCGGAGCAGCGGCGCGGGATCGGGACGCTCGCTCTGCTCAAGCGGGTGCTCCTCGGCCGCCCGATCTCAACCCATCGCGAGCTGCACCATCGCCTGCCGAAGCGCATCGCCCTCGCGGTCTTCTCGTCGGACGCGCTCTCCTCCTCCGCCTACGCCACCGACGAGATCCTGCTCGTGCTCGCACTCGCGGGAAGCGGAGCCCTCGGCGTGTCGATCCCGATTGCGGTCGGGGTCGTGATGACCATGGCGATCGTCGTCACCTCATACCGGCAGACCGCCCGTGCCTACCCCCAGGGCGGCGGCGCGTACATCGTGACGAAGGAGAACCTCGGCCGACCCCCGGGCCTGATCGCCGCCTCCTCGCTCCTGATCGACTACGTGCTGACGGTGGCGGTCTCCGCCGCGGCAGGTATCGCTGCAATCGGCGCCGCCTTCCCCGCCGCCCGCCAGCACCGCGTCGGGCTTGCGGTGGTCGTCGTGGCGCTGATCACGCTCGCGAACCTCCGCGGGCTCAAGGAGTCCGGGATGATCTTCGCTCTTCCGACGTATGGGTTCATCGCCGCGATGGCGATCATGATCGTCTCCGGAGTCGTCCAGTGGGCCGCCGGCACGCAGAGGCCCTTCCCGCCTCCGCACATCGAACCCCACCAGGCGCTGGTCCTCTTCCTGATCCTGCGCGCGTTCGCATCGGGCTCCACCGCGCTGACGGGAATCGAGGCGATGGTCGACGGCGTCCCGGCCTTCAAGCCCCCCGAGTCGCAGAACGCCGCCCGCACCCTGCTGGCGCTTGGGATCATCCTCGCGTTCCTCTTCCTCGGCATGACCTTCCTCGCCCACGCCTACCGGGTCGATCCCGCGCTCATCGAGCACGGAAGGACGGTGCCCTCCCAGATCGCAGAGGGGGTGTTCGGGCGGGGGAGCCCCCTCTTCTACGTCGTCCAGTTCTTCACCGCGTTGATCCTGTTCCTGGCGGCCAACACCAGTTATGCGGACTTCCCCCGGCTGGCCTCGATCATCGCCCGCGACCGGTACCTTCCCTCGGTGTTCCGCCACCGCGGCGACAAGCTGGCGTTCTCGAACGGGATCGTGATCCTGGCGGTCGCCGCCGCCGGCGTGCTGGTCCACTACCGGGCCGATGTGCACGACATCATCCCGCTCTACGTGGTGGGCGTCTTCACGAGCTTCACGCTCTCCCAGACCGGCATGGTCCTCCGGTGGCGGCGCCTGCGGACGCCTCGCTGGAGGCGTTCGGCGACGATCAACGGGATCGGCGCGGTCACGACCGGGATCGTGCTGGTGATCGTCGCCGGCACGAAGTTCACGCTCGGGGCATGGCAGGTCGTCGTGCTGATCCCCACGCTCGGCTACCTCCTTCACCGGATCCGCCGGCACTACCTGCGCATTCACGAACAGCTCGAGCCTGCAGGCCCGCTCGGGAGAGTGGATGTGAACAAGGTCGTCGTGCTCACCTCTCCCTATCCGGGGGCGACGCTCAAGGCGCTCGGGTTTGCGCGCGCCTTCGGCCCGCGCGAGCTGCACGTGCTCGGCTTCCGCCTCCCGGAGCGCAGGCTCCGGGCGATCCGTCGGCGATGGCGCGAGATCGGGCTCAAGCTCCCGATCGAGGCGACGGGCCCGCGCATCGCCGACCTTCTCGAGTACCTGCGTGATCTCGATCCGACGGAGACCGACCCGGTGATGGTGGTGATCCCCGATCCGCAGGACCCTTCCCCTCTCCGCCAGCTGCTCCGCACCCAGCTGCTGTTGAGGATCAAGCGCGCGCTGCTGTTCGAGCCGCACGTGGTGGTCGCAAGCGTCCCCTTCCGCCCGGACGTCGAGGCGCAGGCGCTCCGGCTTCGAGCCCCCACTCGCCTCTCGATCATCGTCCTGGTCTCCGCAGTCCACCGGGCCACGCTGCGAGCAGTCGAGTACGCCCGGTCGCTGCAGCCGGCCGAGCTCAAGGCGCTCACGATCTCGACCGATCCCGGCGAGGGCACAGAGGTCTCCGACGCCTGGGAGCGGGCCGGGATCGACGTCCCGCTGGAGGTCGTCGACTCCCCATACCGGAGCCTGATCCAGACGCTGCTCGCCGAGGTCCGGGCGCTGAGGCCAAACCCAGACGATGCGGTTGCGGTGGTCGTGCCCGAGTTCGTCGTGCCGCTGTGGCAGCAGCTGCTCCACAACCAGACCGCGCTGCTCATCAAGGCGACGCTGCTCTTCGAGCCGAACGTGGTCGTGATCAACGTGCCGTACCGGATCGCAGGCCTCCGGCGCCGCCGCGGGATGGAGGCGGCAACGGCGGGCGAACGGGGCCAGTAGCAGCATTCGTGGACCATCCGGGCTCGGGTCCGTCTTGCGGCTCCGAAGCAAGCCTCCTAGGATGGATCAGTCCCCGGAACAGGAGGTTCATTGGCGGAGGTTGGAGCAATCGTCGAAGGTACGGTCTCCCGCCTCGCCGACTTCGGTGCCTTCGTACGGCTCGAGAGCGGCGAGACGGGTCTCGTTCACATCTCCGAGGTCGACCGCAACTACGTACGCGACATTCGCGAGCACCTGCACGACGGCGACCGCGTCACCGTGAAGGTGGTGGCCATCAAGGAGGACGGCAAGATCGATCTCTCGATCAAGCAGGCCGATCCGTCGTGGCAGGAGCAGTCGCAGCGCCGCAGCGAGCGCGACCCCGAGTTCGAGGCAAAGCTCAAGCGTTTCATGCGCCAGTCCCAGGAGCGGCTGGCCGACGTTCGGCGGCAGCGCGACTCCAAGAGACCTTGAGTGCAGCGACTCCGGCCGAGGCGGCCTCCGGGCCGCCTTTGTCAATAGGGGCCGCAGCGTTCCCACCCCCCGACGAGGCCGACGCGCGAGCGGTTCATGCCCAGCTGGGCCGGCGCCCCCGGGGGTCGTGGCGGGTGGCCCGACGATGTGCCTGCGGTCTCCCTCAGGTGATCGAGACCAACCCCCACCTCCCCGGCGGCAGCCCGTTCCCGACCCTCTGGTGGCTCACCTGCCGGACCCTGGCGTCGGCGATCGGCCGGCTGGAGTCAGGTGGGTGGATGGCCGAGCTGAACCGGCGCCTCGCCGACGAACCCGCGATGCGCGAGGAGCTCGCACGGTCGACGGAGGGGTACCTGGCGCACCGCGACCGGCTCGAGGTTCTGGCCGGGCGGTCCCATCCGGGGGGCGGGCCCGACCGCGTGAAGTGCCTCCACGCCCACGCCGCCCACCAGCTCGCAGCCGGCGACAACCCCGTCGGCCGGGCGGTCCTCGACGAGCTTGGCTGGCAGGACCCGCAGCACCCCTGCGTGTGACCTGCACCCCCACCCGTTCCCGCCGCCAATGAGGGTCGCGGCCATCGATGTCGGTACCAACACCACGCGGCTGCTTGTGGCCGAGGAAGCGTCGGGCGGTGGCGCATCACGCCCGCGCTACCGGGAGATCGACCGCCGTCTGCTCTACACGCGTCTCGGGGAGGGGGTCGATGCCGTGGGCCGCCTGGGGCCGGAGGCCGTCGAGCGCACCGTGCGCGCGATTGGAGAGCTGTGCGCCATCGCCGCCGAGCTCGGGGCCGAGGAGGTCCGGATCGCCGCCACGAGCGCGGCGCGCGATGCGAGCAACCGGCACCAGCTGCAGGAGGCCGTGCGAGCGGCGACTGAGTCCGAGCTGGCGGTGCTCACCGGCGACGAGGAGGCCCGGCTCTCCTTCGCAGGGGCCACCGACGAGCTCCACCCCGGCCGCTACCTGGTCTGCGACATCGGGGGCGGCTCGACGGAGCTGGTCGTGGGCGAGCAGGGGTTGGATCCGGAGACGGCCACGTCGCTCGACGTCGGCGCGGTCCGCCTCACCGAGCGGTGCTTGCGCTCCGACCCGCCCGCGCCGGATCAGCTCCAGGCGATGGAGACGGCAGTCGACCGCGCCCTCGACCACGCCGAGACGGTGCTCGATCGGCCCGGAGACGCCGAGCTCGTCGGCCTGGCCGGCACGCTGACCACGCTCGCCGCGCTCAAGTCCGGCCTCGAGCGGTACGACTCGAAACGTATCCATGGCACCGAGCTCACCGGCGAGGAGGTCGATCGGCTGTACCTTCGCCTGGCAGCGATGACGCTGTCCCAGCGGCGCGGGCTTCCCGTCATGCCCGAGGGGCGAGCCGACATCATCGTTGCCGGGATCGCCATCCTCGTGCGCGTGATGGACCGGTGGTCGTTCCCGAAGGTCCGCGTATCCGAGAAAGATATCCTTGACGGCTTGGTCCTCCAGATCCTCGGGGCCCCGAGCGAGGCGTGGGATTAGATGGCCAGAATCGAGAAACGGCAGCGCCAGAAGGAACAACGCAGGCTCAAGATCGAGGCCGAGATCCGCGCCTGGAACGTCCGGCGGAGACGGAGGCTCGCGATCACGCTGGCGCCGTTGGCGCTGTTGGGCGCGGCCACCGCCGTGCTGATCGTGCGTAGCATGACGAAGCCCGAGCCGAGCAACATCGCCTGCGGCGGGGCGAAGCCGACCAGGCCCAGCATCGCCCCGGTCTCCGAGGCGCCCGCCCTCTCGATCAACCAGGCGAAGACCTATACAGCGTCCATCCAGACCTCCTGCGGCACCATCACGCTGGCCCTCGAGGACGACCGCCAGCCGGTGACCGTCAACTCATTCGTCTACCTCGCCCGGCGCCATTTCTTCGACGGGCTGACCTTCCACCGGGTGGTCGAAGGCTTCGCCGTCCAGGGCGGCGACCCGAAGGGGGACGGCACGGGTGGCCCCGGATACAGCGTCACCGAGACGCCCTCGGCCGACACAAAGTACCTGAAGGGGACCGTTGCCATGGCGAAGTCCCAGGACGAGGCGCCCGGCACCTCGGGAAGCCAGTTCTTCATCGTTCCCGGAACCGAGGCCGAACAGCAATTGGGTCCGGACTATTCCGTGCTCGGGCACGTCGTCTCGGGGGCCGACGTCCTCGACAAGATCCAGGGTGTGGGCACCGGCACGGGGGCCAACAGCGAGAAGCCGTCGAAGACAATCTACATCGATCGGATCTCGATCGCCGAGTCGTAGGGGACGGGCCTGGGGCCGTCACCCGGACCTTTGCTTGCTCCGCTTAATCCAACCAAGCTCGGCTGCCGTTCTTCCGGCGTATACACCGGGGGGACGGGGGCTCGAGGGCGAGGACGGCCATCGCCGTCGCCGCTGTTCTCGTCAGGACCGCCGGCATCATCTCCCTTGCGCCCGACCCCCGCGACGTCGCTCCGCCAGCCCAGGCTCCTTGCGGCGGAGGCAGGTTCCGCTGCCCCTCGGGTCGAGTCCGAGCCGCGTCCCGACCCGTCCGAGCGGTTCCCCGTCAGCCTCGCCGGCTAGGCCGCCGCCCCCGCAGCGACGGTGGTCGAGCGGCTGTCCGGTCACCGTGAGCCGCCGCCTCCTCCTCCGGCCGACCCGCTCGCCGCCTACCGCGGTCTGGAGGCCTGGATCGACCTCTTCGACTACGGGCTCCCCGACTCCTGCCGCTCGAGGCGATCCTCGACGAGATGGTTGCTCGCCGGGTTCGGACCCTGTTCGTCCAGACCGGGCGGTGGAATCCGCCGGCCCTGGCTCGTCCGGCCGAGCTCGAAGTCCTCGTGGAGCGGGCACACGCACGAGGGATGGCGGTGAGCGGGTGGTACCGGCCCAGGTTCGCCGACATCGACCATGACGTCCGCGCCAGCCTCGCGGCGCTCGAGCCGTCACACCCACAAGGCAGCGGTTCGGCGGCTTCGCCCCCGACATCGAGGATCGCCGCGAGGTTGCCGACCACCTTCCCAGCTTCAACGACGGCATCGTCCGGTACTCACGGGCGCTGCGGGCCGCCGTCCGGCCCGGGACGATTCTCGGGGCAATCGTCGTGGACGCCAAGAACAACGCCCGCCCGCCTTCGCTGGGAGGGCATTCCCCGAGATCGCGGCCTCCTACGATCTGGGCTCCCGGTGGCCTACTGGACCGTGACCAAGGGGCGGGGCCCCGGGGCGGATGCCGGCACCTATCTGCGAGAGGTTCGCGGTCCGCACCCGCGACCTGATGGGGGCAGACCGACCGCTGCATGCGGGGCATCGCCGCATGCATCCAGCCTGGGGAGATCGACGGCTTCGTCGACGCGCTCCGCGAAGCTGGTTCGATCGGCGGGGGCCTCTACGACTTCGCCACCGTCAGCCGGCGTGCCGACCGGGATGCGGTGTGGGGTTCGCTCGCTCGCCTGAACGAGTAAGGGCACGCTCCTCGGGCCCCGGGCTGAGCCGGGCGGCGGCTACAATCGCGGCGAACGCGACATAGGCAGGGGGACCTATGACCAGGGGCGATCTGGTGCCTCGGAAGGGCGGGTCGTGAAGGTTCGCTCGGTGCTCGTCGCGATCAGCTTCGGATTGGTCGCCAGCGGGGCCCTGGCACTCAGCGTCCGGCCACCGTCCACGGGCGAGCAGGTGGATGCCCTGGCCGGCCTCGCCACCGTGGCGGCCGGGCAGACGGAGCAGGTTCCGCCCCACCGCGAGCCGCCACCACCACCCCCGCCGCCACCCCCCGCAGAATCCGCGGCCCCCGCCCTGGCAGCCAGCGCACCGCCGGCGCCGAAGCCGAAGCCGAAGCCGAAGGTGCAGCCGGCCCCGGCCGCCGCGCGGGACATCGACGTCTACCGCGGGCTGGGGGCCTGGGTTGACCTCTACGACTACGTCCTTCGGGACCACATCGACCCGGTCGCCACCGTCGATGCGCTGGCTCGCCACAAGGTGAAGACCCTCTATCTGCAGACCAGCAAGTGGAACATCCCGGGGACCATCCACGACCCCGCGACGGTGACCGCCTTCCTCGACCGCGCCCACGCCAAGGGCATCTGGGTAGTGGCCTGGTACGTGCCCGGGTTCGCGGACCTCGACCGGGACGTCCAGCGCAGCGTCGGGGCCCTCGAGTTCTCCACCCCTGCGGGAAACCGCTTCGACGGCTTCGCCCCGGACATTGAGGACCGGCGTGAGGTCGGCGGCGACCTGCAGCGGTTCAACACCGGCATCGCGGAGTTCTCGCGCAGGCTGCGAGTGGCCATCCCCGACGCGACCGCCCTCGGGGGGATCGTGGTCGATGCCAAGAACAACGAGCGCGCTCCGGCGAAGTGGGCAGGGTTCCCGTGGCAGACCGTCGGCGAAACCTACGACGTGATCATGCCGATGGCGTACTGGTCGGTGACGAAGAGCCGCTGTGCCACCACCTACGACGCCGAGGCCTACATCACCGACGTCGTCGTCAAGACGCAGGCGCTGATGGGGCGGCAGCGGCCCATGCACCCGATCGGCGGGATCGCCGACTGCATCTCAGGCGACGAGGTGGCCGCGTTCGTGCGGGGGAGCCGGAAGCTCGGTGCGGTGGGCCTCAGCCTGTATGACTTCGCCACCACCGAGGCGAACGGGGAGGGCGACCGGATGTGGCGCGAGCTGCGGTCGGAGGGCTGAGGGCTCACCACCGATCCGCGGGTGGACGCTTTCGCAGGGTGCGCCGGCGTCGCCCTCAGCCGTACCCAAGCTGAGTTCGGAGGGCGGGAGGCGGTGCGTACAATCCAGGGGCCCCCGTACTCCAACCGGCAGAGAGAGGACTTAAACTCCTCTCAGTGTGGGTTCAAATCCCACCGGGGGCACCGAACTAGACACCGCGCGAACCGCTTCGTTCTGACCACTGACGGCGTCTGCCTCCCGAAGTCGAAACGTCGGGAGAATTAACATTAACCCCATTAACTGAGACGACTCTCGGTACCGAGGAAGCCCAAACATGATGTCGAGCATCGTCCATGGGCCACCGACGACGGCGGCGTTGATCGGGCATCCCGGGCGTGGGGCGGTGTCCGTGCGCTCCTCCCCTAAGCGCTTGCAATCTGCCCACTGCTTCGCTTACCTTGGCGGCAAACTAGTTGCACATCGCAACCACCGCACCGCTCCGGAGGTGGCCATGTCCGAGGTCCGAGTCCACAACTTCTCGATCTCCCTGGACGGGTTCGGGACCGGCGACGGCATCACGTTCGACGCCCCGTTCGGTCACGCCGGAGAACGTCTGCACGAGTGGATGTTCGCCACCCGATTCTGGCGATCGATGGTCGGCGATACCGGTGGCACTGCGGGTGTCGACCACTCCTTCGCCGAACGCCATGGCCTCGGCTTCGGTGCCGAGATCATGGGCCGGGGCAAGTTCGGCGCGCAGACCGGCCCGTGGGCCGATGTCGGCACCGACGACGAGTGGCGTGGCTGGTGGGGGCCGAACCCGCCATTCCACACGCCAGTGTTCGTGCTCACGCACCACCCGCGCCCGTCCATAGAGATGGAAGGCGGCACCGTGTTCCACTTCGTCGACGCCAACCCGCAGGAGGCGCTCGACCTCGCCCGGAAGGCAGCCGGCGGCCTTGACGTGCGCATCGGCGGTGGCCCCACCGTCGTCCGCGACTTCCTCGCCGCCGACCTCATCGACACGCTCCACGTCGTGCAGGTGCCGATCCTGCTCGGCCGCGGCGTTCGCCTCTGGGACCGCGTCGAGGGCGTCGAGGAGCATTACGACATCGAGGCGGTCTCGTCACCGAGCGGTGTCACCCACATGACCTTCACACGTCGATAACCGATTCTGCGGCCGTCCGGCGAGGTTGCTCGCAACCGGCGTGCCACCGGCCAACATCGGAGGACGTCGTCACCCACGTGGGGCGAGGATCCCGATGGCTAGTGATGACGTCGACGAGATCATCGCCCGCCGCGGCAAGCGCGGCCGCCCCTGGCTCGCTCTGCACCGTCAAAGGTCGAGTCCGTCCTCTCGACCCAGAACTCAAAGAGCGCCTCGCACGCCTGGCCGACGACGAGGGAGGCCCCGTCTCCGAGATAATCCGTGAAGCGCTCCGACGGCACCTCGTAGCGAGCTGGCGACTACCCCACGCCCTTGGAGCGAAACTCGCCGATGTCGGCCAAGCAGGCGCTCGACCTCAGCGTCGCGATTATCCGGCCGGAAGTCGAGGTGTAGCCGATTCTTGTTCAGCTTGGGTTCGGATACTGGGACGAAGAGAAGACCGGGAAGCCGCTCAGTGCTCGGTCGAATCTCGAATTCCTCTGGGTCTTCGATTCGGGATCGTGCGCTTCCACAATCGTTTGTTCCCATTCAAGACTCATGCGTGGAGCGTAGAAAACCTGGTGCTCGGGCGGCGAGGTGGACGACGACACCCTCGATGTCGTTGGCCACGTGTCGAGCGGCGAGGTCTCGGTAGGAGCGGCGCCCCCGGCGCGGTCGCGCAGCTCCTCGAGGATGTCGAGCGGGCCGGCATCGGTGGTCCATGTCGAGCTGCCGAAGCTGCGCAGGGTGGCAGTGTCGACGCGTCCCGTGATCGGGACCGGTTCGGGGAGACCGAGCTGCGGCGCGCCCTCGCATGGCTGCGCTACGCGCAAGGTGACCTGCAGGCTGCAGGTGCCGAGCTCGACGCCGCGCTGGCCCTCCTGCCGCTCACCCACGTACGTGAAGCGGCCCGCTGCCGAGGGATCGACGCCATGGTGGCGCTGGCCGGCGGTGATCCCGACCGCGCCCGACAGCAGGCAGACGCGGCCGTCGCTGCTGGTACCACCACCGACTACGTGCGAGCGCTGGCGCTCGCCAGCGAAGCACGCGTGCTCGCCCGTCTCGACGGCGAACCCGACGTCGCCGAGGACGAGCTCCACACGATGCTCACGACGTGTCCGGCCGCCGGCCACCAGCCCGGCGTGTGCGACGCCCTCGACCGCCTCGCCGGCGCAGTGGGCCACGGCGAGCGCCACGACGAAGCCGCCCGTGGACGACGCCATCGCGTACGCCCGGCGCGGACGAGGGGAGCGGAAGCGGCCCGCGTATGGGTGGCACAGCCTGACGCCGACCGAGCAGCAGGTCGTTGACCTCGTCGCCGAGGGCCTCACCAACCCCCAGATCGGCGAACGGCTCTTCGTGTCGCGCCGCACCGTGCAGTCCCACCTCCGGCACGTCTTCGCCAAGCTCGACGTCGCCACCCGCGCCGAGCTCGCTGCGAGAGCCACTGCCCGGAGCACGACACGCCGCTGATCCCCAGCGCTCACGGGCGCGCGGCTGATCGATCGGCGACGATCGCCCGCGTCGTCTACGGCTCAGTCGTCGAAGGCCACGGAGTCGACCTTGATCGCGGTGATCGTCGCGAAGGCGGCGGAGAAGTTGGGTCCGTTTCCCCCGAGACACTCCAGCCGGATCGTCCCAGGGCTGTTGAGGATGCCGAGACCGAGCACGGTGGCTTCGCGGTCGCCGACGTTGTCGACACCGATGGTCCCCGTGCCGGCGAACCCCGCGAAGCCGGCGTGGGCCAGCACGTAGCTGCCAGCCCGAGTCCGACACGAGGTGGCGGGTCAGCCTGTAGTCATCCGCCGGCACGTTGCTCTGACCCGAGCCGCCCGCTCGGGGTCGGCGCCGCGTCGCTGACCTCCGTGGAGGCCTTGCCGGTCAGGGGGTCCCGGCGGAGGTCGGGGACGACCTCGACGGTGACGGGGGCGGCCGCGCCGGCCTCGGCGAGGGCGTCGCGGACCGCGGCTTCGACTGCTGGGGTGTCGAGCGGTCCGGTCGTGACGACGTCGAGCTGTGCTCGTTTGTCCTGGTGGCGGACCTGGAACTCGGCGATGGCGGGGAACCGAAGGAGTGTGCTGCGTACGACGAGGGGGTGGACCTCGATGCCGCCGAGGTGGAGCATCTGGTCGTTGCGGCCACCGACGAGGGCCCGCTGATGGCCGTGCTCGGGCGCGGATGGCAGCGGTGTCATGCGATCGTCGAGCCGGTAGCGGATGAGCGGCTGGACGTGGTTGGCCAGGTTGGTCACGAGTACGTGGTCGGCTTCGACGCCCACGTCGACGGGCTGGTCGTCGGGGTCGACGAACTCGACGATGGCGCTGTCACTGGCGAGGACGAACTCCCGGCTTCCCGGTGGCGCGCTGCCGAGCAGCCCCTCGGAGGACCCGAAGCTGTCCGACGGCGGTGTGCCGAAGCCGCCGGTGATGCGTTCGCGCAGGTCGGGCCGGAGCTCCTCGCTGGTGACCACGATCGTCTGCGGTGAGATCGACAGGACGCCGGCGGAGGCGACGTCGGCGAGGCGAGCGAGCACCGACGGGTAGCCGGCGAGGACCATCGGTTGGGCCGCCTGGACACGAGTGACGATCTCGTCGAAGGGAAGCGTGACTGGCACGAGGGTGACGTCCCAGCAGGGTCGGGACCTGGCCGAGGTGTTCGAGGTGGGCGTCCACGGCTGACCGGGTGATGCGCCGGTCGGTGCAGACGTCGTCGAAGTTGGCCATCATGTCGGGCTTCGTCATGACCGGGAGCGACCGCAGGTCTTCGATCGACCGGATGTCGGGGACATCCGATCCAAGGCGGCGCCGGTGGTAGGGGGAGTCGGCGACCGCCCGCTGGAGCAGGAGGCGAAGGCCGTCGAGCTGGTGGGCGCGGAGGCGTTCCGCCGACCACGTGAGCCGGTCGAAGTGCTGCGGCATCACGTCGACGAAGCGCTGCTGGGCCGCGGTGAACCAGGGTGCATCGGTCACCTCGTCGCCTCCCTTGCCTCGACGATGGCCACCTGCGCCAGCGCATGGCGCATGTCCTCGGGGTCGAGCGCCGGATCGGCGAGGACCTCCAGGGTGATGCCGATGGACCCGGCGAGAAGCCCGAGCGCCAGCTCGCGGGGCTCCAGGCCGGCGTCGGGCGCCACGGCCGAGACCAGGCGCGCGACGTTGTCGATCGTCCGCTGGTGCAGGACGAGGTAGCGGGCGTTGATCTCGGGGTGCCGCGACGCGTGGACGCGGAACTCGATCAGCGTCGCCTGCCACGCCAGCGACGCCACCGCCTGGGCAAGCGCGACCCGCTGCATGTCTGCGGGACCGTGGGCGCGGCCCGCCGCCTCCTCGAGGGTCGCGGCCCGCTCGTCGATGCTGGCCTCGAGCACGGCGAGGAACAGGTCGACCTTGC
>JBOGWP010000009.1:0-2787 GCA_050693875.1 Actinomycetota bacterium
ACCCCGAGCGGTGACGGGTACTGGATGGCGGCATCGGACGGAGGGGTGTTCGCCTTCGGAGACGCCGGGTTCTTCGGATCGACCGGAGGGCTGACCCTCAACCGGCCCATCGTGGGGATGGCGCGGCGCCACTGAGTGGAAAAGGGGGGGTCCCAGTCGGCAAAGGCCCTCCCGGCGCTCAGGTGACGCGAAACTCCGAGCTCATCCCCTTCAGGGCATGCTGCTGGCCGTCGGGGTCGGTGACGAAGCAGACCAGCCCGTAGCGTTGCGGTTCGAGGTCCACCGCAAACGTCCCGGTGCCGCCGGGAGCCCGTGGGGGCATGCTGACGAAGGTCGAGACGACCCGACGCTCGCTGCCTCGCAGCTGCTGGTCGAGCGGCGGCACCCCCTCGGGAATGATGATCAGCACGAGCTCGTGCTGCAGGCTCCCTTCGTTGCGCACCCGGAACACCACTCGCCCGCGGGGAATCGGACGCTCGTACTCGTACGCATACTCCCTCATCGTGATCTCGACCACGGCGGGGGCCGGGGGCAGTGGCGCCGCGCCCGCGCGGCACGACGCCTCGAGGAGCGCAAGGAGCGTCACCAGCAGCCGGACTCGCCGGATTCCGGCCGCGCGGCTTGCTCGCGCCGCCGGGTTCACCACGACCTCACGTCTGGATCAGTCCGTGGTGGCGTGCCATTGCGAGCGCCTCCAGCTGGGACCGGGCCCCCGTCTTCTTCAGGATGTTGTGAACGTGGGTCCGCAGGGTCCCCGGGGCGATCGAGAGATCCGAGGCAACATCCTCGATCCGTCGGCCGAAGGAGAGCAGGGTCAGGATCTGGATCTCCCGAGGCGTCAGGGAACCCAGCCGCCGCGCCATGTCCTCCACCTCGCTGTCCCTGAGCTCGATGTTGCGGAGAAGCTCCTTGAGCTCTTCCAAGTAGACCGGCACTTCCCCGGCGCGAGCTCTCCGGATCGCATCCACCACCTGACCGACCCCGAGGCTCTTCGGCAGGAAGCCGACCACCCCGGCGTCGAGGGCTTCCTGGACCTGAGCAGGCCCGTGAAGCCAGGACAGCAGCATGATTTTGCAGGTGGGGAGTCGCCTGAGGATCGCTCGAGCGGCGGCGGGTCCCTCCATACCGACCATCCAATAGTCGAGCAGGGCGACGTCCGGACGAAGATCGATGGCGGCCTCCACCGCGGCGAGACCGCTCGTCGGGTGGTTGTTGTCAACGACGTCCAAGTCCGGATAGCGCGATAGGGCGATTGCTAGCGCCTCCGAAAACAGCCGTTGAGCGTCGGCAACGAGGACCGTGGTGATGCCGGACACGGGGCGGATTCTAGTCCGCTAACAACATGCAGATATATGTTGCCGGCACATACCGGCTCGGCAGCTCCTCGCTCGTCGGCGAAGAGTCAGATAGGCCTGATTGAGAAAAGAGAGCCAACTCGCGTGAAGAGCGGCGATTGCGCCGCCGCTCTTCACAAGTGCCCCCCCGATATTCGAGCGCTACACGGCTTGCCCGCGGTCGAGAGCCCTCCTTCCACGAACCCGGGCCACCGCAAAGCTGGCGAGCAACGCAACCAGGCCCGTGGCAAGAAGGACCACGCCGGCCGTCCTCGACGTCGCGTCGTGGCGGGCCGCCGGGGCCTCGACGCCGGGCCCCATCATCGCAGAAGCTCCCGGGCCAAGACCGCTCCACACGTCTCCCCCGGCGCTCCTCCGTGACGGGGTGGAGGCGAGCGTCTCGTCAGCCTGGCCACCACCCACCGGGGCCGCGAACTCGGCTCCGACGACCGGCGCAACGGTGACCGCTTCCTTACTTGCCGGCTTCCTGGTCACCGTGGTTTGCCGGGCCTCCGCGGCGGGCGCCGCGGAGGCGGCCGCCGCCTGCTGTGGTTCGGAGGCCAGCTGGGCTGTCTGTGGTGGCTGTTGTGCGGCGACCGGGGACGGCTCCGCAGCCTGGCTCGCGGCGCTGGGGGCGAGCACCTGGAAGACTCCTGGGGCCTCCTTGAGGTTGGATTGGCCGCTACCCTCGATGCCCACAGCCTTGATGTAGTAGACGCCCGGCGCGACCTGCGGCACCTTCACCGGGTAGGTGAACTCTCCCACCCGGAAAAGCTGGACGAGCAGCTGCTGCTCCCCCTTCTGTGACGCCCAGTAGATCTCGACCCGGCCGTTCGGATCGAACGCTTCCCCCTTTAGGAATACAGTGCTCCCCGCCACGCCGCGGTCGGGCGTCATGATAATGCGTGCCTGCGGTGTGCACGCCCAGGCGAGGCCGCTGATCACCACAAGGGCCACGATCAAGCCAAAAGCGACTGCGCCCACTTCCCTTCGATGGCTCCTCTTCACGGTCCTCCCCCTCGGCCTCGTCGGATGCACGCGGCAGCGGCATCGCCGCTCAGTCAATTGGACCATCATTTTCCGGAGGCATCAATACACCGATTTATAGATCTTTGATCGTTTTCGCCGGAGGTGAGCTTCCTGTGTGGTTCCCAATAGTCCTTTGCCGGTTCGGCAGCTCGCCTCGCTAGCCCAGCTTGAGGTGCCCCAGCTTGAGGTGCTGAGGTTCGTGCGAATGAGTCAAGTTTGGGGACGAGAGCCCACCGGGGCGCACCTCAAGCTGGGCCCGGCAGGCACCGAGCGAAGCGAGGCCCTGCCGGCATTGACCGACGCCGCCGGAGGCGGCCCCATACTGGCCAACATTGAGGACCGCGGCCGGAGGCCGCCCCTTGCCTCTCTGGCCTGTGCCGGGGGGCGAAGCGACCCGCTAGTGCATCATTTGGCCCTGTCTGAC
>JBOGWP010000010.1:0-12453 GCA_050693875.1 Actinomycetota bacterium
AGAGTCGTTCCGGATGCGGGAGTCCAAAGCCCGCCGAGAGAAGAGTCCCTGCCCGCTGAAGGAGGTGGTCGCGAACTAGAATCGCCCGTCAGAAGCTCGAGAGGTGGGGACTTTTAGCTGGCCACCACCGGGTACCGGAACTTGGCCATTGACACGTCTATGCCGGCAGGCCCTCGCTTCGCTCTGCCTGCCGGGCTTCGCTCGGCAAGCCGAGGCTTCGCCGGCAGTCGTCTATGCCGGCAGGCCCTCGCTTCGCACTGCCTGCCGGGCTTCGCTCGGCACGCCGAGGCTTCGCCGGCAGTCGTCTATGCCGGCAGGGCCTCGCTTCGCTCTGCCCTGCCGGGCCCAGCTTGAGGTGCCGAAGTTCGTGCGAATGAGTCAAGTTTTGGGACGAGACCGACCGGGGCGCACCTCAAGCTGGGGCTAGCAGCGAAGCGGCAAGACGGTTCTCGAACCCGCTGAGGAGGCCAGCTTCCGGGCCCGCCCCGGGGCGTGGGCGTTCTTTCAAGCGCAGGCACCCTGGTATCGCTGAACGGCCGTCCACTGGGTGTCGAGCGCGAAACGGCCGGAGACGCGCCGGCGCCGCCTGGCGCCTTTGATCGACGACTCCGCCGAGGGGCGGCCGATCGCAGCCCTCGCTCGTCGGCCGGCTGCGTCCTCCGGCGGTCCTACCTCGCCTGGGTGATCGGCCGGTAGCCGGAGCAGTTGAAATCCTGGCCCGCGGGCGGGGTGGTGGTCTGGAAGTTCAAGTCGCCCTGCTTCGGGTTCTCGAAGTAGGTCGGGCGGAAGGGGCCGGGCGGGCGCCCCGGCGGGGACACCGTGTAGACGGAGGAGACGTGCGTCTTCCAGGTGTCCTCGAACTTGCCGTTGATCCGGTACGAGGTGATCTGGCACTCGATGGGGATGAAGGTATCGAGTGGCGCCTGGGCGGCGACCGCCGCCGGCGCGGCGGCGGCTGGTGCGGCGGGGGAAGCGGCGCTCGCCGCTTGAGGACCTGCCGAGGCCGGGATGGTGGCGGCGAGCATGGCCACGACCGCGAGCAGGCCGAGCCCGGCGATCAGCATCGGGATCCAACGTCGGGGAGGCCGGAGCCGCGGCCCGGCCATCGCGGTGAAGGCAAACCTCCACGCCGCGGCGCCGCCTGCCTGGACGAGCGAGTCGTATGTCATCGTGCCTCCCGGGTCGAAGGGCCCCACGAAGAGCGACCGAGGGCCATACGGTACCCGTTTCGGAACGTCGCGAAAAGTGGGTAGCCCAGAGTTAGCTCCGGTTCACGGCTGAGACGCCCCGCACCCCTCCCTGTTCTTCGCCACCGGCGGCACCCGCTCCCCGGTTCCCGACCCCTGCGGGTCGGCTCGGGCGGTCTGGGAGACGCACTCCCCGTGCCTGAGGTCGCTCTGGGCTGCCGTCCCGGCGATTGGGGAGGGCTGCGGCGACGACGTGGGGGCCGGCGAGGGAGTCGGTGACGGCAGCGGAGAGGCGGTGGCGATGGGCGCAGCGGCGATCGAGCGGCCAGCCCGGGGCAACGCGCTCTCGGTCGTGTTGGGCGACTCCATCGCGGTCTCCGTCGCAAGGCTCTCCTCGGTAGGTAGGGCCTCCGGGGAGGGCGGGACGAGCCGGGCGGCGCGGACTTGGGCCTGGGGAGCCGGTGCGGCCGGAGGCGGCGGCGCGCTCCAGCCGACGCCGAGCGAGACGACGGTCGCGGCGGCGGCCGTCCCCGCCACCGCCTGGGCCCCGGCCCGCTGCAGCGCGAAGGCGGCGCGGCGGGGAAGAACCGGCAGGGCGGCGAGCCAGGTCACCAGCCCGATGCGCCGCGACAGGTGGCCGATCGAGAGGTTGAGAAACGCCCGGACGAGCGTCGGGTCGAAGTGGGTGCCGGCCCCGGTCGCGAGCTCCTTGCGGGCGGCCTCCGGCGAGAGCGGCCGCCGGTAAGGGCGGCCGGCCGTCATCGTGTCGTAGGAGTCGGCCACGGCGACGATACGCGCGCCGAGCGAGATGTCCTGTCCGGCCAGCCCGTGCGGGTATCCGGTGCCGTCGAAGTGCTCGTGGTGCTGCTCGATCGTGGGCCCCCAGGGCCCCAACCAGGGCATGAGCGGCCCGGCGAGGCGGGCACCCTCGACGGGGTGGCGATGGATCGCCTCCCACTGGGTTTCGTCGGGGACGCCCGGCTTGTTGAGGATCTCGGCGTCGACCGCCATCTTGCCGATGTCGTGGAGGAGCGCAGCCCACCGAAGGAGGTCCCGGTCGCGGACCGGCAGCCGCAGCTCGTCGGCCAGGAGGTCGACGTATGCCCGAACCCGCTCGGAGTGCCCGCGGGTCAGGCGGTCGTGGGCCGAGAGCGCCGCGACCAGCGCAAGCACGATCTCGGCGGCGCGAGTGAGCTCGTCGTCCAACCCGTGCTCGCGCGCCTCGTGCAGCCGCTTCCGCAGGTCGCGGACCCGCCCGGCGCGGCGGGCCACCTGAAGGCGGGATGGAGCCCGATCGGGGAACAGGATCGACAACCGCAGCAGGGCGGCGAGCGGCAGCATCCGGCGGGCGAGCCGGTCGACGCCGAGCAGCACCAGGATCGACGTGGCGATGTACACCCCCCACCACGACGCCACCTCCCACCCCGTCTCCGGGGGCGGCAGCACGTGCGCGACCACGGCGGAGGCGCCGATCGACGCGGCCACCGGGACCACCACCGCCAGCACGCGGAGCAGGGTGCTCAGTCCGGGGCGAGCGTTCCACCGGTGAGGAGGCTTTGACGAGTTCTTCTCGCTCGGTACCACGGTTTCGACCTCCTCAGAATACTCCTTGTGGCGTCTCGACCACTGTTTGTGCAGGAACTGGGGCTTGGGGGGAGCCGCTCTCAAAACTCGATAGCCTGTGGGGCGGGGAACGATGGCCGAGCGGTCTGAGGCGGAGGCGGCAGCGGCAGGCGGCTTCGACGAGCGCTTGTTTCGCCGCGTGATGGCGTCGCGCGACCTCCCCCGCAGCGACATGAACCGTTCCGTCATCCGAGAAGCGAGGGTGGCCGGCACCCCCGTGCTGCTTGCCCGCCGGCCCTCCGGACAGGTGGTCGCCTTCGCCACGCACTGTCCCCATCAGGGGACCCCGCTGAAGCACGCCGGCTTCTTCGGTCCGTACCTTCAGTGCCCGCAGCACCGCTACGTGTACGACCCGGATACCGGCGAGAACATCCTCCCGACCCGGCAGGCCAACGTCGATTTCCTGTGGCGCATGAAGCCCGGCCACCTCCGAACGCATCGGGTGGAGGAGCGCGAAGGGTGGATCTGGGTCGCGGTGGCGGCCAACCCGGCTCCTCCCGAGTACGGGCCGGACAACCCCCCGCCGCCGCTGCCGACGGAACTGCGCGGGGCGCCGCGGCCGCGGGTCGAGGACGAGGGCCCAGCCGAGCACGCCCCCGAATCGGTCACGGCCCTCGCCGGGGCGGTGTTCGAGCTCACCGTGCCGACGCGGGCCCTTCCCGGACACCTGTGGCGGGTGGAGTCCGGTGACGATCTCGTGGTACTGGTCGGCCAGGCCTTCGAGCCCGGGGACGCCCCCCGCTACCAGCTGCGGTTCGCCGCCCGGTCGCCGGGTCAAGCGGAGCTGCGCTGCGTCTACGGGCGGCCCTGGGGGGGCAGGCCTTCCGAGGTTCGGACCTATTCCGTCACAATCGAACCCGAGGCATGAGCACCCCTCCGGAAGCGGCGGCGGTCTCGGGCGACGCGCTGGTGCGGCTGGAGCACGTCGACAAGCGGTTCGGTCGCCTCAACGTCCTGCGCGGCGTCGACCTCGAGGTTCGCCGAGGCGATGCCATCGTGATCCTCGGGCCTTCGGGGTCGGGCAAGTCGACCCTGTTGCGGTGCGTGAACGGCCTCGAGCCCGTCGACGGAGGACGGGTGCTGTTCGATGGCCGTGACGTCTCGGCATGGGGGCGCCAGATCAGTCGGCTGCGAGCCGAGATCGGCATGGTCTTCCAGCAGTTCAACCTGTTCCCGCACCTGACCGTGCTCGACAACGTCACGCTCGGCCCGATCGAGGTGAAGAAGGTTCCGCGGGAGCGAGCCTTCGCCGACGCGCGGGCGCTGCTCGAGAAGGTCGGCATCCCGGAAAAGGCCGATGGCTACCCGGCAGAGCTTTCCGGCGGACAGCAGCAGCGGGTGGCGATCGCGCGGGCGCTGGCCATGTCGCCGAAGCTGATGATGTTCGACGAGCCGACGTCGGCCCTCGACCCCGAGATGATCAAGGAGGTGCTCGACGTGATGGTCGAGCTGGCCGCAGACGGCATGACCATGCTGGTGGTGACGCACGAGATGGGCTTCGCCCGCCACGCCGCGCACCGGGTGGTGTTCATGGACCAGGGGCAGATTCTCGAGCAGGGAATGCCGGACGCCTTCTTCACGAGCCCCGAGCATCCGCGTGCGAAGGCCTTCCTTTCGAAGATCCTCGTCCACTAAGGTAGTCACCAGATCAAGCCCGAAAGGGGGGCACGATGAGACGACGGGGACTCGTCCTCGCAGCGATGCTGAGCGTGCTGATGGTCGCGGCCGCCTGCGCCCGCGAGGAGCCCACCGAGCCCAAGGCCGGCGGGACCAAGCCCGCGAAGAGCTTCGCCCCGGACAGCTACATGGCGCAGCTCAAGACCAACGGCAAGATTCGCATCGGCGTGAAGTACGACATCCCGCGGTTCGGGTTCCTCAACCCGGCGACGAGCAAGGTGGAGGGCTTCGACGTCGATCTCGGGAACCTCGTGGCGAAGCGGCTCGGCGTCCCGGCCGAGTTCAGCGAGGCGATCTCGGCCAACCGGATCCCCTTCCTGAACGAGGACAAGGTCGACCTCATCATCTCGACGATGACGATCAACGACGAGCGCAAGCAGCAGATCGACTTCTCGGTGGTCTACTACCTCGCCCGGCAGCGCCTGCTCGTGAAGAACGACAGCCCGATCACCGACGTGAAGACGCTCGACAGCCGCAAGGGCAAGGTGTGCAGCGCCTCGGGCTCGACCTCGGAGAAGAACATCCGCGCCGCTGCTCCCAGCGCCGAGGTGGTGCTCCAGAAGACCTACTCCGAGTGCTACCAACTGTTGCGCAATGCCCAGGTCGACGCGGTCACCACCGACGACGTGATCCTCACCAGCCTTCTGTCGAACGACCCGGCGAACTACAAGCTGACCGGAAGCGCCTTCTCGCAGGAACCGTACGGCATGGGCATCAAGAAGGGGCGGGTCGGCTTCGTCGACTTCGTCAACGACGTGATCAAGGACGCGAAGAACGACGGCACCTGGGTGAAGCTCTACGACAAGTGGGTGGCGCCGCTGACCAAGGAGAAGGGCACCCCGCCGCCCGACGAGGTGAGTGCTGCCGGCCCCACTCCCGCCTCGCCCGCCGCAACGACATCTCCCACCGCATCGCCCACGGGGACCACGCCCTCGCCCACGAGCACCTGATCCCGGCCCGCGGGCGGGCTTCCCCAGCCGATGCCGCTCGCTGCGGCGGCCGGGTTCGGCCGGGTGGTCCTCGAGCACCTCGGCTTCCTCCTGGACGGGTACCGTCACACCCTCGTCCTCGTCGGGGTGGCGTTCGCGGCGAGCCTCGTGCTCGGGACGCTGGTGGCGGTCGTCCGCATCGCCCCCGTTCCGATCCTCCCCCGGATTGCGCGGGCCGAGGTGGAGCTGTTCCGCAACACCCCGCTGCTGCTGCAGATGTCCTTCTTCCTCATCGGGCTCGGCAGCCTCGGCATCCGGCTTCCGTTCTGCGTCGCCGCAGGCATCGCCCTCAGCCTGTACACGGCTGCCTACATCACCGAGGCGGTCCGGTCGGGAATCTCCTCCATCGGCACGGGCCAGACGGAGGCCGCCCGGTCGTTGGGGATGAACTTCCCGCAGACGATCCGGCTGGTGATCCTTCCGCAGGCCTTCCGCACGGTGATCCCGCCCCTCGGCAATCTGATGATCGCAATGGTGAAGAATTCCGCCATCGCCAGCGCGGTTGCCTGCGGTGAGCTCCTCTACCAGACCGAGATCGTCAACTCCCGCACCTTCGCCACCTTCGAGGTGTTCACGGGGGCAGCGCTCGGCTACCTCTCGATCACGCTGCCGCTGTCGTTCTTCGTGTTCCGACTCGAGCACAGATTGCGGATCGTGCGATGAGGCGCCGGTGGGTGCGGGCGGTCATCGGCGTCGCCGGGTCGGCCCTTGCCCTGGCGCTTGTCGCCGCGGCTGCCTATCGCTCGTACGGCCCCGGCGACGCCGCGGCCCGGCTGGCGAACCTGCAGCAGCGGTGGCGGCCCTTCTACGACCCGATCGGGGAGACGACCGCGCCACAGATTTGGAGGTTCATCGGCGGCGGCGTCCTGCTCACCCTCGAGGCAGCGGTGATCGCGGTGCTGCTGTCTCTGCTGCTCGGGATCGGGCTGGCGCTGCTGCGCCTCTCACGGAACCGGCAGGTCGGCATTCCGGCGGGGCCCGCAGCACGGGCCGCCGTCGCCACCCCCGCCTCCGTGGTCGTGCAGTCGATCCGCTCGCTGCCGCTGTTCTTGCTCATACTTTACACGTTCATCGCCGCGCCGAAGCTCGGTCTCCAGCTCCCTGCGATGGCGGCCGGCATCGTCGCGCTGACCGTCTACACCTCCTGCGTCCTGGC
The DNA here is from genome assembly GCA_050693875.1 of Actinomycetota bacterium. GTDB lineage: Bacteria > Actinomycetota > CADDZG01 > JAHWKV01 > JBOGWP01 > JBOGWP01. Next base: position 6,633 of record JBOGWP010000010.1, read on the forward strand.
CGAGATCGTCCGGGCTGGGATCCTGTCGCTCGACCGGGGGCAGTTCGAGGCGGCCGATGCGCTGGGGCTCCGGTACCTGCAGAAGCTGCGGTACGTGGTGCTGCCTCAGGCGTTGCGCCGGATGGTGCCGGCGGTGGTCTCGCAGCTCGTGACGCTGATCAAGGACACCTCGCTCCTCTCGAACATCACGGTGACCGAGCTGATGCGCCGGATGATCATCCTTTCCCAGGCCTATTTCAACCCGATCGAGTGCTACCTGGTCGCCGGATCCATCTACTTCGTCATCAATCTGTCGCTCTCGTCGCTCGCACGGCGCCTCGAGGTCCGGCCCACAGCGAAGGCAGCCGCCGGCGTACCGACGGTCCAGGGGGTCGGGTCGGAGGACCAGACGCTGATCGCCACGGCGGCACCGACCTCGCGCTGAGTTCCTGGCTGAAGTGATCGCTGCGGGCCTTTGCGAGGTTCGGCTGTCGACGAAAACGATGACCCGGTCGTGGGCGTGCAGCCAGTTTCCCAGCCGCATGTTTTCAAGGCACCACCGGTTCCCGTTCCGACCCTGGATGTTTGACATGCCACGGCCGGAACGTATCAAGGGATACTGGCTCCTGGCCCGATACGGACAGGATGTCGGGAAATTTTCGAGGATCTCCCTTTGGGGCTGAGGCCTGCCCGAGGCAGGGGCCAGTCTCTTGGGGGGCTGCCAGTCGGGCCACCGGGAAACTCCGCGGGCGGGGCGGGCGATCGACGGGAACATCGTTTCGACTCTCCGCTCCGAAGGGTGCTACGGAACGCCGGTTCTGTCGCGACTCGCGTGGGACGAGTGCCTCGCAATTCTGTGCCGAGGCGTCGCCACAGGGAACGGTGAAACCCGTTGCCCCCGCTCCCTGTTCACTGCGACTCCGCCTGGGGTCCTTCGCCGTGTGGACGGCTTCCCGTCCTCCGACTTCGACGACGCCTCCGCCCCACCCCCGAGGCCATTGGCCGGCGACGGGCCCTCCCCCTGATCGGCTGGGTGCCGACCCGTTTGGGGAGCGCCCGGGGTAGTTCCCACGTTCACCATCGACCGTTCGACGGGCGAGGTGCAGCTATGTCCCTGCGGCATCGTCACGGCTACGCCGCAGTCCTTCACCGTGGCCTCCGGGCGGGCGACACAAGCCCGCCGAGGAGTTCCCCGCACGATCGTGCGGTGCGCACCGCTACCCAGCCCACTTCCGCCAGGTTCGATCTGGTGGAGTCTTCTTGAGGGGCGTTCGATCGCTGGTTCCCCATACACCGTCCCGTCTTGCTTGCCGGACCCGGGCGATCTGGGAGTGCCCGCCCGTCCCGTCGTTGTCGGGGCTGCTTGCCGTCCTCCCGCTCGTCCCAGCGATCGGACTGCCCCCAGCTCCAGCGACCGCCGCGACGGTTCGTCGGCGGTGTGCTTTCATCACCGCACGGTCGCATGGCGCCTCGTGCGCTCCCCATCGCATGCTCAAGCACGGGTGGCAGCTACCACGAGCGATTGTGGGTCTCGCCCTTGAGCGTCGGCCGCGTCCTGGCTGCTCACGGCCTCAAACTCCCCGGCCGGTAGCGACCTGCCCGCACCCAGCCCTTCCGCGTGAGAGCTACCGGATGCGCAAGCACCGGCAGCTGATCGAGGAGCGCAAAAGGGGGTGGTGGCCGAGACCGGACGCGACAATTTGAGGAAGCTCCGCATGGCGCCGGCACGCGTGCCATCGGCTTAGAGCGATTGTGAGGGAGGCGGGCTCCCGACCGCACAGGTGCTGCCCGGGGGCGTTGGTCGTGCCAGCATTGAACAGGGGTGCCTGCCTCCTTGCGGGCTCTCACCCGGTGAAGAAAACTGTGGATTGACGTGCCTTATCGTCGGACGGGGAGCGACCTGGGCCGGTGGGGAGTGCCGCAGTGGGAGGTAGAAGCGGCGGGACGGGAGCGCGCGAGGCCTCCTACGGCAAGAGCGAGGCCGAAGGGTTTCCCAACGAACTCGCGCCTACCAAGAAGGGTTCGGCGCGCAGGCTACGCGAGGAGCCTCGACTGGGTCTGAGATTGCTCGTCTGCGACCCGGAGCCACTGCTAGTTCGCGGACTGGCGACGGCACTTCGCGAGGAGTTGCCCGAGGCTAAGGTCGTAGGGTGCATCCTTGACCGCGAGGACGTCGCGCAAGCAACCCGCCAATTCCAGCCTGACGTGGTCCTGGTCAGCACTACTCACCGGACATGGTATTGCTGCGAGGTTGCGAGTCAAATCCGCACAGTTTGCCCCTCTGCGAGCATCGTCCTCTTCGCCGCCGACATCGGCAACATCGACATAGCCGCCCTGTTGGAGATAGGTGCTGCAGGGTACCTCACCACGGGTGCCGACATCGCTGATGTCGTTAAGATCATCAAGATCATAGACAGTGGATACTTCGTCATCCACCGGTCCCTGTTTACGCTGTTTCTCGGCGGCTTTCAGAACGGGCCCCGCACCGTCGATTCCGCAACTCGTGAAAATGCTGGCCTGCCTAGTGAATGGCGAGACGAATAGGGAGCTCGCCAAGCGGATTAACGTGAGCGAGAGAACACTTAGACGTCGCCTCGCCATCCTCTACGCCGAATTGGGCGTCTCTAATCGAATGGAGGCGGCTCTGTGGGCAGCGAATCGCGGTATCGGAACCCAAAAGGGGGATGCGAGCCGGCCACAGGCTGACCGTGCCGGGCCGGGGGCCTGACCAGGCCGGGAACCGAGACGGCCGACTTGCATGATGTCTTGGAACCAGCTCGTACCTACACTGTGAATCGAGCTTTCCCATCAGAAAGGCTTGATTCTCGAGCGAAAGCGAAGGGGGTGAGTCGGCTGCATACATCGAGCCAAACCCATGCGCCCGACCCGGAAAGGAGCGCCTGCCTGAGCCACTCCCGGCTCCGCCTTCGTCTGCTGCGTGGGCTGGCGCTGGCTCTCGTCGCATCCTTCGGATTCGCGACCGCGGCCCTGGGAGGGAACGACCACGTCCATAACGGAGTCTACTTGGGATACGGGGACGGGACAGATCTAGACGGGTACGCTCACCCGTTCGTAGATTATCCTAACAGCCAATGGAAGATAGCAGACTTTTTCGTCAATACCGCCCTCTGGAACCCAGCGTACGGGTGGTGGGAGTGTTATGGGCACCACGAACACTACACCTCGGGATACGGTAGTCACATCCATTACAGCGACTCTCATGGCAGTCTAAGCTCATATGAGGACACATGGTATGCAAACGTCGGATCCGCCAGTCCTAGTGTGGGCTACCATACGCACCAACACCACTACCCCCGCCAGTGCGTTTGGCCATGACTGAACATCTTGTGAGGTGATGCCGGATGTCGGGACGAGTTTTTAGCAGGGGGTTTGTTGCTCTTTTCGTGGCGGCTCTCTTCGTTTCGGTAGGTGCCGACCTTCTTGCTTCTAGCAGCCGCTTCGAGCCCGTCACGGAAGAGCCCGAGCGGGCGAGGCCGGTGACTGATCCATCCGTATTCGCCAGCGGAACCACCACGGGCGGGGTGCCTTGGGAAGCGGTCGAGTACATGACCCGGGCCGGGTGGATCTGCATTGATTTCCGCTACTGGCAGGTGCCGGCGGAGCGGTCGGACTTGGCGGCATTGGGAGGTTGTTTCATCGACGGGTCACCCGAAACGGGCAGGGTGATGGGGAACATATGGCCGAGCCGAGAAACCGCCCTCGTTGGTCTGCTCGAAGGACCATCGAGCGGCCTCGGTCGGGGGCGAGGAGTCACCATCGAGTTCGGCGGCGGCGGGAAGGTGACGTCACAGTCGACGGAAGGGGGGGCGTTCGTGGCGGTAGGCCGCGGAATGCCCGTGGGACTAACCTACGAGTCATCCAGCGGCGGGGTGCTGTTCGAGCCCTGGAAGCGTCCCTGACCTTCAGGAGGACCTGCGTCATCTGCTGGCGCTCGAGTTTCTTGGGCCGGAAATCGGCACCGGCGCAACTCACGGGTGCTCCTGCATGACGTGCGTGCGCCGCTAATGGACGGGAAGGATCGGGGTCGGCAGACGGGCGTGCCCGCCGGGCGAGGGCGAGCGAATGGATTCCTCGTGCTCGCTGGCGCCGGATATGTGAGCCTCCGCCTGGTCGGCTCAGGGCAGCTGACCATGCCCCAGCCGTCTGTTCGCTCTGGCTGGACGTCGCGATCGTGGGCGTCTCGGTCCTGAGCTTCGTGGCCCTGGTGCTTCCGGGGATGCTCCTCGCTCTCCAGGGCAGCGGCCGCCTTTCCGTCTTGCCCGCCGCCTCGCACGCGGCGGCAGTGACCTTGCCTGCCCTGGGAGGAGGGGCACCGTTGCCGCCACGTTCCGGCTTCCTGTTGCGAGAGATGCTCGCCTTCACGCTGGTCGCCCTCCCGCCCCTCGTGCTCTCCGCTCAGGTACGCGGGAAGCCCAGCGCCCGCCTGGATCAGTTGGATCTCGCGTCCTTCACTCCCTGCCTGGCGGTCGCTGCCGGTGTCTTCTACGCCTGGGGAGAGGTGGTGGGCCTGATGGGCTCCCCACTCGCTCGATCTCCGCAGCCGCTGGGAGTCTTCGCTGCCTCCTTCGTCTTCGGAATCCTCGCCGGGACGAGGAGGCCCACCTGGCCCTGGCGCTCGTTGCTCGTCCCCGCCCTGCTGATCTCATCGGGCTTCGGGAGCTTCGCCCTTGCCCGCTCCATCTCGGGAGGGGCCTGGCCGACCGCCGCAGACCTGCTCGTGGCCGCGCCGATCCTCCCCGCCATCCTCGTGACCCTGGCCGGGTCGGCGTACTACCCGTTGCGCAAGAGTCTTGGCGACCGCTACGGCAAGACCTCGAAGCCCGACCTGGGTGGGTTGCCATGATTCACTTGTATCGAGTTTCCGTGGTCAAGCATTCATATGGGGCTCCCGGCATTGATGTGGGTGCCCGAGGGGGGAAAACGACAGGGTCCTCGTTGCCCCGCTTGCTTGTCTGAACTGACCTTGTTGGGCGTGGGCGGAACTTGATCACGTCTCGGAGTAGACGCCGACGGTAATCGACGGCGAGGACGAGGGCCGTCTGCGAAGCAGACCGAAGGCCCTTGACGGGTGAGTGGGGCCCTGCCAGCCTGCCAGCCTGGCAGCGAAGCGGGGCGCAGCCACCCTCGGGGGCGAAGCCGGGCAGGAAGGGGGGTGCAGGGGGCAAGAGGCTCGCCGGTCAAGGGCGGCCCGGGCCCTGAGCACGATCGATGCGCAAGGCGACGCGCACGGAGCCCCGAGGTTCGTGGCTGACCAAAGTCCCGAACCGAAAGGAGCCTGCCCGTGCGCGTCACCACTGCGTTCAAGCGCCTTTTGCGCCTGCCTGGCGTCAACGTCGCCTCCGTCGCCTTCCGTCCGGCTGCGGTGGAGGTCACCGTCTCCCTGCGCCGCCGGCGGCTCGTCTGCCCCTGCTGCGCCTGCTCCACCCGGGCCCGCTACGACTCCCGGCCGGTCGCGTCCGACTGGCGCCACCTCGATCTCGGGGCCTGGCGCCTCGAGGTGCGGGCATCCCCGCGGCGTCTTGCCTGCCCGACCCAAGGCGTCAGGACGGAGGCAGTGTCCTTTGCCCGGGCGGGATCGGGGTTCACGACCGACTTCGAGGACCTGGTGGGCTACCTCGCCACCACCATGGACAAGACCGCCATCTGCCGGCTGGTGCGCATCGACTGGGACACCGTCTTGAGCAGGATGCGGGGCGCAGAGCCCCGATCGCCACCCGGGCGGCCTCCCGAACCGGGTAGCCGTAGACCCCGGTCGAGATCGCCGGAAACGCCACGCTGCGAGCCCCCAACTCATCCGCCACCCGCAGCGACTCGATGTGGC
>JBOGWP010000011.1:0-28832 GCA_050693875.1 Actinomycetota bacterium
AGCGCCGGCAGCGCAGCCGGCGGATCTCCGCCTCGAGGTAGAGCTTGCAGCCGCCGAGGTCGAGATGACGCCACCGTCGGCGGGAGCGGTCGTAGACCGAGCGAGTGCGAAATCCGCACGGGCAGGCGACGCGTCGACGCAGCCCGACGATCACCCCCTGCGGGGCGAAGCTCACCGCCGCGACGCTCGCCCCCGGGAGCGCGAGGATGGTGTTGAACGCAGTGGTGACGCGCACGTGTCCCCCTCGATCCGGGTGGTTAACAAGCTCCGAATCTACGGGCAAGATGCGTGCGCGTCGCTGCGTTCCGGTACCTGCCGAAGCCCGTAGCTCAAGGCCCGCCCGCCCCTTGACGGCCGAGCGCCCGCGCCCCCACACCCCCGGACCCCCGCCCCAGCCGCCATGGTCGGGGCCGTCGCCTTCAGCTTCGTGGGGGCGCGCCCGCCGTCAAGGGCCTCTCGGCGGCTTCGCCGGCGGGCTCATCTGTGCCAGGCGGCGGATCGTGGACAAGACATGAGGCCGCTCGTGCGCCGATTTCAGCAGGTCAGAGCCTCGATGGGCCCTCAGGGGGCCCACACGAACCTGAGGAGTCCCGTAAAATCCAACCACCGAACCCTCTATCGATCCCAGGGCAGTTCACCTCACTGCTGTTTGTGAAGTACTCTCGGCTCCTATGAGCGGATGGAGGTTGTCGGACGCGCGGTCCGACGAGAGGCAGCCGCTATGACGAGTCCCGGCTCGCCCCGGTGGGACGTGTTCCTCTGCCACAGCAGCAAAGACAAGCGGCGCGTCGAACGGCTCTATGACGAATTTGTCGCACGTGGTCTCAGGGTTTGGTTCGACAAGACCGCCATCGTCGGCAGCGCCTCGGTCCCGCTCAAGGTCGAGGAAGGGCTGGAGCAATCCCGGACGGTGGCGCTGTGTCTGTCACCTGCCTTTCTAGCGTCCGAGTGGACGGCGTATGAGCGGGCCTCGGCGCTGCACGGCGATCCGGCAAATCTCCGGGCCAGCCTGTTGCTCATCGAGTTCGCGCCGTGCCGCCCCCCGCGCGGACTCGCCCATTTCCGGCGCCTGAAGTTCCATCGGTTTAGCAAGGCGGGCGTTGATGAGATTGTCGAGTCGCTTCCCATCAGCCCAACGCCGAGCGCTGCGAAGCCACCCAGCGCCGTCACATCGCTGCTCGATGACGCGAAGGACAAGGAGGGCGGCGGAGGCTACATCGCGGCAGGGGAGCTCACGAAAAGAGCGCTTGACCTCGCGCTCACGGCAGGGGCCGGTACCGACGAGGGAGCGCGGGAGTTGGCTCGGGCTCGCACTGCGCACAGTCACGCGCTTCTCCTGTGTGATCGGGACTTCGAATCAGCGTGGGAGCTAGCCGATGCGGGGGCCGATCCGGCCGCGCTCGACGGTTACCCCGACCTGCTCTTCAGCGCGCTGGCCGGGAAGGCGGAGGCCGCGATGGCTACCGGCCGGATGAGGATTGCTCTCGGTGCGGCGCTGGCTGCCGAAGAGCTCGCTCAAGACGAGGATGAGAAGCGGACGGTCCTCCAACTGAGAGCGCAGATTGCCCTACGGAGCCGCTCGCCAGCAGAGGCGGTGGCGCTGTACGAGGAGGCCGAGCAGAGTTTCCTTGCGCTCCTCAATAGCGACCCTGATGCCGCCGCCAAGATCCGAGCCAAGGTAGGCGTCGGGTCGTGCTTGACCAACAAGGCACTCGCGCTCCGAGGAGCCGGCGACATCGCGGTAGCCAAGCTGGAGTTCTCCCGAGCTGCCGACTGGTACGTGCAGGGCGGCTCCCCGTCCGACGAGTCGGTGGCCCGGCGGTTTCTCGCCCGCTGCCACTTTGATGAACATGACTGGGACGCTGGTTTCGCGGTGCTCGACGAGGCACAGCGGCTGGCCGAGCAGGAGAACCTGACCTCCGGCCTGGTGGCCTGCCTCGAACTTCGGGCGCGGGCGCTAGCGACCACCGATCAGGCCGAGCCGGCTCGCGCGGCGCTCCTTCGTGCCGTGGAGGTGCTCGGCGACCAAGACCCTGAGATGACCCGTCGGTTTCATCAGATGCTGGCCACCCTTGCCGAACAGCTGGGCGACAGGGGGACGGCACGCCGTCACCTCGACACGGCCCGTGTCATGGCGGAGCAGGCCGGCGACCCCCTCACGATCGCCGATGTCGCGCATCAGACCGAAGAGCTAGCCAAACGATGGAAGCGCGAGATCGGCCCGGCACCAGATGACGTTATCGCGGCGCTGCGGACCCGACTCGAGCAAACCGAGCATCCCGGTGAGGCCGCGCACACGATGCAGCAGCTTGCCGGTGCGTACCGGTCACACGGCGACCTGCAGCGGGCCCGTGACTGGCATCAGCGCGCGCACGACGCGGCCATGACGATCAGTGATCAGGCACTGGCGGCCGGTGCGCTCATCGGCCTCGCGGAGGTCGCGATTGCGGACGAGGATGACGTGCCCGCTGCGGAGCACCTTCAAAAGGCGCTGGGACTGGTCGACCGGCTGCCCGCGTGGGAGGTCAAGGCGAGCGCGCTCTATTTCGCCAGCCAGCTACAGGCTCGCAGTGGCGACCTTCGGGCCGCTCGTCGGACTCTGGACAAGGCGCACACGATCGCCACGAAGCATCACGTCGATCACCTCGCAGCCGAAGTAGAACGGCTCCGAGACGACATCGACGACTGGTTGTCGATCCGGGCACTTCCGTCAACTGACCTTGCCGCGCTAGCAGAGCAGTTGGCGAGTCTCGAAGACTGGTACCCCGAGGCCCGCCGACGGCTGCGGCGCTTGTGGTGGTACTGGCAGGGAGATGAGGTGATGCGCAATTTGATCTCGCACAGCGGGGCGAAGAGCCTGATCGTCACGGACAACGCTGCGGAAGTCGACGCTCTGGCCGACGATCTCGCCGTTCTCTTCGACGCCGCCACCTTTGTCACCGAGTCTTCCTTTGCGCAGGGCGAATCCATCCAGACGTTCGTGCCTTTTCCGACCGATCTTGCCTTCCCCTACATGAACGTCCTTGCCGTCCAGAAAACGAAAGGAACGTAGGCGTGCCACGGCCGAGGAACGATCCGCTCTTTCGGTGGGAGTACACCTACGTCGATGACGATGGTTTCGACGACGGGCGCACGCCGGAGGCCGCAACGTTGGCATGTCAGGGGGTGCCGTTTCCGGCCACCGTCCATGACGTCGCGCGTCCGACTGTCACCCCTCGTCGCTCTGGTCCGTGGTGGCTCTGCCAAGACCCGGCTGCCGGCGGCATCTACGCGCACAACGTGCTCCACCTGGCGGTCTACTTCGGCTTGGTGCCGATCCTGAGCCGGAGCCAGCTCGCCGCAGCGTCAGATGTCGAGGTCAGCGCCGTGCGGGAGATCCGTGTCCCGGTCTATGAGGACGATCAGCACGGACACCGTCTTGTCCAAGAAGTGCGCGAGCGAATCCGGACGCTGACGATCGAAGCCGCCGACGGCCGAGGTGAAGAGCTCCTCCGCGATCTGGCTACGGCGCTAAGCGATTTGCGTGAGGCCGTGCCGGGTAGCCGCGAACGCACCGTTCGCATCGGACTGGCCAGCTTCCCTTACCGACCGTGGCGCCAAGGACCGCCAGCCCTGCGGCTCCATCCGGATCCTCAAAGACGAGCACCGTCCGCTTACCGCCACCGACGACGATGCCGAGCGCGCTGCGTCGCCGATCGATGACGTTGGCGATCTTCAGCATCCGATGGAGAAGCTCTTGGGGCGGCTGAACGCCAAAGACACGAGTGGTATCGATGCCGAGCTCGGTGCGCCAGACCTCACCGCCGACCGCGCCTATTGGATCGGCTCACTACTGGCGACACGCGGGGACCTCGGACTAGCTGAGACAGCTTGGCGGCGCGCAGATGAACTCGGTAGTGCTGATGGCGCCCACGAACTGGCGCGCCTGCTGCGCAATCGCGGTGACGACGCCGAAGCAGAGGCGGTTGCCGGTCGCGCGGATGAGCGCGGCAGCCCGAGCGGCGCCCATTTGCTGGGGTCGCTTCGGGATCAGCGTGGCGACTCGGCCGGTGCGGAGGCGGCGTTCCGACGGGGTGACGAACGAGGCAACGGCCCGGCAGCCTTCCGCCTCGCTATTGCGCTCATTCAGCGCGGTGAGACGGATGAGGGCGAGGCTGCCTTTCGACGCGCCGATGAACGCGGTGATCCGCGTGGCGCGACCGCCCTTGGCCTTCGGCTCAAGGAGGCCGGCGACATGGACGGGGCCGAGGCAGCGTGGCGCCGGGCGGATGAGCGTGGCGATGGCCCGGCAGCCTATCTTCTCGGTCTTGAGGCGATGAACCGAGGCGACGAAGTCGGTGCCGAGGCCGCCTGGCGCCGCGCAGATGAGCGCGGTGAGGAGACCTCCGCCACAGGACTCGGCGTGCTCTACGTGTCCAAGGGCAAGCTTGAGGCCGCAGAGGCCGCCTTTCGACGCGCAGACGAGCGCGGTGAAGCCCAGGGATCGCTGTTCCTCGGTGCACTCATGGACGCACGGCAACAGTGCCGAAGCCGAACGAGCCTATGCGCGCGGTGCCGAGCGCGGCCATGCCGAAGCGGCGTTCCGTCTTGGTTGCCTCCTCGAGGCTCGGGGCGATAAGCCGGCTGCTTCGGCGGCCTGGCAGCGGGCGGCTGATCTCGGCAGCCCTGAGGGGACCCTCAACCTCGCGTACGTCCTCGTCAATAAGGGAGACATTCACCGCGCCTTTCCACTGCTGCGAACCGCCCTGACGTCAGGGCATCCCGAGTGCGCGCCACGGGCCGCGCTTACGCTCGGCTCGCTGTTCAAGCTGGCTGGGGCGCCGGCCGATGCTAGAAAGCTGCTCCAAGCCGTGATCGACTCGAAGCATCCGGAGATCGCGCCAATGGCGGTGGCCGAGTTGGCTGCCCTGGAGAAAGACGTCGCGGAAGAGGCAGGCGCGCCAGCAACGCTCGAATCGCTGCAACCGCCACGGTAACGGCTGGTCGCTTGGGAATAGTCGGGGGAAGGGGGCCGTCAACTGGCGCGGCGCGCAAATCGCTGACGGCGTGGCGGTTCCGTTCTGGCCTACTGCGCAACCGCAAACAGGAGGGTCCGGCTCTAAGAACTGGTAGTTGGTGACGTTGAAGTGATGAGGTTGAGGCCCTGCGCGGTGCCGGTATCGACGCGGAGAAATGCCGCCACATCCACATGATCGATGGGTACCCTGGTCACGCGCGTTCACGCGTTACTTGGTGAGGGCGCTGTCGCTTCGCGTGAGGAGCGAGCGTGTAGGCCACGCTGCTTCAACTGCCTGCACTGGACGAAAGGCGGGATTCCAGGTGTCCGATCCCTGTCAGTGGCAGCCTGTTCCACTAGGCGCGAACCAACTCCCGACCCCATGAGGAGTGCCCTCTCGGGGGCAGCGAACCAGAGACCCCATCACTCAAAAGCGGCTCTATCGGCATGAATGTGGGTCGAACTCAGCAAACCGGGGACCGCTCGTGCGGTAGGACGTGATCGATCGGTCCCAAGGTAAGCATGATGAGGGCGAGTGTTGCCCCGGCCGAATGGAACCCGTAAGCCCTCTTGGTGATCAGGCGCACGCGGGCGTTGAGGCCCTCGTGCCGGGCGTTGTTCACGCCGAGACGCACCGCGGCGAGAATGCCGGCCCGATGCTTGATCGTGCGCCGCGAGAAAGGGTGCGCTGACGGGGATGTCCGAGGCGTTGGACTGGCACGTGCCGCTCGGCATGGTTGCGCTCGGACAGATCGGCACGATGATCGTCGGAGACCCCTTCGCGACAGCGCACCGCGCCAGGCGACACGAGCTGGCCAGGGTTGAGATCAGCGGTCCGGGTACGCCGAGCTTCCGAGTCGCGTCCGACACCTGCTCCGGCCGGACCCTGGATGGGACGACTCCGCGCTCGACGTGAGGGTCCGGTTCACGCCGAACCGGGTCGGACCGCAGAGAGCCCACGCTGCGCGTCTTCGATGTCCACGGCGACGTCGTCTTTTCGGCGCCGCTGAGCGGCCCGGGCCTGGTGCTCTCGGGTAGGGATGTCAAGGCGGCTGCGCCGCCGCCCGACGGTGCCTGGCGTTGTTATCGCGGCGACGCGCTGCTCGTGAGCTGCGGCACCCACCAGCGGTGGGCGGAGGGCCAGGGAACGAGGCGGATGGGGGATGTCTCGCCCTCGATCGCGAGCCTGGACGGGGTCGAGGATGGTGAGGTGGGCGGGCAGGCCGGTGGCGGTCGCACGCGTGCGGAATCGGCGGTCGTTGGTCACCAGGTAGCGCACCCACGTCCGGAGAGCGGCGTGGGCGGCATGACGGGCGTCGGAGGGACGCACACGGCCGGCCTCGAAGCGCGCCGCCTCGGCGTCGAACACGTCCTCCGGTACGCGCGGATTGCCTCGGTTCACCGCGAACGGGAGAGCGGAATCCATAATCCGGTTCCATGCGTCGCGGGCCATCAGCTCACGTTCGACGTCGGTGGACGTCGCCAGGAACAGCGCCCGCGTGGGGTGGCGCGCGTAGAGGAAGACGCGGAATGCGGCGACGCGTTCGCGATCACCGGGTGCGAGCGGTGTAGATGGCGCCCAACCGTCGAACACGTCGAGCAACTGCTGGCCCACTACGAGCACTACCTGGTGGCCGAGCGGGGCCTGGTCGAGCGCGTGGTGTCGGCGTGGAAGAAGGCGGCGGCGCTGTTTCTCGGCGAGCACCCAGGCTTGGCCACGGGTGCTGCTGCGATCGGGGCGGCGGATGTAAGTGCCTTCTGCGCCCGTGAGCTGCCCCGCCGCAGCGGGTCGGCAGCGAGGAACCTGGCGGCTGCGCTGCGGTCGTTCCTGCGCTTCCTGCACCTGGAGGGCGTGGTGGAGGCGCCCCTGGCACAGGCGGTGCCGTCGGTGGCCAGCCGCAAAGGGATGGGTCTGCCCCGCGGGCTCGACCACCTGACCGTCGCCCGAATGTTGGCGAGCTGCGACCAGCGGACCAAGCTGGGTCGGCGGGACTACGCCGTCCTGCTGGTGTTGGCACGCCTCGGGTTGCGGGCCGGCGAGGTCGCCCGGCTGTCCCTCGACGACATCGATTGGCGAGCCGGGGAGCTGGTCGTGCACGGTAAGGGCGGTCGTGACGATCGACTCCCGCTCCCTGCCGACGTCGGCGCCGCGGTGGCCGGCATCCTCCGGCGTGGCCGTCCGCGGGCAGAGAGCCGCGCGGTGTTCTTGCGCGCCATCGCCCAGACGGTGGCCCTGAGCCCAGCGGGGGGTCACATGGTGGTGTACGCGGCGTGCCATCGGGACGGGGTGCCCAAGGTGGGGGCGCACCGGCTCCGGCATACCCTGGCCACCGATCTCCTCCCGGGCCGGAGGGTCGCTGGTCGAGGTCGGCCAGGTCCTCCGGCACGCCGCTGTGGCCACGACCGGCATGTACGCAAAGGTCGACTTCGCCGCGCTGGCCCCGCTCGCCCCGCCCTGGCCCGGGGGTGCGGCATGAGCGAACACACGCTGCGGAGCGCGCTCGGCGAGTACCTCGCCGTCCGTCGTTCGCTGGGCTTCAAGCTGGCCCGTGACGGCTTGCTGCTGGAGCAGTTCGTCGCCTTCTGCGAACAAGCCGTTGCCCGACGGGTCACCCACGAACTGGCAGTGGCGTGGGTCACCGCTCCGGCCAAGGCATCACCGTCGTGGCTGAGGATGCGGCTGGGCGTCGTCCGGGGCTTCGCCACCTGGCTGCAGGCCGCCGACCCTGCCACCGAGGTCCCGGAGCGAGGGTGGTTGCCGCCACGGCGGCGGACCAACCCGTATCTGTACGCCGAAGCCGACATCGCTGCGCTCCTCGAAGTCGCACGGCAGGCCCGCTGGCCGCTGTCGGCTGCCACCTGCGAGACCCTCATCGGGTTGGTGGTGGTGACCGGGATGCGCATCGGTGAGGCCATCAGGCTCGACCGCGCCGATGTGTCGTTGGCCGAGGGCCTGGTCACCATCCGGGAGTCGAAGTTCGGAAAGTCCCGGCAGGTCGTCATCCACCCCACCACGGTCACGGCCCTGGGCTCCTACCTGCGACGGCGCGCCGTGCTGTCCCCCACGCCGAGCGCGCCGGCCCTGTTCGTCCATCCTGCCGGCAGCCGCGTCACCTACCAGAGCGTGTGCCAGATGTTCCAAGCGCTGGTCCGCCGGGCGGGGCTCAGGCCCCGATCGCAGCACTGCCGGCCCACGATCCACGGGTTGCGCCACACGTTCGCGGTGAACACCTTGGTTCGTTGGCATCGCGACGGGCTCGACGTGCAGGCCCGGCTGCCGGTGCTGTCGACCTGGCTGGGTCATGCCGATCCGAAGTGGACCTACTGGTACCTGTCGCGTCGGCGGAGCTCCTCACGTCGCCGGCGAGCGCCTCGACGGGTCCTGGGGGAGCCAGCCATGAGCCTGGTCGCCCCCACCCTGCAGGCGTTCTTCACCGAGCGACTGATCGGCCGGCCAGGCCAGTCCCCACACGGTCGCCGCCTACCGGGACAGCCTCCGGCTGCTGTTCGGCTCCCTGGCCGAGGCCACCGGCAAGTCGCCGACGCGCTGGAATCGAGGATCTGGACGCCACGACGATCGGCGGGTTCCTCGCCCACCTGGAACGAGAGCGCGGTGTCAGCACCGCCACCCGCAACGCGCGGCTGGCGGCGCTGCGCTCGCTGTTCAGCTTTGCCTCGTTCCGCCACCCTGAGCACGCCGCGACCATCTCCCGCGTGCTCGCCATACCTGCCAAGCGTGGCGACCGCCGATTGGTCACCTTCCTCACCCGCCCCGAGATCGACGCCCTGCTCGCCGCGCCCGACCGCGGCCGGCGGACCGGCCGGCGTGATCACACGTTGCTCGTCCTCGCCGTCCAGACTGGCCTGCGGGTCTCGGAGCTCGCCGCGTTGCGGCCCACCGACGTCTGCACAGGACGCGGGCCCCATGTCCGGGTCCAGGGCAAGGGCCGCAAGGAGAGGATCACCCCGCTCACCAGCCACACCGTCAAGGTCCTGCGCTCCTGGCTCGCCGAAGGCGGTGGCGATCTCAGCGATCCTGTCTTCCCGTCCCCATCCGGGGGCCCGCTCGGACGTGACGCCATCCGCAAGCTCGTGGGTGAAACACGCCCGCGCCGCAGCGGCCGCCTGCCCCCCCTGGCCACCAAGCACGTCGGCGTCCACACCTTGCGCCACTCCTGCGCCATGAACCTTCTGCAGAGCGGCGTCGACCTGGCCACGATCGCACTCTGGCTGGGCCACGAAGACCTGCGCACCGTGCAGCACTATCTGCACGCCGACCTCGCCCTCAAAGAAAGAACGGGCCCTGGCGCGCCCTTCCCCGCCCAACACCAGGCCAGGACGATACCGGCCGCCCGACTCGGTCCTCGCCTTCCTCGAGAGCCTGTGATTATGCGGAACTGCTCACCCCGCCGGAGCCAGCGAGGCCCACCAGACCGGCCCAACCGGCGACCCCGGCCGGTCTCTCCGCATAGGCAGGGCGTGATGCCGCGCGGCGGGCTCTCTCAGGCCCCGCCTTCGCCCTCCTCCTCGCCTCCCGGGAGGCACTCGTCGACGCCGCTGGGCTGCACCCGCGTGGTCGAAACCCCCTTCACGTGCTCGGCGTTGACCGCGGACAGCACCTTCCGCGGGGGCTCGAGCTGCATACCGTTCGTGAAGACCTTGATGAGCCAAAGAGGTTCGGGCCCAAGGGGCTATCCACTTTGATGGACCTGCCCCTAGATGTTGTGGTCATGCTCCAGCCGCGCGATCCTTGGATCCTTCGCTTGCACACCAAGCGGATCAACAACGGCATCCTCGAGGCAATCAACTCGCTGATTCAAGCCGCGAAGCGCCGGGCCCGCGGGTATCGAACCAAGAAGAACCTGATCACGATGGCCTATCTCATCGCCGGCAAGCTCGACTTCCAGGGGGTTCATGCCTGAGGAAGTTATCCACAGCCCCGACGGCTTTGAGTGCCTCGTCCCCACCCACTCCAAACAGCGAGGAGGCAATTTGAGCAAGCGCGCGTGGGGTCGGTTCTTTCGGGGAAAGGAGTACCGAAGACTCCGACCAGATCTTCCCGGCGAATGAAAAGGCTGGAAGAGCGGTAGCTTGCTGAGGTGCTCATCCGTCAATTACGACCTCATTCGGCGCACTGAGTTCCATCCCGAGGCGCGCCCGCACGCCGAAACAGAGAGGGCGCCCAGTATCTTGCTGGTGAGGACCGCTCAATCCATCCGTTCGACCTTGCCACCCGAAATGACCGCTGGGTCGTGTGTCACAGGAGCCCGATAAGCGCCCGTCGCGCCGGTTTGCCCGCTGACCAAGCCAAGGTTGCATCCTCCCCGGTAGCACCGGGTGTTCGCACAGAAGATGGGTCAGGCCGGAACGCGCACAGCGACAGAACCGGCGCTATCTGGACTCCCCCTCCCGAGAAAACCTTCGCCGAGAGTTGGGATGGGGACAGTCCTGGTGGGGCCCCGCCCCGAGTAGCCGCTGGGAAGGCTGGCCCGCACTCGGGCGAGATTGTGCTTGAGCCTCGTCCTGGCCTGCGTCGCGTGCGTGCGCGCCGCTGACCGCGGCCACGAAGCGGTGGTGCTGCGGGTCCCGCCTGCCAAAGGGCGGGCCCCGCGGACGCGGGGGCGCATCGGCTTGCGTGAATGCCCTCAGCCCGGTAGCGGCTAGGGCCGGTCCGGCACCTCGTATGAGGGAGGGAGATTGCCTTAGTCGCGGTGCCTTTCTGGGGCGGGGCTTTCGAACCCGCCTAAATGTCGATGATAATGCCCCAGAGCGAGCAAAGCGGACTGGCCCCGATGACCCTTCCCCCTCGGTCTCGCCCGGCGGGAATCCACACCCCCCAGGACGAACGCGCGCCCCGTGCTCGTCGTCTTCGATGCCCCGGCTCACCTTGCCGATTTGATGCTGGCCATCCAGGCGGCCGGCGTTCCGTGCCCACTGGCCGCCGACGACGTCATGCTCGAGTACTGGCAAGACACGGGGCAACCGGCCGGCTTCCTCGTCGACCTCGGCTGTCCCTGGATCCGGGAGGCGGCCTCCCGCCTCCTGGGGCGAGGTGCCTTCGTCATCGGCCTGAGCGATGAGGAGGAAGTGCGCATCCGCACGATCTGCGACGGGTTCGACGACGCGTGGCCCATGTCCATGCAGCCTCGCGAGATCGCAGCGAGGCTCGTCGCGCGCCTCAGACTTCTCGACCCCGCGCTGCTGCCGGCCGATCCGCCCTCGGGTCCGCTCCGGGTCGATGTGGGCGCCCAACGAGTCTGGTGGTGGGACCAGGAGCGCCACCTGTCTCGCATTCTCTTCGAGCTCGCCGCGCATCTGGCCGCCCGCCCGGGCAAGCGCGTCCCTCTCGATACCCTCCTTCGGGTCGTCTGGCGCGAGCCCTGGAATCGCGACACGAACAAGGTTCAAAAGGCCATAGGGAGGTTTCGGGAGGCGCTTGGGCCCGACGCAGGCATGTACATCCGGTGCGCCCGTGGACTCGGGGTCGGCTACTTTCCCGAGTAGCCCTCGCTCAAGGGCCTCCTCCCTCGTTCGATCTCACCCATCAGCTTCCTGAACAGAGCCGCAGTCTCCTCGTCAGGATCGACGTCCAGCTCGTCTTGAAGGACGGCCTCCAAACGCTGAAGCCTCGCGTAGAGGGCCCTCCGCCGGCCGAGGCGGCCCTCGATCGCCATTGCCCGCCGGTACAGGTCCTCGTTCACTGGATCTACTTCGATGCCCCGATCCAGCGCAGCCAAGGCCTCGTCCGGTTGCTCGAACTCCACCAGGAGGTTTGCGAGCCTGGCCGATGCCTTGACGAACTGCGAGCGGTAGCGGTGCCGGATGGGCTCGAGCCACGCGTAGTAGCAGTCGTCGCAGAACGGGCCCGAATAGAGGTGGAGGGCCGACGACAAGAGGGACATCGCGTCCTCCGGCCCGGCTGTCGCTGCTCTGAGCAGGGACTCGAAGGCGGCGACATCGGTCCACCAGAACTCGAAGTTCAGCCGGTAGACGCCCCTGATCCGCTCGATGTGCCTGCTCTTCTTCGAGCCCACGCGCCTGCGGAGGTAGTAGACGGTGCGGTCGAACTCGACGTTCGCTGCCTCTGCGTCGAGCTCCGGCCAGATCTGGTTCAGGATGCGGTCCCTAACCACGCCCGGGGGATGCGCGACCAGGTAGGCGAGCAGCTCCCGCGACTGCGCCCGCAGCCCCTTTTCGACGATCCGGCCTTGGTTGACGAGGTAGAAGTTTCCGAAGGCCCGCACCTCCAGGCGACCCTCCTCAGGTGAGGCCGACACGTCCCGGGGTGGCGGGAGAGGGTCATCGATCACGACCACGGGCATGGGCACGTCCGCTCGCTTCGCTGCCACGGAAGGACGCTCGCATGCCTCACCGCTGTCCACCGTTTCGGCCGGGACTTCCTGTTCATGCGAAGGTTCTTCCTGGTCGCCGTCCCATCCCGGCGGCCGGGCAGAGTTGACGATCTCGACCGCCTGCTCGATTTCGTGCGGCGCAAGCTCGAGGGGGCGCAGTCTTGCCGGCAGGAACGGGACCGGCCCCTTCAACTCCACACGGGAGCTCGCCTCGACCGAGAAGACGGATGGGCGGGGTGACCAGCCCAACGCGACAAAGCTCGCCCCCAGCCGCTGGCCTTGGTCGGCGATCGCCTCCACGATGCCGGTCATGGCGGGCGGCGGCTGAGTGACGACGAGCACGAGGTCGGGCCGTTCGGCGCGCTCGCCGTCGCAGAACTGCCACACGTCCTCCACGCCGTGCGCCATGAGCGATCGCGCCCGTCCCAGCAGCTGCGTCTGCACCGCATGGAGAACGTTGGCCGCGTCTTCCCATCCCACCGAAGCCGTGACGTGATTGAGGCGCCGACATGGCCCCAGCTGCTCGAAGTCCCCGATGATGAAGATCTTGATGTCGTCGCAGGACGAGTTGGCGGCGCAGGCGAGGAGGGCGTGGGCGGCGAGCGACGCTGCCCTCTCGCCCGTGATGGAGATGCACCCGGCTCCGGCGAGCCCGAGGTGAACCGCAGCCCTCGAGCCGGCGCCCACGGGGATCAGGAGTCCCGTCTCCAGGGGGGTCTCTTCGCGAACCATCTTGCAAGGGAAGGGACGCCGGACTTCCGCCCGGACCGACTTCGACTCTTCGCGAAACGACACCCGTGAAGTCTGCGGGGGGAGGAGGTCTCTCGCCTGCTTCGGTTTGGCGAGATGGATGACCGCCCGTTCGGGCTCCTCGACTGCGCACAGGACCCTCGGCCGCGCGGCGTGCAGCGGCCTCCACAGGGAGACGACCTCGGACACGGCGGTCTCGAGGTGTCCCGGTGCGGGGGCCGCAACGCGCCGGCGGATGTCCAGGACGAGGGAGGGCTCGGGCAGGTCCTCAGGGTCGTCCAGTGCCCGGCGGGCGCGCCTCCTCCGCATCGTGCTCAGAGCTTGCGCGGCGAGGACGCCGGAGGCGAATGAGGCCGCGATTGCCCCGCCAGAAGGAAGGTCGATGATGGGCCGCTGGGCGTCGTCCCGGGCCTTGGCGTGCTCCCGTTCTCGGGAGGAATGGACGTCCATCCTGGGCTTGGAATCGTAGGTCGTCGGCGCAGCCACTGAGATCTCCTGCGGCTCCGGCGCGGCGTCGATCGCAGGAGAGGGACCCTCCGAGTCGATGATGGGCGGGAGATCGATGACCCAACCGGGGTGGATGTGGCGCGGGTTGTTGAAGGCTACGCCCCCGAAGAGCCGTCCACGGTTCAATCCGTAGAGCTCTCGCCACCGGTATCCCGACCCGAGGTGGTCTTCGGCGATGTCCCACAGCGTGTCGCCCGGCTTGATCAGGTACTTCGGCAGGAGGCCATTCTGAGAAGGCCCCGCCTCTTCGTGTCGCGCGTGCGCCGCCGACGCGACCGAGGATGCGGATGCAGGGTGCGCCTCCCCGACGGCCACCCCGCGGAGCGACGAGACCACGAGGGTTCCTCCGATGACGAGGTCGACCAGCCTGCGGATGAAGGGGGGAGCCAGGCGCCCGCTGGCGGACGCCAGCCTTGCGCCCGACCTCGAGCCTCTCGCGGCCAGGGCCTCGAGCGCCAGCCTCACCACGACGACTGTCAGGAGGTAGCCCCACAGCCCCCAGCAGACGAGGCCGAAGGCCCGCATGACGGACTCGACGGGGAGGTACGAGCCCCGGAGCGTCTCCGTCAGCCCGGTCAGGCTGACGTCGGGTATGAACGGCCCCCCGACGGTGGCGAGCAGCCCCGCCGGGAGGAGCGCCAGGAATGCGACGAGTCCGAGCCCGGCAGCCATCCTCTTCATCTCGAGATCACCGCCTGCGACTCCTGGACGCGATAGGCAAAGGTGACGCGCCGGCTGATGCCGGGAAGGCCCAGCCACTCGCCCCCGCCCATGCGGTACCGGACGGAGAAGACGAAGCGCACCTCGACCGGGTACGCGCCTCCGGCGAGCTTGGAGCGCTGGTAGGTGTGGCGGACCTCGGAGCGCGCCGGGTAAGCCAGGCCGGTGGACGAGCTCGCCAGGGACGAACCGTCGCCGAAGGACCAGTCGTAGCGCTCGACGCGCGCTTCCACCTCGACCCGTTGCCCGAAGGCGTCGGTGGCGTCCGCGATGGGATCGCCCGAGTACCCCTCGATCCAGAACCAGGACTCCATCCCGACGAGGCCGATGCCCGGGTTCGCCCCAACGTTGGCCTCGGGGACGGGGATCTCCTCCCGGAGATGCATCGCAACCTGGCGTGGGGGGAGGCTCCTGCCGCTCGGCGATGCAGCGAGGTCGATCTTTCGCCAGACCATGGTCACGAACTGGCCGTTGCAGTAGAGGCTGAACAGAGCCTCGTCCAGATGCTCCGCCCACAGCGCGGCCGAACCGGCACCCACATTGCCCTGGGGCTGGAGCTGGCACTGCCGGCGGCCTCGAACCCGTCCGGGAGCCACGCCGGGAACCGACGTGTGGGCGTCCGCCTCGACGACCGCCGCGTCCGGCCTCGTGTACACCACCACTGAGGGCGTGTGCTTGTAGGGCGGAAGCTTCTGCTCGGCTTCCTGGGCCTGGGCGACGGGAGCGAGGGCCAGAGCGATAAGCGCCGCTCCTATCGGTACTCGACGACCTCTGAGACCTTCCACGTCCCTTCCACCTTCCTGAGCGTGAAACCGGAGCGCACTCGCTCGTTGGGGTCGGGTTCGATCGGTTGCATCCTTGCCGGATCCAGCCGCACCGAGTGGTTGAGGTAGGTGTCCTCGACGGTGGCGACGTCGGGGCCCTGTCCCGGGACCGGGTAGACGATCCGGTAGTTGTGCTCGACGCGGATCTGCACCGGCTGGTTAATAGCCTTTTGCTCCTGGACCTGCCGGGTGAGCAGGTCGAGGGCGACACCGGTGGTCACCTGCTCGAGCAGCGCCGGCTGAAGCTTGAGGTTCGCCTCGCGCCAGAGATCCCAGTGGCTAAGGTAGGCTCTCTCGATCTCCGCCCGAGGATCGGTCGCCGTGGGGATGGGCGAGCTGCCCTTCGCCGGTGATGGCCCTGGGCCATCCGAGGCGAGCAGAAGCCCGGCTACGCCGACTGCGGCGAGGACCGCGAGAACGCCTCCGGCTACCAGCGCGCGCCGGCTCATCTCATCTGCCGTCCGCGGCGACGCCGGACCGGGGCCGAGCCGTCGCCGTCGCCTCCGTTCTGATGGCGCCGACTCCTGCCAGGGGGAGGACGAGAGTCCTGGTTTCCTGGCGCAAGGTCACCTTGACAGAGGCAGGTTCGACTTCGCTCTCGACCTCACCCGAGAAGCGCGCCAGCCTCAGGTACTCGCCGACCGCGGCTTGGGCCGCTTCGGGCTCGAGGCTCACCTCCCGCCCACCGCTTTGCCTCAGCCCTGCCTCGTCGAGTTGCATCGCTCCCGCCCGCGCGGCCCCGTCGGCCATCGCTTGCAGGGACCGCCGCGACGAGAAGAGCAGGCCGCCGTCGACCACCAGGCCGGCGAGCGCGAGAAGCCCCAGCAGGCAGACCAGCACGAGCGGGGCCACCTGCCCGGAATCGCCGACCGATCCTCTGGCTCTCATCTCGACTTGAACCTTTCCGCCAGCTCCACGTGCTTCGCCTCGACCTGAAACGATGACGGGAGCAGGCCCAATGCGGGCAGATCGTCGAGCCGCGGAGTGTACGTGGCGGTTACGACAAACGGCTCTCCGCGCCTGAACGCCCCCACGTCCGCCACGACCCTCAGGCGGGCGGGGTCGAGCTCCAGCTCGGAGGCCAGCCTCTCTCCCCGCTGCCGCACGATCGAAAGAGCCTCCTCTGGGTCGGAAGCCTGGGATCCGGCTCGGGCGGCCTCTCGGGCCACCGTCTCGACCGCGGACTTAGCCTCGAGAATCCGGCCACCCGCGATCATCATCGCCAGGACCACCATCAGCACGGGGACGAGCAGGACCGTCTCGACGGCCGCGTTCCCATGATCCGCCCAGCGCCTCACGGGGCGCCCTCCAGCGGTCGGAAGCGCTCGGCGAAGACGGTGGCATCCGCTTTCAGCGTGAACGAGGACAGCCCGGGGATGGGGAGGAGGCCACGCATCGTCGCGCCCACTCGGGCCCGGACGAGATCGGGCTCCGTGTCCACCTCCACGCTCGTCTGCCCGGCGGATCGTCCCAACCCCGATGCCAGCACCTCTCGCCCCCTCGCCTCCCCATCCTCGGCCGTCGCGCCTTCAGCCGCGGCCGCCCGCGCCGCTTCCTGCGCGGCGGTGCGAGCGACGTGACGCGCGTGGTGCACGAGGCCGAACTGAAGCGCGCCCACGATGAGAAGCATCAGGGCCGGGGCGACGATCGCCGCCTCCAGGCTCGCGGAGCCTCGTTCGCCTCGGTTCACCTCAGAATCCCCGTAGCGTCTCGCCGAGGCGAACCATCAGCGAGCTGACCGAGCCGAAGAAGAACTGGATCGCGCCCAGGATGACCAGCACGGCCAGCGCGCCGAGCACGACGTATTCGACGTAGGCCTGTCCCACTTCCGACCTCCTGAATCCCCGCACTCTTGCGTGGAACCCCCTGAACAAGGTGCTTCACCTCCCTTCCTTCACCTCGCAGTGATCTGGAGCAACTGCATGACCGAGGGGTAGAGGACGACGCTGAGGAATGCGGGAAGGATCAAGAGCCCGATCGGCAGGGCCATTCGCGTTTGGCTTCGCTCGGCCGCCGCGATGAGCTCCAGACGGCGGCGCTCGCGGATGGCTTTCGCCTGGGCTGATAGGGCCTCCGAGAGGGCCACCCCTTTGGCCTCGGCCGAAGCGATTGCTGCCGCCAGCGGCTCGGCGTCCGCGAGCTGCAGGTCCTTGCCCATGCGCACAAGCGCCATGGAGGTTGGCTCGCTCCGCAAGCGGCTCTGCCTCAGGTACCGGCGCGTCTCGTCGGCCAACCGGTTGGGGGAAGATCTGAGCGCCTCGTCGATGGCGCCGTCCAGGCCAAGGCCGGCCGAGACCGCGAGCGCGACCAGGTCCGTGAGGTGGGCGAGGCCCTCCCGCAGCTCCTCCCGCCTCGCCGTCGCTCTGGAGCGCAACATCAGATCGGGCAGGAAGAAGGCGAACAGCGCCGCCGCGAGACGAAGCCACAGGGGGCTCTGTCCCGCCCCCCAAACCGACGAGGCCATCGTCAGGAACGCGAACCCGACCACGGCGGCGGCGATCTTCTGACCGAGGAAGAGAGTGAGGCCCCCCGGGTCGCCGGTCACACGAAGGCGCGCCTCGGTCCCGGCGAGGTCCAGGCCGAGGGCCGACGTGATCGCGCGGACCTCCCGGCCCGACGCTTCCAGAGCCGGCCGAAACCCATGCTCGAAGATGCCCATCCGAAAGACCCGGGCCGGGGGCGGCGCGTCGTCGTGATCGGGGTCGCGGCGATCGGGCCTGAGGGATTCGAGGCGCGCCTTCAGGGTCGGAAGCGGTCGGCCGTGAGGCTGCGCGGCGAGGACGAGCAGGGCGCCCAGGCCGAAGAGCGCTCCCAGGAGGACGGGGGTCATCGCCCTGCCCCCCTCTCGACCCGAGCCATGCGCAGCATGAGCCAGTACCCAGCGGCGATGAAGGCGAAGGCGAGCGCCAGGACCATCTGACCGGCAAGGGTGTCGAATGGTTCGAGGAACGCGGGGTTCTGCCGCTTGATCGCGAGCAGGAGCAGCAGCGGCGCCGCGGCGACGAGGTTGGCCGACATCCGGTGGTGGGTCTGGCGCGCACGCGCCTCTCGCAGAGTCGCCGCACGCGCGGAGGCAGACTGCCGAAGAGAATGGAGAAGCTCGGAAGTGTGGGCGGAACCGAGCCGGTCGGCAAGGCCGAGGGCCGAGGCGAAGAGCTGGCTTGCGGGGTCGCCCGCTCGCGCGGCGAAACGGGCCGCCGCATCGGTGAGCCCTGAGACTTTCGCGTCGGCGACCAGCCGCTGGAGGTCTGAGGCGATGACGCCGGGGGCTCCGTGCGCCGCCTGGATCAGGGCCTCGTACACCCCGGCTCCTGCCTGCAGCGCGCCCCGGATCCGAAAGGCGACCTCGGCGACGGCCTCCATCCTCTCTACGTGCCGCCTCTCCGCGCGCAGCTGGAGGAGAGCGCTCGGCGCGAGCCCGCCGACCAGCGCGCCGGCGACCAGAGCGACCTCCCAGCCGAAGAGGGTGAGCCCGGTGATGGCGCCGGCGACGGCCCCGGCACCTCTCGGACCGAGTCGCCTGACCCATCCCGTGACAGGGAGTTGTCCCTCTGGGCGGGCGAGGGCGTCGAAGACGAGGAGGGCTCCAAGTCCCAGCGCGACGCCGAATGGGATTGATTCCATCAGGCCCGCCCGTAGCAGTTCCCGGATGGCGGGAGGCGTTCGAGACCGGCGAGCGCCTTGCACGGGATCTCGGTGCGGACCAGGCGGCCGTGTTCCAGCCGGAACAGCTCGTTGATCTGGACCTGGCCCGCGTGGAACCCCACGACCTCCGATATCTGGCACACGATGCGCTTGCCCGCGTCCAAGGGCTTCAGGTGGACGACCAGGTTGAGCGTCTCTGCGATCATCCGCACGGCGACATCGGGCGTCAGTTGCTCGCCGCCTTGGAGCAGGGAGAGCTCCAGCTTGGTGAGCGCCTGGCGAGCGGAGTTGGCGTGAATCGTCCCCATCGAGCCCTCGTGCCCAGAGTTCATGGCTGACAGCATGTCGAGGCCCTCCGGACCCCGGACCTCTCCGACCACGATGCGTTTCGGGCGCATTCGAAGGGCGTTGCGGACGAGCTGACGGATCGAAATCTCCCCGACGCCCTCGGCGTTGGCCTTTCGCTGTTCCAGGGCGAGGCAGTCGCGGAGCTGGTACCTGAATCGCAGCTCGAGCGTTTCCTCGATGGTGATGACCCTGTCGAGGGGAGGGATCGCTCTTCCGAGCGCGTTCAGGGTCGTCGTCTTGCCCGATCCCGTGCCGCCCGATACGAGGATGTTCAATCCGCACTGGACCGCCAGCGCCAGGAAGGAGGCTGCCTCGGGGGTGAGCGTCCCGAGATCGACGAGCTCGGCCAGCGAGTTGGCCTTGAGGCGGTGGCGGCGGATCGTGATGCAGGGGCTCTCCGTGATCGGGGGGAGCACGGCGTGCATCCTCGAGCCGTCCGGCAGGCAGACCTCGACGGCCGGAGAGGACTCGTCGATTCGCCGTCCGGCACGGGCCGCGATTCTGGTCAGCAGGAGACGGACCTCCCCGTCGGAGGAGAAGCCCGGATGGACCTCCTTCTTCCCTCCGTCGTGGCGGATCACGAACCCGCGGTCGTGAGAGTTGACGATGACCTCCTCGACCGAGTCGTCCTCGAGGAACTTCTGGAGGGGGCCCAGTCGGAAGAAGTGATCGAAGAGGCCCTGGGCCAGCTCTCGTCTCTCCTCGTCGCCGAGGACGTCGCCGCCGGCGTGCGCTCGGTGCCGGGTTTCCTTCTCTACGAGCCGGACGATGATCGCCCAGGCTTTGGCCTCCTCGTCTTCGCTGGCGTTGGCGAGGGAGGAGTCGGCCAGCTCCCGCCCGAGCGCCTCGCGCGCCTGCTCTTTCAGGCGTTCGATGGTCGCGATGGCCGGGGTCATCCGATGGAAACCTCCTGATTCCGCGTCGCGGCCGCCTGCTTGAGGACCGCCCCGGCGAGCTCTCCGAACGCCTTCGCCAGGCGTCGCCCACCTACGGGGGTCTGCGCTTCGAGAGCGCGCCTCGCGCCTCTTCGATTGAGGGGGATCATGGCGATCGATGCGATGCCCACCGCTGAGGCGACCTCGGCCGCTTCGGCGGCATGCCTCCATTCGAAGGCGTTCGTCACGAGCCGCATCCGCGAGGGATTGGCTCCCGCGGAGAGAAGAGCTTCCCGGGCGCGCTCCGCTCCGAAGGTCGAGACCAGGTCCGGTCGGACGACGACGAGGATGAGGTCTGCGCCAGCAGCGACCTCCGCCACTCGCTCGTCGACGCGTCCCAGATCGGCGACGACCAGGTGGTTCCGACTGGAGGACGAGGAGAGGATGTTGTGGAGGACTTCTGCGGAGGCGTCGCTGGCTCGGGGGAACCCGGCGATGCACCTGATGCCGCATCGCTCGTCGATCTCACCGAGCAGGGCCTGGGGTGAGTACTTGCCCGGGCCGACAAGCCCGAGCGGCCACAGCCCCTTGCGCGGGTCCAGGCCGAGGTAAGCCGCGACGTCTCCCCCGTGAGGGTCGAGGTCGAGAAAGACGGGCCGACGTCCGGCCTTGGCGAGGGCGTTGGCGAGGTTGACGGCCACGAACGTCGCGCCTGGGCTGCCTTTGCCCGAGCAGACCGCGATGCAGGTCATCGTTGTCCGTCCCTCGAAAGGAGCACGAGGTTGATGGAGCCCTTGGCTTGGGCCTCGGCCAGCGCCCGGGCCTCCTCCAACCGCAGGCGCAGGGCCACGACGAGAGCCGATCCCTCCGAGGTCTGCGCCTGCCGGACGGACTGGACGGTGACGTCGGTGAAGAGGATGGTCGTGGGCAGGTTGCGGTCGGGCGTCGGGGAGGAGATGACCGCGACGTGGTCTCCGGCCCGAAGGTCGCCGGCAGAGCACCGGTGGGGCTTGAGGGCGACGCTCATCGACACTTGGCCGGCCGGGAGGGTGGAGGACCTGGCGATCGAGCGGGGGCCCAGGATCTTGCCGGGCCAGAGTGCTTCCGTGGCGATCTGCCCGACGACCCGTCCCTGGCCAGAGGCCGGAAGGTAGGCAACGCCGCGGGGCAGCGAGATGTCCGCAACGCGGAGGTCGGAGGGTTCGATGACGTGTCCGGGCTCGACCTGGCGGGCAGCTACGAGGACCGGGGTCCGGTCCTGGGCGCGCCTGACCAGGGAGGTCGTCCCGGCGATGGCGAACAGCATGAGCGTGACTCCGACGACGACCCTCATGTCGATGCGCCTGATTCGAGAAGCCGTCCTCGGAACGAGGGTGTGAACAGCTTGCATGGGGCCTCCTTAGCTCGTGGCGGCTGTCCGCGCGGAGTAGGGATAGGCGGAGCCGGGGGGCGGGTCCATCCCGCGGGACTCCCCGGACGCTGACATTTGGGTGACATTTCGCCGCGGGCGTCGTTTCACGGGGCGATCTTGCGCTCCGAAAACTCGCGTCTGGCTCGCGTTTCCCTCGTTTCCACGCCTGCGGCTTCTCGCGTCCGCGCGAGTTTTCGGCCGACTGGGGCGAGTTTTCGCTCGCGGCTCGCAAGTTCGCGTCTACATGGGTCGGCCGCCGCCGCGCGAGCCGGGCGCGAGTCGCCCAGCGGGTCACGCCCGTGGACGGCCTGCTGTCAGGCCCTGGCGCTTCCGGGCTTCGTGCGGACGATGCCGACGGGGCCGCGGGCCCGCGGCGAGGGCTGTCCGTCTATCTCCTGGGGCCCCTCAGGATCTTCCGTGACGGCCACCCCGTCGAAGGAGGGTGGCGGCGGAAGTCCCTCGAGTTGCTCGCCTACCTGGCCGCCCATCCTCGGGGAGCGGCCAGGGACCAGGTCCTTGAGGCCTTGTGGCCGGGCGCGGACCCGAAAGTGTCACAGAGTAATCTCTGGCACTCTGCCTCGCACCTCAGGTGCCGCTTGCGGCGTCCGGGGGACAACGCTCGCATCGTCCAGAAGATCGACGACCGGTACCGTATGGACTTCGCCCACGTATGGGTGGATGTGGTTGCGTTCGAGGAGGCGATCCGCCGGTCGCGGGACTCGGGCAATCGGGGCGCTCTGCTCGAGGTTGCCTGCAGCCTCTACCGGGGCGAGTACTGCGAAGGCTGGTATTACGGCTGGGCTGGGCTGCGCTGGTCATCGAACGCTATCAAGGTCTGTTCGTGCAAGCGGCCAAGGACTGGGCGCTTCTCCTACAGGCGTCGGACCAGGTCGACGAAGCTCTACAGCTTCTCGACCGAGCCCTGGCAGCCGACCCCTACGACGAGGAGCTCTACCGGCAGGCCATGGTCCTGGAGAACGGAAGGGGCCGAGCCGACCTCGTCGCGCGCCGCTACCGCCTGCTCCGCCGCCTTATGATCGAGGAGCTGGGGATCGAGCCTTCCATGCAGACGTCGGCGGTTCTTCGGCAGCTAGAGGCTGCTCCTTGAGCTGGTCAGAGACGAGAGTGCTTGTTAAGGAGGGTGCCTTTCACCTTCATGGGACCACCCCCGCCCCCGATTCCATCAACCACCGCCAAGTGTTGGGCGCCATCCGGAATGAGGACGGGCACGGCCTGACGCGACCGCCTAGGGCCGTCAGCTTGTCACACCCGACCGCAATAATCGGACTCCGTGCTTCCCCACCACGTTTTTTCGGGGGGGAAGACACATGCGACTCGTGCAGAACTCGATCCGAGGGGCATGGCTCGCTCCCATGGCCATGAATGCCGCGGCGCTCGTCGAGCGTGTCCTGAGCCTCCCCGCGGGGCGGCCGGTCCCCGCCTCATCCACGCTCACCGCCGTCGCCCTGGTTGCTGGCATCGAGGTTGCCGCGACGGGGATTACCAGGGAGAGCACCCTGAGACACACCTGGCGTGATCGACAGGGCGGCGGCGCCACTCCGCTACTCCTCCTCGCCGACGATCCAACCCGGGCGGGGTCGGTCCTTGCGCTCGGAGTCGTGGACGCCAGCGGCCCCCTACGCTCGCTGGAGGCGGCCGCCCTCGCTGCGGTCATCGAGCGGATCTCGTCCAAGCCGCGCCTCGAGGCGGTCCGAGAGCTGTCGGCCGAGCTGGAGCGATTGGACCGGGCGGCCATACCTGGTCTCAAGTTGCGGGATCTCCTAACCCTTCACACCCTCGATGTCCGTCTCCGCAAGGACCACGAACGCTGGCAGCACATGACCGAGGAGACTTCATCGATAGAGCGAGGGGCCGACTGGCGACGCGTCCTCACCTCGTTCGGGTATGAGTTGGAGAGGCTGAGGAACCGGGGATACCTTGCCCGATTTCAGGGGCGTCCGGTCGCCGTGGTCCATCCGAAGGCCGATCCCGCCGACTTCTCACGCCTCGACGCTGTCTCCCGCCCGCCGGAGGGCGTTCTCCTGAACGACTGTCAGCGTGCCGGCGCGCCCTTCGGCATCCTCACCAGTGGAAGCCGCCTTCGGCTACTCCAAGCCGAGTCGTTGTCGGGCGATGCAGTCTCCCGTTACCTCGACGTCGACGCGGCAGCGTTGCAGCCGGATGACTTTCCGCTACTGGGGCTGCTGAGCCCGAGATATCTCGCCGAGGGCGAGTTCGACGCACTGGTGGGCGATGCTCGCGCCTTTGGCTCCACTCTGCGCAAGAGACTCGACGCGACGATCCGCCAGTCGGTCCTTCCCGTGCTCGGCCGCGCGCTGGGTCGCTGGGCCAAGGTCCAGGGCCGAGATCTCGCCGACGAGACCGTGAGGCAGGAACTCGAACACGCCGCCCTGACCCTGGTCTTCAGGAGCCTGTTCCTCCTCTACGCCGAGAGCGGCGGACACCTGCCGATGGACAATCGCTCTTACGCCCAGGCATCCCTCACGAACCTGGTCGCCGAGGCCGCGGAGACGCAGGCAGCGCTCAGTCGCCGGTCCACGTCGCTCTGGGACCGATTCAGGCTGCTGATCAAGGCCATGCGCGACGGAAACCCCGCGTGGGGAGTCCCCCCTTACAACGGGGCGCTCTTTTCCCGCGAAGGTTTCCTCGGCGCCGGCACCCTGGAGGCGCTGGAGGTGCCCGACCCACACTTTGCCGAGGTCTTGATCGGCCTCGGCCGGGACGAAGAGCAAGAGGCGGGCGTCGACTACTCCACGCTCGAGATCGGCCACCTCGGTCACATCTACGAGGGACTGCTGTCGCTGAGGCTCTCCCTGGCGACCGAACCCCTTCGCTACATCCCTAACCGGGACACCTATCTGCCTGTTGGCGAGGAGGAGGCCGAGTTCGCCCCCGGAGACCTTCTCTGGCAGACCCATGAGGGCGGCAGGAAGGCCGCGGGCGTGTACTACACCCGTTCGGAACTCGTGAGGCATCTGGTGAGAAGGGCGGTGGTGCCAGTCTTCGAAAGGCATCTCGAGATGGTCGGAGCGCTGGCGGAGGCCGACCCCGAGGGCGCGGCAAAGATGCTATTCGACTTCGCCGTCCTCGACCCCGCCTGCGGAAGTGCCCATTTCCTGGTGACCGTGGTCTCCGAGCTCTCCGATCTGGTCGTGAGGTTCTTAGGCGAGGTGCCGCTTCCCGAGGTGAGCACGATGCTCGACCGCCTGCGTATCGGCGCCAGCGCTGGCGCCGCCATCGATGACGTCGCCCTCATCCGCCGGTTGGTGATGAAAAGGTGCGTCTACGGCGTGGATCTTTCACCCATGGGCGCCGAGATCGCCAAGATCTCGCTGTGGCTGGCGTCGTTCGTGCCCGGCCTCTCCCTCGCTTATCTCGACCGGAACATCCTGGTCGGAAACTCCCTCATCGGGGTTGCCGTGCCCGAAGCCTTGCGGCCACCCGGCGCCCCGGATCAATCCTGGTTCGACGTTTCGATCCGGGGGGCGCCCCCGCCGCGGACTTGCCCGTACCTGGGTTCGATCTGGACACAGCCTGGAGGGCAGCGGTCCCGACCATCGTTGAGGAGCACAACTCCCGCGCCGATCCTCGAGCTGAGGAGGAGCGGCTCGGCCCGGTGCAGAGGTTTGCAATAGACCTCCTGAGAGATCCGGCGGTCACCCTTCCGGCAGGTGCTGCGGCAGCGGAGGAGGCGCTCTCGGTCGGCCGGAGTTCGGCCGTGCGGCAGGCGCTGTCGGAGATCCGGACCATGGTGGCCGACGGGAGGATCTCCAGAAACGAGGCGGCCGAGCGGATAGTGAAGGTCGTCGAGGAGTTCGGCCTCCAGACAGTGGAACCCCCGCCCCCGTTGGAGCCGATCACGGAGGAGGATGTCGGCGTGGTGTGCTGGATGGCCGTACTGCCCGGGGGCTGAGCGATGACTACTCGCGTCAAGGCGTTTGCTAATCCGCGGTTGCTCCGGTGGGCGCGGGAAAGCGCTGGCTTCGATCTTGATACGGCCGCCAAGAAGGTTCCGGTCAAGCCAGAGCGGCTCGGGACATGGGAGCAGGGCGAGCTTCATCCCACCATCCATCAGCTCCGCAAGCTGGCCCGGGTCTACCGGCGCCCGATGGCAGCCTTCTACCTCGCCGAGCCTCCACCCCCGCTCAAGACGCCGAAGGATTTTCGTCGCCTTCCTGCGACCGGGGAGGGTGCGCGATCCAGCCATCTCCTGTTCGAGATCCGACAAGCCACAACCCGTCGGAGGATCGCGCTCGAGCTCTTGGCGGATGAGGGGGAAGACCCTCCGACCCTCGTCCTAGAGGCACGACCGAACGACGCCCCGGGCGAAGTTGCCAACGCAATAAGAGAAGCCTCAGGCATCAAGCCTGATATTCAGTTCAAGTGGGATGACCATTACGAGGCGTTCAACGCTTGGCGCGCGGCGATCGAACGTATCGGCGCTCTCGTCCTTCAGATGACCGAAGTGCCGACCCAGGAAGCTCGAGGCTTCTCCATCGCGGAATTCCCTTTGCCGATCGTGGTCGTTAACGTCAAGGATCCCCCACAGGCGCGAATCTTCTCGCTGTTCCACGAACTGACTCACCTTGTGATCAGGCAGGGCGGTTTGTGCGACTTCGAGGATGCGTTGGCCAATGGTAGCGGCTCTGAGATGGTCGAGCGCTTTTGCAACTCAGTCTCCGGGTCCGTAGTCGTTCCCAGGTCACTCTTGCTCGCAGAAAATGTTGTTCAGCAGCACGGCTCGACTCCACGTTGGGACGAGAGTGAAATTCGGACTTTATCTCAGCGGTTCCGAGTAAGCCGAGAAGTCATAGTGCGTCGCTTGCTCAACCAAGGGATGACTTCACAAGACTTTTATAGGGAGAAGCGGGAACAGTATCAGGAACAATTGCGAAAAAGTAAAGCACCAGCTCCTGGCTTCGCCCCTCCCCACACGATGGCCCTCGCCAGTGCGGGCCCCACGTTTACGAGTCTCGTTCTCAGCACCTATGGGCAGGGCAAGATCACTGCCAGCGATGTTTCCGACTACTTGGGCATTCGCCTCAAGCACCTGCCGAAGATCGAAGAACAGCTGGGAGCTAAGGGCGATCGCCTTTGAAGTACAGTGTTGACACGAGCTCGATTGTGGAGCCCTGGCGGCGTCTGTATCCTCCTGAGGCCTTTCCTTCTCTTTGGGATTCCCATCTGCCCGGCTTGATCGCCTCAGGTGAGCTGCGTGCTACTCAGGAGGTGCTAATCGAGCTTAAGCGTCAGGACGATGAGATCCTCCAGTGGGCTCGGTCACAGCCAGGCCTGTTCGTTGAGGTGGACGAGAGCCTGCAAACGGAGGTTACAAGCATCCTCAAGCAATTTCGCAACCTTGTTGACGCTGACTTCGGACGGTCGGGGGCCGATCCCTTTGTAATTGCGCTTGCGCGGCTCAACGGATGTGCGGTCGTCACTCAGGAAGGACCAAGAAGCCGAATCAACCCGAGAATTCCCGACGTTTGCGGGGCCCTAAAGGTGCCGTGCATAAAGATCCTCGACGTCATTCTCGCCGAGGGCTGGCGGTTCACGTGAAGTAGCCGCGGCCGGCCGCCGGGCGCCGACCGGGGGGTGCCGGCTCTGCAACAGGAAGGAAGCCAAGCCGGTCATGAGGGCCAGGGCCAAGAATGCGGCGAGGAACCCGGGGGAGAGCGTGAGCCCCGAGCGGGCCGCGCGCCTCTGCGTCACGCTGGTGCTCCCACAGATCGGACTCGAGCTCCGCTCTTCGGCGGGCCCGGTCGGTCTCGGCCAGCCCGAGGGTGTAGAGCGTCACCCACCATCTGGCTAGGCGGACGGCAAGGCCCGGCAAGCCGGTCATGAGGGCGCGAGCCCATCGAGCCCGGAGGCCGGTACGGCCCGGGAGGCGAGCGCGTCGACCAGGGCCTGGCCTCCCAGAGCGGTCAAGCGGTAGAGTCGCCGGCGAGGGCGCAGCTCGGCCGCCGCGACGGGTGGATCTTCCCAGTGGCTGACGAGGAGACCGGCCTGCTCCAGCCGGTCGAGGGCCTTGTACAAGGTGCCGTAGGCGACCAGGCGGCGGGCCCCCTCGCGCTCTTGGATCCGCTTGGCGATGGAGAACCCGTAGAAGTCTGCCTCCCCCCGCCGCCTCAGCTCCGCGGCCGCGGCGAGGATTCCTCGATGGGCAGGAGCACTCCCGCCTTCCTCCGCACCGGGGTCACCCTACGCGCCGTCGCGGCGGGACCGCTCCACTGCCAGCTGCCCGATCCGCCGCCCCAGGCGGCGCCCGGCCTCGTTATCGCTGCGGAAATGGATCCCCCCGTAGAGGCGCGATATCGCCGCCTCCTCGGCTTTGGCGCGAAGGACCTTCGCTTGCGAGGGGAAGATGTGGGCGAGCACCTCCGCCGCCGCCGCCGAGTAGCCGGAGTGGCCCGAGACGTAGGAGGGAAAACTTGGCGTGGGCAGGTAGGGCCGCCAATCAGGGTCGAGCCCGAGGTCCCGAATGGCATTCACGGGGCGGGGGCTCCACCACGTGTACTTAGCGTCCCACACCGCCACCCCGGCGTCGGCAAGAGCCACATTGAGGAGGGCGAAGAGCCGGGCCGCCCGGGGGGCGTCGAGACCGGCCCGGGCGGCGTAGTGCTGGGCGATCTGGTTCCAGAGCCCGGGGGGGAGCGGCGTGCCCAGGCCTCCGGCCCAGAACTTGGCGATGCCCTCCTGCCGGGCGGTGAGCCCGGCCCCGACCTGCATCACCTCCCGGGACTCGGCGAGAAACTCCCGGCTGCCGTAGGGATAGGGGGGATCAGGGCGGAACTGGCCGCCCGAGATCATGAGCCAGGTCTTCCAGCTCCCCGCCAGCGGCTGCACGGGCGGCGTGACTGTGCCGGGAGGGTGGTCCCAGAACCAGGGCCCCCCGCCGATGCCGGAAGGCCGGGTGCCGTCCCACCTCCGGTCCGATCCGTCGGTCTCGGCCCGGGCGATCACCTTGCGGGCCACCGCCCGCCCGAGCTCGAGGCCGGCGGCCACGTCGCTCGGGAAGTTGGCCCCCGCCCAGACCCGCGACAGGGCGGCCTCCTCGGCCAGCTCCTCGAAGCGGGCGGCCGGTTGGCCGGGAAAAAGATAAGCCAGCACCAACGAGGCCGCGCCCGCGATGGCGGCGTGCTCCGAGGGGTAGGAGGGTACGGAGCCGGCGCCGGGGACGGAAGGGCTGCCAGATGGAGGATCCCGCCGGTACCGGTACTTCCAGTGCCATGTGGCCAGTACCGCGTCGTACACGGCCACGCTGGTGAGCGCGTATCCGCGGGAGGCCAGCGGCGGATCCTTGACCCCGGCCGCCACCAGCTCCATGTGGAGGTCCATCCAGGGCTTGTTGGGCTGCGGATTGCCCCAGAAGCGGATCTTGCG
>JBOGWP010000012.1:0-13412 GCA_050693875.1 Actinomycetota bacterium
GTGGCAGTGGACCGACATGTGCTCACGGACCATGTCGGAAGGGTTCCGAGAGCACAGCTCGACCTCATCCTGCGCGGGATCGACGTGGTACTTGGTCGCCGATCCACAGCTGAATGACCTCAGGGCCATGAGAAGCGGGCGCAGCCTGCTCATGCATCAAATGGTCACTTCAGCCCGAGAGCGCTCGCGGGCAGCTCTACGCGGTTGGCGCACCGATCAATCAGCTCCAAGAGAATCGGCCGGTGCGCGGACCGGCCTACCCCCTCCCGGCGTCGATCTCACCTTGGATTCTGCTGGCTGGGGTTCAGGAGGAGGCAAAGAGCTCGATTTGGGCCTCGTGCCCTGAAGCGCCTGCCAGCCTGCCATCGCAGGTGACGAGGGGAACGCCCAGCATCTCCGAGATTGCCACGAACGTGGCGTCGTAGGCCGAAAGGCTGTGCCGCAGCTCCCACATCCGATCGGCCAGCGGATGGTGCGGGTAGCGCACGATTGGGAGATCCGCGAAGTCACTTCTCACGTCGACCGCCCGGTCTTCGGTCAGGTGACGCGCTGTCACCAATCGACGGAGCGCGTGGATGACCTCCACGTCGATCAGGTGAGGAGCGTAGGTCGCCGTCCTGGGCAAGCCGTGCACGGAGGTTCTCTGGGGGCGGAACCCCCGCCAACGCCGCCAGGACGGCCGATGTGTCGGCGACGATCACTGCCGGTCGCGGCTCGAGCGTACCGCGGCGACGATCCTCCCGGTGCGTGCCCCTCCCGACCGGTCCCCAGCGCGGGCGAGCACGTCGGCGACGGGGGGGCGCTCGGCCACGCGGGTGACCTCCGCAAGGAGATACTCCGAGAGCGAGAGACCGGCGGCGGCTGCCCGGGCCCGAAGGGTCCGATGAGTGGCGTCGGCGACGTTCCGGATCTGGATCGATCGAGTCACAAACACGACATATACACCCGATTAGCGTGTCCAACATGCACTCCGCATGTGCACCTGGACTTCGGTGTAGGACCGGGACAGGAGGATCTCAGGGCGTCCCGGAACCCCAATCCTCACGAACGTCGTGAGAACCTCCTGCTCCGCGGGTCCTTCGGGGGCGCAGGTTCAGACGTCACGCCGGGATTGCAAGCGATTCGCGTCCCGATCAATCAGCTCCACCTGTCTGGTTCGCCGATCCCCGTCCTGTGGCGTCAACCCCATTCTTGGCGTAAGAACGACATCGACGGGCTGATTCTCGGCGTGGTGGGGCCTCGATAGCCGTTCCAAGGCCGATGCCGCGCCGCAATCGCCCTCGTGAGGTAGGGGCCGCCGGCGCGGGCCACGGCCCTCTTACCGGACGACCTTGATGTTGAACACCGGCGTGCCGTGCACGCCCCATAACCGGATCCACAACGGCAGGTACATCTCCACGGCGCGTGCGGAGGTGATGTCGCCGAGGTCGACGACCCCGCGCCAGCCGAACCAGCCCGTCAGGATCCCGGCGACCTCACTCTTGGCGGCGTTGTCGTTCCCGCAGACGAACACATCGTGATCGCCACCGGCAAGACTGTCGGGGTCGACCATGACCGCCGCGGTAACCGTGTTGAGCGTCTTCACCACCCTCGCGTCGGGGAACGAACGCTGAACCAGCTCGCCAATCGAGTCGGTGTTCGCCACGGTCAGTCTCGGCACACCGGCCGAGAAGTCCAGCCCGTTGGAGATGTCGATAAGGATCTTGCCGGCCAGGTTCTCCGCCCCCGCCGCTTGGAGCACGTCGAGCGCGGCTGCGCCGCTGGTGGCGTTGAAGACGATCTCGCCGTTCGCGGCAGCCTCCTTGAACAGCACCACCTTGGCGTCCGGATGGGCCGCCGCCCACTCGGCGCACGGCGGCGCGCCGGTCCGAGCGGGCTCGGTGCGAGCCATCACCGCCTCGACGTCGCGGGTGCCCATCCATACGTCCTGGCCGAGCGACAGCAGCTTGGCGCCGATCGTCTGGCCGACGATCCCGGTACCGAGACCCGCGATCCTCACGGCTGCTCCTCCTTCCCTGTCGTTGCTCAGTGTCCTTGGCGGGGGTTCGAGCCAAGGAGATCATCAGCATCCTGACAAGATGGGAAGCGCGACCCGGGATCCCTTTCACCGACCCCAACGAGCCCACGGTCGTCATCGAACCAACATATGTCGCAGTTCGAGCGCTGCGACCGACCGAGCCGTCAGGCAGGAGCGGTGTGAGCTGGTCGTCGCACGATGTGTGCCGGAAGGGTCAGCCGGAACGTCGTTCCTTTCCCGACCACGCTGTCGACCTCGATGCTCCCACCAAGCGCCGCGCTGAGCTGTCGAACGATCGCGAGACCGAGCCCCGTCCCGACCTCTCGCATTCCTTTCGAGATGCCCCACAGATACGAGCGCTCGAAGACGTGCGGAAGGTCCCTCGTGGCGATGCCCGGCCCGGTGTCGGCGACCTCCACCACCACCGCGCCGGGCGCGGCTCGGCCGGAGACACGGACCCGCCCCCCCGCCGGCGTCACCCGCAGGGCGTTCTCGACCAGGTTGCCGACGATCTGGCGGACCCGCAGCGCATCGGTGATGAGGACGAGGCGCTCGCCCACCTCCGCCTCGAGCGACACCCCTGCCCCCGCCGCGCCGCCGGCGTGCGCCTTCGCCGCCTCGCGCAGGACGTCGCCGAGGTCGACCTCGGCGGGCTCCAGCCGGAGCTCGCCGGCCCCGAGCCGCGCCAGGTCCATCACGTCCTGGACCAGCCGCTCCAGCCGTGCGGTCTCCTCGCTGATCACGGACAACGCCTCGGTGCGTCCCGGTCCGTCGGCGACGACCCCCTCGGCCATCGCTTCGGCATATCCGCGGATGGCGGTGATGGGGGTTCGCAGCTCGTGCGAAACGCTGGCGAGGAACTCGTGCTCGCGCCGCCGTGCCTCGAGCAAGGCGTCGGCCATGGCGTTGAAGCGCCGGGCGAGGTCGGCGACCTCGTCCTCCCCTTCGACGGGTACCCGGTGGGCGAGGTCGCCCTCGGCTGCGCGGGCGGTGGCGTCGGCAACTCGCCGGATCGGGTCGGTCAGGCGCCGGGACAGCAGGGCGGAGGCCAGGACCGCCAGGATCACCGCCAGCCCGGCGGCGAGCCCCACCCGCGCAAGCACCGACCGCGACATCGCCCGGGTCACTCCGGTGGGCCGGGCCAGGACGACGCCTGCGGTCCGGCCTCGTGGCCCCGCAACGGGAATCGCCACATAGGCGTAGACGTCGCGTTCTGCCGACACCACCCCCTCGATGCGCCTTCCAGCCAACACCGGACTGAGGTCGATCCGCTCGACGACGTTTGCGACGGAATCCTCTGCCGCGGTCACACGCCCCGCCGGGCCGACCAGAGCGACGAGGCTCCCCGACGCCCGCAGCAGTTG
Organism: Actinomycetota bacterium; assembly: GCA_050693875.1. Taxonomy (GTDB): domain Bacteria; phylum Actinomycetota; class CADDZG01; order JAHWKV01; family JBOGWP01; genus JBOGWP01. The sequence goes on from JBOGWP010000012.1 coordinate 3,382, forward strand.
CCGCAGCGAGGTCAGCTGCCTGGGCTGGATGTCGTTCGCCTCGAGGGCGATTGCGTCGGCCTGCCGTCCGAGCTCCTCCAGCGCCCGCTGTTCCGACAGCCGGCGTACGAGGCCGAACGTGATGAGGGCGGTCGCGGCAACCGAGAGCGCCGCGGTCAGGCCGAGCGTCCGGGCGAGGCGGCCCCGCAGCGAACGTCCCACCGTGTCACCACTCGCCCTTGTAGCCGACCCCGCGCACCGTCTTGACCACCTCGGCCTCGCCGCCGAGCTTCGCCCGCAGCGACCGGACGTGCGAGTCGACCGTCCTCGAGTCCACCGGATGCCGATAAGCCCAGACGCGCTCGAGGAGCCGGTCGCGGGTGAAGACGATCCCGCGGTTGCGGGCGAGGAACGCGAGGAGATCGAACTCCTTCGGGGTGAGCTCCACGAGGCGGTCCCCCACCCTCGCCTCCCTGCGTGCGGTGTCGATCCCGACGGGCCCCAGCACGAGCCGCTCGCCCTCCTCCTCCGGAGCCTCGACGCGGCGCAGGACGGCCTTCACCCGGGCGACCAGCTCGCGGGGGCTGAACGGCTTCGTCACGTAGTCGTCGGCGCCCAGCTCGAGGCCGAGCACACGGTCGATCTCGGTGTCGCGGGCGGTGAGCATGATGATCGGCACCCGGCTGCCGGCCCGCAACCGCCGGCACACCTCGATGCCGTCGATCCCCGGGAGCATCACGTCGAGGACGACGAGGGAAGGCCGCAGGCGGTCCGCCATCTCGAGGCCCTTCGCCCCGTCCTCGGCAATCTCGACCGAGAACCCCTCGTTCGTCAGATAGAGCTCGACCAGCGAGGCGATGTTGCGCTCGTCCTCGACGACCAGGATCTGTCCCGATGCCATGAAGCCTCCCGCATAGTAGTCGGCGCGCCGGCGGCGGGTCCGAAGGGTCCCGCCGCCGAAGCCCGTGAGAGAGGCCGTTCAGGGAGCCTGGCCGGGCGTCGTCGTCGCCGAGGGCTGCAGCCGGCGGTCGCGCTTGGGACGCTCCTGCCCGGCGGGCGGGCTGTAGTCGGGGGCGAACGCCCGGATGCCCCGCACGATCGACTCGCCGTCGCGCCGGCCCTGGAGGATCGCCGCCCGGTCTCCCTTCTTAAGATCGGAGACCTGCGCCGCCTCGCCGTTTCGGCAGACCCGGGTCTGCTCTCCGGCCCGGACAGTGACGGTCTCGCCGTCGGCCCGCTTGATGGTCACGCGGTCACCGTCGACGCTCGTGATCTCGCCGCGATCGATGATCATCGTGGCGAAGCCCTCCCGCGCTTGCACCTTGGCCTCGGCATGCACGACGCGCCCGAACGCTTCCCGGATGCCGACCGCCCTGCCCGGCAGGCCGCAAAACCTCTTTCCCTTGGGCAGTCCCTGCCGGGCCGCCGACTTCTCGGGCGGCGCCGTCGGCGAGGGAGTGCCGCCGGTCTGGGCGAGCGCCGAGCCCGCCACGGCCACAACCGCCGCGATCCCGGATGCGATCGCCACCTTCATCCTTCCGCTCATTGTCGGTACCTCCTGTGGATGGTGTCTCAACCATCGGGGGAGCCGGTGAAGGAGTGATGGGAGGTGTGTGAAGGGAAGGTGAAACTTGGCCCGGGTGCGGTCAGATCCCGAGTGCGTCGTACAGGTCGTCCCAGTGGTGGAGCACGACGTCGCCCTCCTCGCCCTGGGCCTCCTCCTCGGTCCACGCATCGTCGTGAACTCCGGCGAAGCGAATCGTCGCCATGCCGGCTGCCCGCGCCCCCGCGATGTCGGTCCTGCGGAGGTCTCCAATGTGGACCGACTTCTCCGCCGGGGCGCCGACCGCTTGCAGCGCCGCCGTGAAGATGCCCTGCTGGGGCTTGGGTACCCCGACCTCGTCGGAGAAGAGATACTGGTCGAGGTGCACTTCGAGCTCGGCGAGGAGGCGTCGGACCACCCTCCCCGGGGTGAAGCCGGTGTCGCAGATCAGGGCGGTGGGGATGCCTCTCGCACGGACCGTCTCGAGAGCATGGGCGGCTCCCTCGACGACCCGGACCCCTACCCTGCTGGTCGCCTCGGCAATCGTATCGGCGAGCTGACCGGCGACCTGCTCCGTCACCTCGATCCCGAGCTGCACGAGGCACCACCGGGCCGCCCCCTCGGGGCCGAACATCTTGCCGTCGCGCCACTTGGAGACATGCTCGAGCCACGAGCCCTCCATGAGCTCCCGGGCGCGCTCGGAGTCGAGCTCGACGCCGTCGCGGCGCGCGATCTCCTGAAGGTGCCGGGCACGAGCCATCAGTGCCCCCTCCCAGTCGACGTCGGCGATGAGCGTCGACCAGCAGTCGAACGTGACGGCCTGCGGGGGGCGGGGGATCTCCACGGCTGATCAGCGTACCCGCGGTGGGGGGAAAGCCGGGACCACGAGCAAGCAAACCCCCGCTCTCGGGGCTCGGCGGCCCGCTTTCTGTCATACCCCCTCCCTACCATCAACCAGGCAAGGGCCGGCAGAGCGGCCAACGACCGGCAGAGCGGCCAACGAAAGGAGGCAGAACGGATGGAGACGGCGATCCTGGTCCTGGCGGCCGCCCTGGTGGCTGCGGCGTTCATCGTGTCCCGGCGCGGGCGCGGGCTCGACCCGCATCTCGCGGAGCTCACCTCGGGCCTAGCGCGGGAGGAGGAGGTGTCGCGCTCGGTACAGGCCCGGCTCGAGCAGGCGGTGGGTTCGCTTGGGAGCCTCGCCGCAGCATTCGAGGAGCGCCGTCACCTCGAGGAGCAGGCCACGCGGGCCGTCGAGCGCGTCGATCGCCTGATCGCCGGCTCATACGGGCGGGGCCTTGCCGGTGAGAACCTGCTGGCTGCGGCCCTGGCGGAGTTCCCTCCGGAGCTGCTGATCCGGGACTTCAGCGTGGCGGGCCGGACCTGCGAGTTCGCGCTGCGGCTTCCCGACGGGAAGCTGCTTCCAGTCGACTCGAAGTGGACGGCGTTCGACCTCGTCACCGAGCTGCAGGAAGCAGGCGATCCGGCCCGGCGCGAGGAGCTACGCAGGCGAGTCGAGCGGGCCGTCTGTGCCCGGATCCCGGAGGTGGGCGGCTACATCGACCCTGCGCTCACCGGGCCGGTTGCGGTGATCGCCCTTCCCGATGCGGTCTATGCCTGCTGCCGAAGGGCGCACGTCGCCGCCCATCAGGCACGGGTGCTGCTCGTCTCGTACGCCCTCGCGGTCCCGTTTCTGCTCGGCGTCTGGTCCCTATACCGGGCGTATGCCCGCGATGCCGACGTCGACCGGGTGGTGCTCCGGGTTCACGACGTCTCGGTGTGCCTCGAGCAGCTTCGCGACCGCCTGGACGGGAAGCTTTCGCGGGCTCTGACGACCGCAGGCAACGCCGCATCCGAGATCCGAGCGTTCGTCGCCGCGGCCGAGGCCTCGATCGCGGCCCTCGGTCACTTCTCTGGCATCCGGGACGAGCCGGGCCTCGGGCCGCTGGTGGGGGCGCCGAACGGCTCCGTTGACGACGGTGGGCCGGGCGCCTAGGGTGGCGGCCGTGGCGCCCTGCCGAAGGCCGCCGGCGGCGTACTCACCGGAGCCGGCGGATGCTCGGCCGGAACCGGCATCCCGGCTCCGGACTCCCCCAGGCCCACCTCGCACTTCGTGACCGCGAATGGACACTGCGTGACCTGTGCCCGATCCGCATCCGGAAGACCCGGCCGCCTGCGCTCTGACCCGGGTGGCTCGTGACGGCGGCCCTCACCGCTGCGCAGCGCCGGGTCGTCGAGCACGACGACGGCCGGCTGCTCGTGCTGGGGCCCCCCGGGTCGGGGAAGACGCTGGCCCTCGAGCACCGGTACCTGCGCCTGGCCGCTGCCCCCGGCCTCGCACCGCACCGCATCCTGTTCCTCTGCAATAACCGGCGGTACGCGCTCGGCGCCAAGCAACGCCTGGCGTGGGAGCTTCCCGGACCTGCACTGGTCGAGATCCCCGTCTTCACCTGGCACGCCCTCGCCTATCACCTCGTCGCCCGCTACTACCCTCGGCTCGACTACCGAGAGCCGCCGGTGCTGCTCACCGGACCGGAGCAGTGGGGGCTCGTCCGCGAGTTGCTGGCCGCGGAGCACCCCGCGGGGTGGCCGGTGTGGGGCGATCGGCTTCGCGACCGCTCGTTCATCGACGAGGTGGCCGACTTTTGCCTCCGCGTGCAGCAGTCGCTGATCGGCGACGAGGAGCTCGCGGCACTCTCCCGGCACCGGCAGGGATGGAGCGAGGTCATCGAGTTCCACCACCGGTACCGAACCCGGCTGCGCGAGCAGTCCCGGGTCGATCACGCCGGGCTCATCTCGGAGGCGACACGGCTCCTCGCCGAGCATCCGGACATCCGGACCGCCCTGCATCGGCGATTCCCGCACGCGCTCGTCGACGAGGGTGAGGAGATGAGCAGGGCCCACCGCCGGCTGCTCACCCTCCTCCAAACCGACCACCTCGTGCTCGCCGCCGACCCCGACTCGGGCATCGAGGGGTTCCGCGGCGCCCAGCCCGACTGGGTGTTCGGCTTCGCCGGGGAGATTGGAGCCCACGCCACCATCGAACTCGAGGACAGCCGACGTGTGGGCTCGCCGCTCGCCGAGGCGGCGGGCGAATTGATCGCGCACAACAATCCCAACCGCCCCGCCACGTTCCGCCCCGCGGCGCACGAGACTTCCTACGACTGCCGGCTCTACCCTTCCGGCGCCGCCGAGGTCGAGGCGATCGCCCGCGAGCTGCGCGCCTTGCATCTGCGAGAAGGCGTGGCCTGGGGCGAGATGGCAGTGCTGGTCTCGCAGCCGGCGGTGCTCCTCGAACCGCTCCAGCGAGCCCTCGAGCGCTGGGAGGTCCCGTGGCAATCGGTATCGGGCGACCGGCCCCTGGCCGGCGAGCCCGCGGTGGCGTGCTTCCTCGATCTGGTGAAGGTGGCCCTGCTGGAGCCTGGCTGGGAAGGGCTCGTGTCGAGCCTGCTCACCTGCCCCCTCGTCGGGCTCGACTTCGCGACCAGGAGAAGCCTCGAGCGGCAGGCGTGGAAGGAGGGCCGCACCCTCGCCGAGGTGGTGGAGGAGTCGGCCGATACCGAGGAGTTCCGGATGCTCCGCGATCTCGTGGCGGAGCACGCCGCCAGCGCCGAGGAGTGCTTCTGGGAGGTCTACCGGGCCTCCTCCTACTACCGGGGTCTGGTGGAGGCGGCGCTCGCCGACCCGGCGCATCCCGCCCATCGCGACCTCGACGCGCTGGTCGCCTTCAGCCACGGCCTCGGTCGCTTCGTCGAGCGCCGCCATGGGCAGGCGGCCATCCTGGACTACCTGCACGAGGCCGCCCGAGCGGAGTTCGGCAGCGACCCCTGGCTGCCGGCCGAGGCGGCCGAGGCGGATGCGGTGCAGCTCCTGTCCTTCCACGCTGCGAAGGGGCGGGAGTGGGACACCATCGTGGTCGCCGGCTGCCTGGACGCGTGGATCCCGAAGGGCCGGCGTGCGCAGGGCCTGTTCGACCCGTTCGCGCTCGGCATCCAGGAGGTCGCCGAGCGAGAGGTCGAGGCGATCGCCGACGACCGGCGCACGTTCTTCGTCGCCGCCACGCGGGCTCGGCGTCACGCCATCTTTACGGTCTCGCCCGGCGCGTCGGGGCGGGGACGGCCCAGCCGCTTCCTCATGGAGTTGGCCGGCGAGCCACCGACCGAGGCCGCAGCCTCGGAGCACCCTCCTCTCACCGTCCGCGAGCTGGCCACCCGGCTGCGTGCCGTGCTCGCCTCCGAAGCGTCGTCCGCGCAGGAGCGGGCGGCCGCACTGATCGCACTCGCCGAGGTTCCGGGCATCGACCCGGCCGGGTGGTACGGGCGCTGGGACTGGACGGAGGGGGGAGCACCACTCGCCGTCGCCGGAGACTTCCGAACCTCCTATTCGAGGCTGGGGGTCTACGACAACTGCGGGCTCCAGTACGTGCTCCAGGTGGTGCTCGGCCTCGACCCCGTCGGCACCTACGCGATGAAGTTCGGCACCTGGCTGCACGCGCTCTTCCAGGCGGTCCACGAGAATCGCATCCCTGACCCGCCGACGCTCCTCGCCGAATACCGAGCGCTCTTCGACGACACCGTGTTCCCGAACGCGACGGTCGCGCGGCAGTACCGGCGCGATGGCGAGAAGATGCTCGAGACGTTCTGGGTGCACGAGCGGAAGCCGGCGACGGTCAAAGCCGAGCACAAGTTCAACAACCTCCAGGTCGCCGGTGCGGTGATCCGCGGGCGCATCGATCGCATCGACAAGCTCGGCCAGAACCTGGTGCTCGTCGACTACAAGACCGCCCGATGGTCCGCCGGCTACGAGGAAGCGGCGGAATCGCTCCAGCTCGCCATCTACCACCTCGCCGCGAGGGAGGATCCCGAACTGCGGGAGCTCGGCCGTCCGTCCGCCGCCCACCTCGTCTATCCGGGCTCCACCTCGTCGGGGGGCGCTCCCGCCCACCGCACGCAGTCGCCCGAGCAGGCAGAAAAGGTGCTGGCGGAGCTGCCCGTGCTGATCCACAACGTGTTGAGCGAGCGCTTCGCTCCCTCGCCGGAGGCTGAGTGCCGCTGGTGCGCGATGAAGCCGCTCTGCCCGCTCTGGCCACAGGGCCGGGAGCTGAGCTCGTGAATCCCTCCAAGGCCATCCGCGCCGCGCTCCGGGGCCACGACCCGAGCGAGGAGCAATGGCGCGCCATCACCCACGATCCCGTGCCGGTCGCGATCGTCGCCGGGGCAGGAAGCGGGAAAACCGCGGTCATGGCTGCGCGCATGGCATGGATGGTCGAGGAGGGGATCGTCCACCCGTCCCGGATCCTCGGGTTGACCTTCACCAACAAGGCCGCAGGCGAGCTCGAGGAGCGTCTCGCCGCCGCATTCGCGGCGATGAACCTCCAGCTGGACGACGAGCCGACGGTGGCGACCTATCACTCCTTCGCCGACCGGCTCATTCGCGAGCACGGGGTGCGCGTCGGCATCGACCCCGAGGTCGGTTTGCTCTCCGAGGCCCAGTGCTGGCAGCTGCTGCTGGCCGAGTTCGACCGCCTCCCTCCGTTCGAGACCGTCGAGTCGCGCTCCCCCTCGTCGATCTGCCGGACGGTGCTGGGGCTCGCCGACCAGTGCGCCAACCATCTCGTCACGCCGGAGCGAATCGCCGAGGAGGACCGGCGGATCGTCTCCGAGTCCGATCTGTTCCCGGAGGACGTCGTCCTCACCTCACGCCGCAGGATCGAGCTGGTGCGGGTAGTCCGGGCGTATCTCGACGCGAAGGCGCGGGCGCGCCGGATCGACTTCGGCGACCAGGTCACCAAGGCGGTCGAGGTGCTGGAGCGCTTCCCAGAGGTGGCCGAACTCCTCCGGGAGCGCTATCCCGCCATCCTCCTCGACGAGTATCAGGACACCAACGTGGCGCAGCGGCGGCTCATGCAACTGCTCGCGCCCACCGGGCACAACGTGACGGCGGTGGGCGACGCCCGTCAGAACATCTTCCAGTGGCGGGGGTCGACGCTCTACAACCTCATCGACTTCCCGACCAGGCACTTCCTGCGGTCTGGGGATGTGCCGCATCGTCACCTCTCGCTCTCCGAGAACTACCGGTGTGGCGAACGGATCCTGGCGCTCGCCAACCGGATCATCGAGCCGGTGCCGCCCGACCACCGGCCGGGCAACCCCCTGCGGCCCCACGCGGCAAACGGCGCCGGCTGGGTGGGGGTTCGCCTGCTCGGGGACCAGCACGAGGAAGCGGCCTTCATCGCCGAGGAGATCGAGGGTCTCCATGGGCGGCCCACCGCGGATGGCCGGCCCCCAGTCGAGTGGCGCGACGTCGCCATCCTCGTCCGCCGCAAGAGCCTGATCCCCCGGATCTACGACGCCCTGACCGCCAGAAGCATCCCCGTCGAGGTGGTCGGGCTCGGTGGCCTCCTGCACGTGCCCGAGGTGATGGACGTGGTGGCCTGGCTCCGAGTGATCGCCGATCCCGGCCCTCCCGGCAACGTCTGGCTGGCACGGATCCTGCTCGGCCCCCGGTTTCGGATCCACTACCGCGACCTGGCCTTGCTGGCACGGTGGGCATCGGCGCACACCCGCGAGCTCTCGGAGGCGAAGAAGGAGGCGGTGGCTCCCGACGGCGGGGTGCCCGACGAGACGGAGTTCGAGCCCGACGACGTCGCCTTCTCGCTGACCGAGGCGCTCGATCATCTGAACGACATCGACGCGCTGGCGGCCGAGGCGCGGCGACGCCTTGAGCGCGCCCGGACCGAGTTGGCCTCGCTGCGGCGGCGCGCGGGCGGGCCGCTCCTCGACCTGGTCCAGGCGGTCGTCGTCGAGGCGGGGATCGGCGACGAGGTCGAGATCCTGGCCACCGAGGGGGCGGAGCCGCGCATGAACCTCACCAGCTTCCTCGGCTCGGTGTCGAACTTCGACCCGATCTCCGGCGACCCGTCGCTCGGGGCGTTCCTCGCCTACCTCGACGCGGCTGTGGAGGTCGACGAGACCCTGGATCTCGCCGCGCCCGCCGGAGGTGACTCGGTGAAGCTCATGACCGTCCACCAGGCGAAAGGCCTCGAGTTCGAGGCAGTGTTCATCCCCGGAGTCGCCGCACGATGCAACGATCAGGGTGAGAAGGTCGACTCCGTGTTTCCGGACACACGTACCTCCAGCCCGGCGGGCTCCCCGGGCCAGCTGCCGTTCGCAGTGCGGGAGGACGCCGAGCACCTTCCCACGCCCTGGCGCACCAACGGCCGACCCAAGCCGAAGGCGGAGTTCTCCCGCGAGCTCAAGCAGCGGGCAATCGAGGACGAGCGGCGGCTCTTCTACGTCGCGCTGACCCGGGCGAAGCAGCGCGTCTACGTCACCGCAGCGTGGTGGTACGAGCGGCAGGCTCGGGTCAAGGGGCGGTCGCTGTTCTTCGACGAGGCCGCCGGCGGCTCCGAGGCCGAAGACCTCGGGAGCGCGGAGGCTCCCCCGGCCAACCCACTGATCGAGCGGATGGCTGCGCTGGCAACCTGGCCGCCGGTTCCCCATCGCCTGGCGGCGCACCCGCCGTTCCCCGAGAGCTCTCCCGTCGCGCTCGACCGCCTCCTGGCTGGCGTGGTGAGCGCCGAGGAGATCCTCGGCCGGCTCGGAGCCGACGAGCGCGCCGAGGCCGAACGCCTCCTGGCCGAGCACCGGTCCTCGATTGCGAACTTGGCGCGGGCGGCGGCGCCGCGCCCCCCCGAGCTCCCGGCCTCGTTGCCCGCAACCCAGCTGGTCGACTTCGTCGCAGGGCGCGCTGCGCCGGCGGCGCTCGCTCGGCCGCTGCCGCAGCGTCCCTCCGTCGAGCGCCGGATCGGGGTCGAGGTCCACCGCTGGATCGAGGAGCAGGCCCGTGCCCTGACGGGCATCGCCGACGAGGAAGCGCTCGACGAGCCTGCGGCACACGTCGACGCGTCGAGATTGGAGGGGCTGAAGGAAGCATTTCATCGAATGGGCTTCGCCGCGCGCCGTCTCGCCCGGCTCGATTCCGGGGAGCCCATGGCCGAGCTGCGCTTCTCGCTGAAGGTGGGCACACGACTCGTCCGGGGCCGCATCGACGCGGTCTACGAGTCCGACGACGGGCTCGAGATCGTCGACTTCAAGACCGGCACGCCAACAGAGCCTGGCGAGCTCGACCAGCTCGTGCTGTACGCAGCGGCGCTTGCCGATCTCGGCGTCGCCGGCGAACGGCCGATCACGCTCACCTACTGTTCCCTGTCCACGGGCACCACGCAGTCACGCCGGATCACCGGCCGGGAGGCACGGGAGGCGGTCGCGGCCATCGCTCCCCGTCTCGAGGGGATTCCAACCGAGGGCACCCCGACGACGAGGCCGACCGCCTGACCGATGCTGACGGGATCCCACGCCTCACGACCCGCGCCGGTGCCGGGCACGCCCGAGTCCGGTCTCGCCTCCCCCATTCCGCCGGCCCTTGCTCCGGGCGGGCCCGCGGCCCTCCGTGCTCGCAGGAGTCGGGTCGGTCGCCGCGTCGCCGCGGCCCTTACGCGCCTTCGCCG
>JBOGWP010000013.1:0-8826 GCA_050693875.1 Actinomycetota bacterium
CGATCTCGGCCTCGTACCGCTCCCGCTCTGGATCGCCCACTGATCATGGGTTCTACCAGACCGCGCGCGAGAAGTGGTGGAAATTCGCGCGCTCCGCGCGAATTCCCTCGGGAGGCTGAGCAATTACAGCACATCGTTCCGAAAGAGCGTGAAGAGTTACCAGCAGCACATCGTTCCGTGAGGGCGAGCATCAGCCCTTGACCCGGAAAGGCAGGTCCATCCGCAAGAGCTGTCCGTGGGCCTGGACAACGAGGCGACGGGTGCGGAGATAGAGGGTGGCCACGACGTATCGGTGCACGAGCTCCTCGGGCATGGTGGTCTTGGCGTCGAGGACCTTGAGGAGGCGGTCTGAGCGGATGAGGCGCACGAACTCAATCAAGCCGCGGCGCGGTAGCTCGGTGGGAAGCGCAGCGACAGGATCGAGCAGTCGAGGGGTGAAGGCCAACTTGGCCTCTCGCTCCTCAGGTGTGGCGCGATTGAGGGCGGAGTAGCGGTGGTGGGAGTTGTGGAAGGTCTCGAAGATTGCTGCCTGCTCCTTCACTTCAGATGATCGAGGTTACGGAACCGCTGCGTGCGGAAGAAGCGCTTGTCAAAGACGTCGTTGAAGTGCTCGATCACGGGATTTCGCCAGGGCTCCGAGAAGGGGATGAAGCGCACCCGGACACCGACGGAGACGGCGAGACGCACGGCCATCGAGAGGTGACCAGAGCTGCCCTGGAAGGTCTGACCGTTGTCGAACTTCACCCCACCGGGGATTCCCAGCCGGCTCCAGATCCGCACCAGGCCCGAGGCGATCTCTCGCTCCTCTTTGGAGGGGATGATCTCGATGGCGGCCTTTCTGCGGCCAATATCGACGGTGTTGAGGGCGTAGAAAGGGATCCCTCCCTCCAGGTGCCTGGGGCCGACCAGGTCGGCCTCCTGCCAAGCGTTGGGACCGAGCAGAACCGGGTGAACCGGGTAGGGAGTGCCCTTGGACACGTACCTGTCGGGGCGGCTCCGGCGCTTGGGGACGTCCGCCCGAGCGAGAATACGCTCGATGGTCCAGGCAGCCGGCGGCTCCTTCCCCAGCTTGGTCATCTCCCAGGCGATCGCCCCCGATCCAACCTGGGCCCAGGGGTTCGCCTGAGGCGTTGGCGGACCTCGAGCACCATGCGCTCGGTCTCCGGCGGGGTTCGATTGGCCACCGTCTTCGGGACCCGGGACCCATCCTCGGCCCAGGACTCGTCTGCGGGGTCGTAGCGGTTCAGCCACTTGCGTACCCATCGTTCCGTGCACCCCAAATCGGCAGCCACCTTTGCCACCGCCTCTCCCCCAAGCACCCTTGCCACCGCCTCTCGGCGCGCCGCTTCCTCCGCTGTCGCCACCTCGCTCCCCCTCTCGAACGGCGTCGCGGGGAAGCGCCATCAAGTGTCGAGGATCACGCCCGGGTCCGGTGCGGAGGGCATTGCCGACTCGGGCATCGGAACGATGTCCTGCTGTCTACTGCAGGGTGGCAGCGGAACGATGTCCTGCTGTTTGGTACGGAACGATGTCCTGCGGGTTGTCACCTAGCCTCCGGGACGGTCGACCCGCTCGACGCCGCGATGAGCAACGAGCTCGAGCGCCTCGTCCATGCCGCGCTCCAGACCCTTCCCCGCAACCTGCGCGTGGCGATCGTCCTGGCGACCTGCACGCGCTCAGCTACGAGGAGATCCGCTCGATCACGGGGTGGCGGCCGGGGACGGTCCGATCGAGGATTCATCGCGGCCGCGCCCACCTGCGGAGGCACCTGAGGCCCTACGTGGAGGGCTCGGATGGCTAGGGGCCACTCCGGCGAGCTGCTCAGCGCCCTCCTCGACGGCCAGCTCTCCGACCGCCGCCGCAGGGAGGTCGAGGCCCACCTCAGCCGGTGCGCGCGTTGCCGCGGGGGCTCGGGCAGCTCGCTGCGGTCAAAGCCCTGGTCTCCAACCTTCCCGAGCGCACCCCCCCGGCCGGCTGGGCCGGGCGCATCCTCGAGTCGGGGGAGGTGGTTCCCCGCCCGTCCCGCACTAGGCGCCCCTCGGTCGTGGCCTGGACGCTGGCCCTGAGGGCGACGGGGATTCTGGCCCCCCTGCGTGGGGGTGTGGGTGGCCCCCGTTCCCGAGGCCCCCGTCTCGTTCCAGCGCGCCGTGCAGCACCACACCGCTCGTGTGGGCGAGCCGCTCAACGATCAGGGCAGCCTGATGGTGACCTCGAGGGACCGGTGAGGCCGCCCCGCCGCCCCCATCGCCTTCTAGGAGCGCTTGCGGTCGTCTCGGTGCTGCTTGGCTCGTTGCAGCGCGCCGCCCGCGCCGACGAGCCGAGTGCCGAGTCGGTGCTCGCCCTGACGATCCGCAGCTTTCAGGAGGCCGAGTACCGGGGGACCCAGGTCGTCGTCGTCAGCGGGGACCGCGGCGAGGAGGCGGCCACGCTGAGCGTGGTCAAGGGCCGGCTGGGGCGACTCAAGATGGAGGTGCTGCCCACGAGCCGGTCGCCCGGATGGAGCCTGATCCAGCAGGGGGGCAGGCGCCTGCTCGTCGGGGAGGCCGGGGGCCCGGTCAGCTGGGGACGCCCGGACCTCCTGGGCAGCGAGGCCCTGGACCAACGCCTCTCGGTCGTGCTCCGCAAGTACGAACCGGTGCTGGAAGGGCAGACCCGGCTGCTGGGCCGCCCGGCGTGGGCAATGCGGATCGAGCGGCGACAGGGCCACCGGGTGCCAGCGGTGGGTCGTGGACGCGGCGAGCGGGATCCTGCTCCGGCGCCTGGGCTTGGACGAGCGGGGCAAGGCGGAGCGCCTCCTCACCTTCGTCGATCTCGAGGAGCCCTACTCGGCCGGCGACGGCGACTTCGACCTCCCCCACGCCAAGCTGGATCGGGCCGACGAGGCGGACTTCTTTCCCGCGGCCATCGGAGATATCGGCGAGCCCTCCCTTTCGATTCCTCGCTCGGTGCCGGCCGGGTACGAGCTCCAATCCGGGGCTCGCTTCGTCGCCGGTGGGGAGCGCATTCTGCACCTGATCTACTCTGACGGCCTGGAGACCGTGAGCCTCTTCGTGCAGCCGGGCCGGGTCGCCGTGGGTTCGCTGCCTGCCCTCGCGTACCGGATCAGGCTGAAGTCGGCAGACGGCTACGCCTGGCCCGGCTTTCCCCGGGGGCTGAGCTGGCAGGCAGGGGCCTACACGCTGATGCTCGTGGGCGCGGCCCCCACCGGCGAGCTCCGGGAGATCGCCGACGCGCTACCCCAGGGCCCCCTTCACCGCTCACTGGCCCGGCCGATGTCCGACCTGCTCCGATAGTTGAGGGGCTCGCTGCCCTGGCGGACAGAACGGGGAGGTGAGGACGGTGGACGTGGGACCGGGGGAGCTCCTGCTCGTGCTGGCGGTCGTGGCGCTCCTCTTCGGCGCCAAGAAGCTGCCGGAACTGGCCCGCTCGCTCGGCCGGGCGAAGGCGGAGTTCCGGAAGGGCATCGAGGAGGGCGAGGACTCCGGCTCGGAGGAGTGAGCACGACCGCTCGCGGGGGGTGGCCATTCCACGATCGTCGCGGCGACCGGGCTGCCTTACGGCGCTCGTGGCCGGCGACATCGGGGCAGCCGCGAAGAGGAGTTGACGAATGATGAGCGGATGGTGGCTGGCAGTGCTCGCGATGGTGGCGGTCCTCGCAGGCTGGCGAATCGACCTACGAGGCTGAGGTCGGGAGCTACTCGAGGCGAGCAGCGACCCTGCCGAAACCGGCGGGAGCCAGGCGCTGCTTGCACGCCACGAAGCGGGGGGAGTCGAATGCGTCCGGAACCAGGTCCCGCCGCGCCGCCCCTGATCGGGTGGCGGCGCGCGCGGTCGCTGCGCCTCGCCGCCGTCGCGTTGTGGGGAGCCATGGCGCCGATCCCCGGGCTCTGCCGGCGCGGGCCGGCACGCTCCCGCTCGGGGTCATCCGGGTTGCGGACCCCAGGCCCCAGGTCGCCCTCACCTTCGACGACGGGCCCGACCCGAGGTTCACGCCCGCCATCCTGGCGATCCTCCATCGTGCCCGGGTGCCCGCCACCTTCTTCGTGCTGGGGCGCTTCGCACGCGACCATCCAAGGCTGGTGCGGGAGGAGCGGAGCATGGGGTTCGAGGTGGAGTGCCACGGCTGGGTGCATCGCTCGATGGCCGCCGCGCCGCCGGGGCAGGTGCTCGCCGCCGTCGGCGCCTGCCGGCGCGAAATCCACGCGCTGACGGGGCGGATGCCCGGCCTGGCGCGGCCGGCCTACGGGTTGCTCACCGCGGCCGCCACGGAACGTCTCGAGAAGGCCGGCGTCCGGGTGGTCTACTGGAACGTCGACTTCGCCGGCCGGGAGCCGAACCCCGAGAGGGCAGCTTCGAGCACCGCGCGGCGGGTGCTTCCCGGAAGCATCGTCCTCCTGCACGACGGCCGGAGCGACCGGAGCTGCGTCGTCGCCGCCTCCCATCCTTGATCCGGGACCTGAGAGGCCGCGGCTTCCGGGCGGTGACGCTCTCGGCGCTGCTCTCCGACGGGGTTCCCGAGAGCGCCGCCGGGATCGAGTCCCGGCTCCGCAGGCTCCCGCTCCTCCTCCACCACCCGGTGCCCCATTGCTCCACGACCCCGGCCTCGACGAGCGCATGATCCGGACGAGTCGCCGGGCGAACCGGGGGCGTTCGTGGTTCCCGGGTGAACTGCGTTTCCCCGGCGGCCCCCGGCCGCCCTCCGGTGACCCCTCGCTGCCTCGCCGCCTCCCATGCGGATTTTGCGCCTGGTTTGTCTTTCTTATACTGTTTACGTCCATCGAGAGACCCAGCGGACCACCCCACGGGAGCTGACATGTCAGGGAAGGCAGCGGTTGCGTTGGAGGCTCCGTTCGCGCGGGGTGTCCTCGGCGCGCTCGACCAGGTCGGGCAGGGCATCGCGGTCGCGATGCCGGAACGCATCGTCCTCGTCAACGACACCTTCTGCGCCGTGACCGGATACCCGAGGGAGGAGTTGACGGCTCGCCCGTCCTTCGTCTCGCTGACCGCGCCGGACGAGCGGGAGGGCCTGGCCGCCGCGGATCTCCGCCGGTATCTGATCGAGCATGCGCCCGCACACCACCGAACGGCGTTCCTGCACCCGTCGGGACGGATGGTTGACATCGACGTCTCCGTTCGGCGGCTCGACCCCACCGCACCACCGCTGGTTCTCCTGCTCGCCCGAGAGGTGACCGACCACCCCGGCTCCGACGCCCAGCTGCGACTGTACGCCCGGCGCCTCGAGATCCTGCGCTCGATCGATCGAGGGATCCTCGCCGCCGGATCTGTCGAGGAGATGGCTGCCGCGACCCTGAGCAATGTTCGGGAGCTTGTCCCGTGCGAAACCGCCGCGATCGCCCTGATGGGCGTCGATTCCCCCGACGCCCTGGTCTTCGCCGTCGACACGAAGACGCCTGGGAAGTACCCGCCCGGGATGCGCGTCCCCCTCTCGCAGGCGCTCGTTCCCGGACTCATCGAGGCACTTCAGCACGAGGGAAGGTTTGTCATCGACCTCAACAGCCCCAACCTGCCCCCCCACCTCGCTCGACGCCGTGACGAAGGCGTGCGGGTGATCAGCCTCGTGGCGTTGCGCGCAGGCGGAGAGCTGCTCGGAACTCTCTCGGTCTCTCGGAGCCGGCCGGAGGCTCTGACCGAGCGTGAGTGGGATGTCGCGCAGGAGGTCGCCGATCAGATGGCCATCGCGCTGGTCCAGCGAAACCTGCGGCAGGAGGCTGCGCTCAAGAGCCACCTCGCCGAGGCCAAGGATCAGGCGGATCAACTGAGGCGCGAGGCCGAGCGCGCCAGCAAGGCCAAGAGCGAGTTCCTATCGCGCATGAGCCACGAGCTCCGCACCCCCCTCAACGCCGTGCTGGGGTTCGGCCAGCTTCTCGAGATGGAGGAGCTGAACCCCCGGCAGCTCCAGTGCGTCCACCAGATCATCCGGGGCGGCCAGCATCTGCTCGATCTAATCAACGAGCTCCTCGACGTCTCCCGGATCGAGGCGGGGCGGCTCGCGATCTCACTCGAACCCGTGCCGCTCGGTGAGGTGGTCTGGGAGGTCGTGGAGCTGGCTCGTCCTCTGGGGGCCGAGCGGGAGATCGCGCTGTCGAACACCACGGAGATCTGCGACCACTGCCACGTCAACGCCGATCGCCAGCGCCTGAAGCAGGTGATCCTCAACCTCGTCTCAAACGCCATCAAGTACAACCGACGCGGGGGGTCGGTGGTCATCTCCGCGGCCGAGCGGGGCGGTCAGCGCCTCAGGCTGAGCGTGAGCGACACTGGCCGGGGCATCTCGCAGGAGCTGTTGCCGGTGCTCTTCAAGCCCTTCGAGCGGCTCGGCGCCGACCAGATGGCGATCGAGGGCACCGGCCTCGGACTGACCCTCTCGAAGGGCCTGATCGAACTGATGGGAGGAGCCATCGGCGTGGAAAGTGTCCCGGCGAAGGGCAGCACCTTCTGGATCGACCTGGTGCTGGTCGAGGCGCCGGTCGCCCCCGAGGCGATGACGAGGAATGCCGATGCGAACCACCTCGAGACCCTCGACGGGCCCGGCCGAACCGTCCTCTATATCGAAGACAACCTCTCCAACCTCCGCGTGGTGGAGGGCGCGCTCGCGTTCCGGCCCGGAGTCAAGCTGCTCTCCGCCATGCAAGGGAGGCTGGGCCTCGAGCTTGCCCACACCCATCGCCCCGACCTGATCCTTCTCGATCTCCACCTCCCCGACCTCGCAGGTCAGGACGTGCTGGCACAGATCCTCGACGACCCGGAGACCACCGACATCCCCGTCATCGTCGTGAGCGCCGACGCCACGCCAGGCCAGGTTCGCCGGCTGATCCAGGCGGGAGCCCGTGCTTATCTGACGAAGCCCATCGACGTGAGGGAGTTCCTTAACGTCCTCGACGAGCAACTCGGCACCGACCCCGAACCCCCTCCGTCGGGGTCTGGGAATCCGTGAGATCTTGGTCGCGAAGGCGTCGGCGAACCCGCCGCCGTCGTCCTTCTGTGCCGAATTGAAGGTGATCTGGAACGGAAACTGATTCTTCGACCTCGCACCGAAGGAGTCGGTGAAGCCGGTCACATAGGCGTTGCCGTCGGCATCGAGCGCGACCCGTTGCCGCCATCCGAGCCGTTCCGCTGCTCACGTTGCCGCTTCCGCCTAGGAACGTCGAGAAGACCATTTCCCCGACCCCGCCCCCCGCCGGGTGGATCTTCGAGACGAACGCGTCGGCGGATCGTGAGTTGAAGAAGCGCCGCACCGGCGCTGGAGCGGCCTGACCGTCGGAAAGCTCGTCGAGAGGGTGAACCCGGTCACGAGGGCGTCGCCGTGGGCATCGGCTGCCAGCGCCCCCTTCTTGTCCAGCGACCCCCCCCCAGGAAGGTCGAGTAGACGAGGTCCGCCGCCCCGGCTCCGGCCGGGTCAATCTTGGCCACGAAGCTGAGGCACCCCAGCGCCGAGGAGCAGGTGAAGGTCCGGTCGTGCGCTCCCTCGGTGGTGGGAAGTCGGCCGAGGTGCCGCCCGCCAGGGAGATCGTCCCGTCCGGCAGGACGGCAACACCCCGTGCCCCGTCGTTTCCTCCGCGGGCGATGCCGCCGGGTGTCTCCTCCCCCCCGCCGAGGTAGGTGGCATACAGCAGGTCGTCCGGAGTCTCCGCCCCCGTTGTTCGGATCGTCGGGGTTCAGCTTGGCCACGTAGGCATCGGTGCGGCCGGCGTTGCCGGTCTGGAGTGCCCCAGAGGTGACCGGGGGCTGCGCAAACTCCGGGCTCCCGTGGTCTCGGTCTCCCCGGCCGGATAGGCGATCCCGGCGGCGTCGACCGCGATCGCCGAAGGGAACAGGGTTCCGTTCATCGCCGAGATGATCGAGCGGGGCTCAGTCGTGCACACCGATGGCTGGAGCGGCTACGTCAACGTGGCGAAGCTCGGCTACCAGCACAGGGTCACAAACATCTCCCGCAGCGGCAAGCAGGCTCACGAGGCCATGGCCGCTTGTGCACCGGGTCGCCTCCCTGCTCAAGCGCTGGCTGCTGGGCACCCACCAGGGAGGCCCCGAGCACATGGACTACTACCTGGACGAGTTCACGTTCCGCTTCAATCGGCGCAGATACACTCGTCGGGGACTGCTCTTCTACCGGCTCCTCGAGCAGGCCGACGAAACGGCGCCGGCGCCCTACGTAACTATTCAGGTCCTGACGCCGGCGCAAGAGGCTCAAGCCCCGCTGGTGGGCAACGAACCTCGCCGTTGACGAAGCGCCCCACTGGCTGATCGAGGCGCACGATCACCTTTTCACCGGCCCGGTCGATCACGGTGCCGGGTTCGCCGTGGGGTACTGGGACGAGCGCTGTGGTTGATGCGGACGCGATCACCCTCGCGAAGCGTCGCCATCAAGATGGCCTCCCGGGCGGCTCGCAGAAGCTCGAGGAGACGGCCTGGGCCTGGGCGTCGATGTGGCGATCGAGCTCCCCGTTGGCAACGGCGTCGATGAACCCCCTCGATGTAGCGTTGCGGAGCCCTGTGGCCGTGGCGAGGCTGGCGGTAGTGAGGCAGGCCCGCGCGAGATTACACTAGAGACGGTATGTCCGTGGGCCATGCTGTCTATGGGCCATGGTTTTGGGGTAAGAAAGATCGGCTCTGCGCGTCCGAGTAGGGTTACGTCACCTACGCAGTGGCCTCATGGTAGCCCTCCCTCCAGCCGTCGGAGCGATTTGTGCGGCGAGATCGGACGATGAGCGCGAGGAACCGCGCGCTGGTGCGGGAGGAGTTCTTCGTTCGGGCGGGGGCGTGGGCCCCCCGGCGTCAGCCGCAGGCGGCGAGCACCCGATCCCGGTA
>JBOGWP010000014.1:0-4906 GCA_050693875.1 Actinomycetota bacterium
CCCCTTTCAGCACCGCCAGCACGATGCGGGCCTTGTCCTCAACGGACTTCTGCGGTGGTCTTGGCATCGGTCTCCTTCAGGTCAGGTCCCAACTTTGACCTGTCTCGGAAACCTTGACACGCGCCACCCCACCTCGCCGAGCCCGAGCGTCAAGACCCCGGGTGGTGGCCCTCCGCCCGGCCCGTCCAGGGGCGGAGGTCCGGGAAGCCGCACCTCCTCATAGCCGCGCGGTGCCCCACGAGCGACATCCGGAACGCCGCTACCCGACGGGAGCGGGTGCGGGCGCGACGTCGGGGTACTCGTTGGCAAAGCGGCCCCCGTGGTCCTCGAGGAGGGGGTTGGGGGTCCTCCCGGTCCCGGGCATGGAATAGAGGTTGAACCGCGGGGAGGGCCCGAGGAGCCCGGCCTGGCGGTGGAAGTAGACTGTCGACGAGTCGGGAGCCCACTCGGGCTTCGAGTTGATGCCCCCGTCGTCGATGAGCGCGGCCTTCCCCGACCCGTCCGCGCGCATGGTGAAGATCCCATAGCGCACCAGGGGAAGCCCGGTGTTGCGCAGCCAGGCGATGCGGGATCCATCGGGCGAGTAGTAGGGGTCGTAGTCGGGCTCGCCGTCGGAGGTCAGGCGCCCGACGCCGCTGCCATCCACCGAGATGCTGTAAATCTCCTGCTGATAGGGCAGGCAGAGCGCGATGTCGCAACCGACGAACAGCAGCGATCTGCCGTTGGGGTGCCAGCTGGGGTCGAGGTTGAGTCCCGGGCGGGGGCCTCCTTTGCCGTCGCTCGTCACTCGCCTGGGTGACGTGCCGTCCGCCGTGGTGACGTAGATCTGCGGATTGGTCTTGGGTCCGGCGAGCATGGTGAGCTCACGCCCGTCCGGCGACCATTCGGCATGCGCCTGCACCTCCCATCCGTGCGCACCAGCGGCCAGCAGCCGGCGCAAGCCGGCGCCGTCGGTGTTGACGATCCAGAGGCCGGCCGCGCCGTAGTCGAGATCATGAGTTCGAGCCGGCGTCCTGTAGAAGAGGATGCGGCGGCCGTCGGGCGAGATCTTCGGCCAGAAGCTGTCGAATGCCCGGTCGCGAGTGAGCTGGTCGGGCGCGCCGCCGGAGCCGGCGAGGTAGATCTCGTAGTTTCCGGTGCGGTCGGAGTCGAAGGCGAGAAGCAGCCCGGCGCTGGTCGGCGAGGCCGGCGAGTCCGCGGAGGTGGGCGCCGGCCGGGAGGCGCGGCTGCGCTGCCGGTGACCGGCCGGAGCCGCAGTCGCCCGCGACTCCGCCGGGGTCGCGGGAGCCGGGGAGAGTGCGACCTCGACCGGAAGCGTCGGCGCGGGGGCGGCCCCGGCTCGGGGGGACGGCGCCGCGGTGTGGCGCCGCGCGGGGGTGGACCGGCATGCGGCCAGGCCGACGACCGCAACGAGGGCGATGAGGCAGATCCTCGGGAAACGGCCGCTTCCCCACGCCGGGTGGGTAGGGAGGCTCACGCTCCGACCCGGACGATCTTCGCGACCGAGGGCGTCCGGACCGCGTCGAGAACGAACAGCATGTAGTAGCCGGGAGAGGCCGCCTGCGGGGTGGGCCCGACGGCGATGGTCAGGGACTCGCCCGACGGCGACTGCGCGGTGCCCGTCGTCTGCAGCTGGACGGACCGCTGGTTCTGGTCGAACGAATGCGTCATCGAGCCGAGCGCCATGAGCAGGACCTCGGTGGGCTGGGGGCCGTCGGAGTGTACAAAGAAGGACGAGTCGAAGCCGATGGTCTCGGGCGCGGCAAGGATCCTCGGCCTGGCCGCGAACATGTACGAGGGGTAGTAGTAGCGGAACGTCGACTTCTCCACCGACGAGTCCGTGTCGACGTCGCGGCCACCTCCCACCAGGACCCGTCCGTCGGGCAGCAGCAGCGCCACGTTGTGGTAGCCGCGCACCTCCCCGCCGTCCGACGCGCCGGCGGTGAGCGCGAAGCCTGCTCTCGGATCGACGTAGGAGGCATAACGGGCCTCACGATCGATGCTGTGCCCGGCGATGATCAGGACCCGTCCGTCGGGCAGCAGCACCGTGTCCGGGTGATGCCGGGCGATCTGCATGTCGATCGTCGGCCGCCACGCGTTCGCGATGGGATCGAAGACATCCACCGACCTGATGTGCGTGGTCCCGTGCTGGCCCCCCGCCACCAGCACGCTGCCGTTGCGGTACCCCCACTCGCCGTCGTTGACGCGGATGGGCAGCAACGCACTGGAGGATCCGGCGTCGGGCGCCTGATCCGAGTCCCACCCGCCTCCCTGAGACATCCTGGAGAGCTGGAACTGCTCCGATCCCGGACGGGGAGGCCGAAGCGAGAAGCCCCGGCCGAAGGAGTCGATGAGGATGGGGACCGCCGGCTCACCGAGCATCAGCACGTCGAACGGACCGGCCGGGGACGGAAGCGGGAAGACGTGGGTGTCGTCGCTGTTGACCAGCTCGACGGGTGCGCTCCCAAAGGGATAGGTCACGTTCCAGGCCTGCCGCAGCGGATCGTACGCCTCGATGCTCAAATTCGGCGAGGCCGAAGGCAGGACCAGGTCGAACCCCCCCGTGACGAGCATGCGCATGTCCGGAAGGCGTGTGACCGTCGGATACCAGCGGCGCGGCTCGCCGAGCCTGGCCACGCCTCGCATGTCCTGTGGTATCCGGTTCCAGGTCGCACCGTCGAAGACGGTTGCATACGACGGGGCGGTCGTCAGTGTCGACCCGTTCTGTAGGTTCACCATGATCCGTGTCCCACCCGCCTCGAAGAACCGGCCGTCCGCCATCAGGGCGTGCCCGCTGCAGATGAGATCGTCGTTGACGAGCCAGGGACCGACGACGAGGTTGTCGGCGTCGACGGGTTGCCGCAGGCTCTGGACGACCAGCTGCGGGGCTAGCGGGGTCCCCGGGGGGCTCAGGGGCAGAAAGAAGGCGCTGCGCCGCACCCCCTCCACCGGGTGATCGCCCGGTGACGGACCGGGATTCTCGGTCGGCCGTTCGATCCCCATGAGCATCACCTTTCCATGGGGCATGAGGGTGGCATGCACCGGGGAGGCGTACCACCCGTCCTCGGTGCGCAGCGTCACCGGTGAGCTCCAGAGGTCGGGCAGGGCCGGGCCGGAGAGCGAGGCGACAGCCGGTCCGACGGGGGTCACGAAGAGCGGGGTGGCCCAGAAGAGCAGGATGAGCGCCGTGGGAAGACTCAGCCGAAGCCGGGCAGCGGCCATGGATCGATCCCTCCTCCGCCAAGGCCCTGCCGGCCCCGACCGCCGGGCTCGGTGATCGATTCAGGTTTCAGCAGCCCCCGGAGCCTACGCGAGATTGGTCCGGTATGGGAAGTCGGCAGGGGCCAGGCACCCTCCGGGGCGTGTGCAATGCACGACCAAGCAGAGCAGGCGCCGCCAGTTTACCCTAGATTGCTCTCCTGTTGACGCCTGCATGCGCGGTTGCCGGAATGCTCTGAACAAGACTCTGCTTGACCCGGGCACAGAAATTACGGGATATTCGTAATTTCCCTAATGTGCCGCAGGGCAGGGGGGCGCCTTGCTGAAGGAAGTGGAAGCCGGAAGCGTTCCCTACCGGATCTTGTTGTTCAAGAGATTCGAAGGGTTCGGCCCCGGACTTGCCGCGGTGGCTCAGGAGAGCCCAAAGCTTCGCGAGCTTCTCTGCTACCTGCTCGTGTTCCGCGATCGCCTCCACCACCGCGAGATCCTCGCGTCCGCGCTGTGGCCGGAGAGCACCTCGGTGCAGTCGCGGAAGTACCTTCGCCAGGCCCTGTGGCGCCTGCGCGCCCTGACCGACTCGGACGCCGTCCCGCTTCTGCGCGCCGAGAACGAGTGGGTCGGAGTCGACACCACCTGCCTGTGGATCGACGCCGACGAGATGGAGCAGCAGTTCATGGCCGTCCGGACAACCCCCGGCGAGGCCATCTCGGACGAGGAGGCGGGATCGCTCCGTGACGCCGTCGCCCTGTATCGCGGGGACCTCCTCGAAGGCTGGTATCAGGATTGGTGCGTGTCCGAGCGCGAGCGGCTGAAGGCGATCTACCTCGGGATGATGGACAAGCTCCTTGCCTTCAGCGAGCGGCACTCGCGCATCGAGGAAGGGCTCTCGACTGCCGAGAGGATCCTTCGCCACAACCCGACCAGTGAACGCACCTACGTGCGGCTCATGCGGCTCTATTACCTTGCCGGCGACCGGACCACCGCCCTTCGGCAGTTCTCGCTCTGCAACACGGTGCTGCGCGACGAGCTCGGCATCGAGCCGGCCGAACAGACCCGGCGCGTCTACGAGCAGATCCGCGACGATCGCGGCGTGGAGGCGGTGGCCGGCCTCGGGCGCCTTGTCCGCGCCAAACCCGAGTCATCTGCGAACGGCGGCCAGTTCCCCCCAAAGGGGGCCGAGGGGATCTACACCGCGCTCGAACGACTCCGCCAGTCGCTCGCCGACGCCGTGCTGGTGCTCGATCAGAGCATGCGCGAACTCCTGCAGCAAGGCCCCGACGCCGTCTAGCGGGTCGCTTCGCTCCTCCCCGGTACAGGCATGGGGCCGGCTTCGCCGGCAGTCCTCTATGCCTGCAGGCCAGCGCGGTACGGTCGCTGCGCCTGACTGCCGAGGAACAGCAGGCCGACGTCGACCGGCTCGACGTGGCGTTGCGGGCCCTCGGGGCCGGTCTCGCCCGACGAGGGGGACGCGTGCCCATCATCCTCGCCCTCCAGCTTGGCGGCGAGGGACTGGAGCTATTGCTCAGCAACCCGTCGACCGATCCGCCGGAAGGCTTCGCCGCGCAGGACGACGGATGGGCATGGACCATCGCCGCCAACGCCATCGACGCGCTCCGACCCGCCTCCGGCGGCCTCGCTCCCCTCCCCGCCCTCGTGACCGTCGGCTCGGGGGATGGGGGGAACGTGC
>JBOGWP010000015.1:0-5757 GCA_050693875.1 Actinomycetota bacterium
GTCCACCCACGTGCTGCTCGGTCAGTCGCCCCAGGCCGCCCCCGCGCTGTCGAGGGCCTTCAACCTCTCCGAGGGGGAGATGGCGTTCCTGCTGTCCTGCGACCGGGGACAGGGCCTTCTGTCCGCCGGCACCGAGCGGATACCGCTTCAGGTCGAGGCCTCCGCCGAAGAAGACGCGCTGGTGACGTTCTCACCGGCGTCGCTGCCCGCCGAGGGGGATGTGGCTTGAGAGGCGCGCTGGCGGGCGTCGCGGGCGTGCTCGTCCTGGGCGTGCTCGGGCTGCAATCGGTGCTCCCCGCGGGATCGAGCGTGGCCGTCGGGTCCGAGGGGGATGTTGCCTCCCTGATCCTCGACCACCTGTCGATCCGGCTGCTCCCGCTGGCGCGGGCCGACGTGGAGCGAGGCCTGGTCGACGCCAGGATCCTGCAAATCCTCCTGCTCCTTGCCGATCGCCACGAGCTCACGATCGGCCCATTCGTAACCGGCCACTCCTACTACGTGATGGGCACCAGTCGCCCCTCCAACCACGCCTTCGGCCGCGCGGTCGACATCCCGGCAGTGGGCGGGGCTGCGGTGAGCGTCCACAACCCGGCAGCCCTCGAGGCGGCGCTGGTGCTCGGCTCCCTGCCTCATCCGCTTCGTCCAGACGAGCTCGGCGCCCCGTGGCCGCTCGACTTCGACGGCATCAGCTCCTTCACGCAAGGCCATGCGGATCACCTGCACGTCGGACTCCACACCTAGGCCATGACCACGCTCGTTTGCGCAGAGGTCCTGGCAGGCGCCGCCCATTGGTGCGTGGAGTGCGACGACACCCTGGCCGCCCTGCGACGTCTCCCGGATGCATCCGTCCACTGCGTCGTGACCTCCCCGCCCTACTGGGGGCTCCGCGACTACGGAACGGCCACGTGGGAGGGAGGAAAGGCCGGCTGCGACCACTTCCGTATGGTGGGCGGTAGGGGCACGAACGCCGCGCAGACGAAGATCGCCAACGTCTCGCACCCGATCTCCGCCCACCGCGGGCGAATTCCCTACCGCTGCGGCTGCGGGGCGCAACGCGTGGACCGCGGCATCGGGCTGGAGAGCAATCCTCAAGACTACGTCGACAAGATGGTCGAGGTCTTCCGTGAGGTGCGCCGCGTCCTTCGAGACGACGGGACCCTCTGGCTCAACCTCGGCGACTGCTACGTCGCGGGCCAGGGAGAAAGACAGTCTGCGGCAGCGGAGCTCCCCTGTGGGCCGCGGCAGGATCCCCCGAGGCCGCGTCGCCGGGGGGACGTTGACGTCGCGGGCTGGGGCGAGCGCTCCGTGGCTCCGAGGATCTACCCCGGGCGCGAGCCCGGCCTTCGCCCCAAGGACCTGGTCGGCATGCCGTGGAGGGTCGCCTTTGCCCTCCAGGCCGACTGCTGGTGGCTGCGGTCCGAGATCGTGTGGTCCAAGCCGAACCCCATGCCCGAGTCGGTCAGGGACCGCCCCACCAGAGCGCACGAGTACGTGTTCCTGCTCACCAAGAGGCCGCGGTACTTCTACGACGCGGATGCGATCCGCGAGCCCTTCACGTCGAGCGTCTCCGACCTGAAGAAGATGGTCGAGGGCAGGGAGCGCATCGGGGGCCTGGTCAAGCAACAGAGCGACCGGCTGCTTCGAGCGAGCGGACACACGAACATCGGCAGGAAGAGGGCGGTCGGCAACCCGATTGCGGCATCCTCAGCCGTCGAGGCCCGCCGGAAGACGGCACTCAGCCCCCACGCCGGAGGGAGGCGTCAGGCCCCGGAGCCCGGGGAACCCAACGCCTCCCATCCACTCGGCCGGAACAAGCGCAGCGTCTGGACGATCGCGACCGAGCCGTTCCCGGGAGCGCACTTCGCGACGTTCCCCAAGGCCCTGGTCGAGCCGTGCGTCAGGGCGGGGACGAGCGAGAGAGGGTGCTGTCCCGAGTGCGGCGCGCAGTGGCGGCGCATCACCGAGACGACCGGGACGACGTCGCCCGCGCAGGCGCCGCCGGGAACCGGCCAGGCGGGACCCAAGCTCCCGGCGGCCGCAGGCAGCGACGGCAAGAGGTTCGCCGAGCGCTACGAGAGCGCAGTCGTCACGGTCGTCTGGGAGGCGGGCTGTGATCACCGCCTCGACCCGGTCCCCTCTGTCGTCCTGGACCCGTTCTGCGGGTCGGGGACGACGGGAGTCGTCGCCCACCGCCTTGCCCGTCGCTTCGTCGGCATCGACCTCAACCCCGAATACGTGGAGATGGCACGGCGGCGGATCGAACAGGACGCGTCACGGAGATCGACGCCTGCCATGTTCGAGGAAGGAGAGTGATGGCCCTTCTTGCCTTTCACGAGGGCGGCCCTTCCGCCGAGCCCGGCGGTCCGCTCATCCGCTGGCTCACCGACCCTCTCGCTTCGTACCGCCAGCTGGTCGAGTGGACCAAGGGCCCGCTCCCCTCGGTGGGCGGGATCCTTGTTGGCCTCGTCGCCCTTGGGGCCGCGGCCTACGTGCTGGGGCTTAGGCTGCGACGTCTGAGGGAGCGCAAGGAGGCCTCAGGCGGAAGGCTCCTTCGCATCCTGCCGCCGCCGGACGTGGACGCCGACGGGGCAATCACGCTCTGGATGGCGCTGCACGCCCTCATCCGGCCGCGCTGGAAGCGGCTCGTCTTCGGCCAGCCCCACGTCGCATGGGAGCTGTCTGCAGATGGGGGAGACGCGGACCTTGCCGTGTGGGTACCGAGGTCGGTTCCTCCCGGGCTGGTGGAGCGAGCGATCGAGTCGGCCTGGCCGGGAGCGCGGGTGGTCGAGAACGACCCGCGGAGCGAGTCCGGGGAGAGCGATGCCGCCTCCTGCGAGCTGGTTTTGGGCGAGCCCGACTACTTCCCGCTCGGAGAGGGCAGCGGGACCAATCCCCTGAGAGTGGTCCTGGGGGCGCTCACGCTGCTCGCTCCCGGCGAGAAGGCCGTCGCACAGATCCTTGCCCGTCCGGTGACCTTCTCGGCCCGGCACCGCATGCGCTCGCTCGCGGTCGGGATCCGCCGGCGGAGAAACTCCCATCTCCTCAAGCCCGGCGCCCGGCCGGGGAGGCCGAACCCCGACCCGGCGGCCGACCAGGATGTCCGCGCCGTCCTCGCCAAGGCCGCCTCCCCGTTGTGGGAGGTCGTCCTGAGGCTCTCGGTCTCGTCCCCGGATGGGGAAGCCGCGAGAGGAAAGATCCACGCGCTC
Organism: Actinomycetota bacterium; assembly: GCA_050693875.1. Classification (GTDB taxonomy): domain Bacteria; phylum Actinomycetota; class CADDZG01; order JAHWKV01; family JBOGWP01; genus JBOGWP01. The sequence continues at coordinate 3,207 of JBOGWP010000015.1, forward strand.
GCGGGCGCCTTCGGGGTCTTCGAGGGCCGAAACGGGTTCCGGCGGAGGAGGATGAGGGGCGGCCTCTCCGTCCTCGCCCGCCGCTCGATGCGGGGCGGGTTCCTGCTCGGGGCCCACGAGCTCGCCTCCCTCGCCACGCTTCCCACTCCTGCGGCTCTTCCGGCCCTCGAGCGGGCGGCGGCGCGAACCGTGGCGGCTCCGCGGGGCCTTCCGAAGACCGGCAGGCCGCTGGGCCGCTCCGACCATCCGGGCCACGTGAGGCCGGTGGCGCTCTCCGTGGACGACGGGCGCCACCACATCCATCTCATGGGCGAGACGGGGACCGGAAAGTCGACCCTGATCGCCAGGATGGCGCTTGCCGACGCCGAAGCCGGCAGGGCGGCGGTGGTGATCGACCCCAAGGGCGATCTCGTCGCCTCCATCCTGGATCGCCTCCCGAAGGGGGCGCCGACTCGGACCTGCCTCCTCAACCCCGAAGACCCGGAGACCTCGGTGGGGCTGAACATGCTCGCCGGGGACGATCCCGATCTGGTCGTCGATCAGATCGTGAGCGTCTTCCGGCGCATCTACGAGCACGCCTGGGGGCCGAGGACCGACGACATCATGCGGGCGGCCTGCCTCACGCTGATCGAGACGCCTGGGACGACCCTCGCCGAAGTCACCCTCCTGCTCACCAACCGGGAGGTCCGAAACGCGGTGCGATACCGCAGGCGCCACTACGCCGGGATGGGCGACCTGGGCAACTTCTGGGACTGGTACGAGCGCCTGGGAGAGCAGCAGCGGGCGGCGAACATCGCCCCGCTCATGAACAAGCTGAGAGCCTTCCTCCTCCGCGGTCCGGTGCGGGCCATGATCGGCCAGTCCCGCCCGCGCCTCGACGTCGGGCGCCTGCTCGACTCCGGCGGTCTCCTGCTCGTGCGGATCCCCAAGGGCACGCTCGGCGAGGAGACCTCCCGGATCCTCGGCGCCTTCGTGGTCGCCCGGGTGTGGCAGGCGGCGATGAAGAGGGCGGAGAGCAAGGAGACGGCGCGCTCCTCCGTCTCGCTCTACGTCGACGAGATGCACAACTACCTCGCCCTCCCGCGCTCGTTCGAGGACATGCTCGCCGAGGCGCGGGGCTACGGCTTGTCGCTCTGCCTCGCCCACCAGCACCTCGGACAGCTGCCCCGAGAGATGCGCCTGGCCCTGGGAGCCAACGCCCGGACCAAGATCACCTTCGCCTGCTCCCCCGACGATGCCGGGGCGCTGGAGGGCTTCTTCTCCCCGCACCTGAGCGATCACGACCTCTCCCACCTCGCCCCCTTCCAAGCAGCCTGTCGGCCCTGCATCGACGGGGGGCGGGGACCGGCGTTCACCTTCCGGACCGAGCCCCTGCCTGCGTCCGTGCCCGGCCGGGCCGAAGAGGTGGCGGCAGCCTCGGCGAGGGCGTTCGCCGTCCCCAGGATGAGGGTGGAGGCGCAGATCCGAAACCGCCACAGCCAATTGCTCAGCCATTCCCTCGGCCAATCCACCGGCCAATCGGTACGCCAGCCAAGATCGGCTGGGGCGCGCCAGCCAGATCAGGCAGGAGAACGCCCCATTGGCTAGGCCACGGCCTGCCCCGACTCCGCCCCGTCTCGGGCCGCAGGGCGGCCCGAGGCTCCTGCGGAAGCCGGAGGTGCTCGGCCTGGTCGCACGGGTGCAGCCCCGCGATATCGATCTGCTTCTCGACCTCCACGACAAGAGAGTCCTTACCACCCACCAGATAGCCGATCTGTTCTTCGGATCTGCTCGAAGCGCGCGCGGACGTCTGCTACTCCTCTACCGCTGCGGGTTGGTCGAGCGGTTCCGGCCGCGCCTTGATTCCGGCTCCGCCCCGGCTCACTACCTGCTCGGGAGAGCCGGGGCCGAGATCGTCGCCGCGCGCCTCGCGGTCGATCTGCGCGAGGTCTACGACAAGGACCGGGCGGTCAAGCTCGCCTACAGCCCCTTCCTCGCCCACCTGGTCGCGGTGAACACCTTCTACAGCCGCCTCGCCCGGGCCGGCCGGGCTGCGGGGCTGGAGGTGGAGTGGTGGGGCGAGGTCCGCACCCGCCGGCGCTGGGGAAGCCTGGTCAGCCCCGACGGGTTCGGGCGCGTGGCGACGCCGGACTCGCGCCGCGTCTTTCTCGAACTGGATCTGGGAACCGAGCCGCTCCGGCGCCTGTCCGCAAAGCTGGCCGCCTACGACATGGTGGCGGGGACGGAGGGGGCAGCGGAGCTTCTCCTGTTCTGCTTTCACAGCCCGCTGCGGGAGACCAACGCCAGGAAGCTCCTCCATCCCGTGGGCCTGCCGATCGCCACCACGCACTTCGCGCTGCACACCACCGATGCCCTCGGAGCGATCTGGCTTCCCCTCGGCGCCGAGGCTCGCTGCTCCCTCCTCGAGCTGCCCATATGAACGCAGCTGCCGAATCGCCTCGGGAACGGCCTCCGCCCATCACGCCAGGCGCCCGGCAAGTCCCCGCCTTTCCGCTGAAGCGCCGAGTTCTCCTTGCGAGGAGATCTCCCGGAGGGAACGACATCCATCCCC
>JBOGWP010000016.1:0-24564 GCA_050693875.1 Actinomycetota bacterium
TGGTTTCGAGGGAGGAGGTTCGGATGGAGACGGCGCTGGGGGTGCTCGTGACGGCGGTGGTCGTCGGAATCGCAGGCCTCGTGGTGCTCGCCATCTGGCGAGCGAGGGTGGCGGACGCCCGGTTGGGAAGCGTCCTCGTCGTGGCGTGGCTCGCGCTCGCGCTGGTGCTGTCGGCGCTGGGAGTGTTCATCGCCCGGGCGGACAGCCTGTTCCCCGCGATCGCGCTCGGGATCACGCCCCCTCTGCTCGCCGGATACTGGTTCCTTCGTCGCTCGCAATTCCTCGGGGCGATTCCGGTCGACTCGCTGATCCGATTTCAAGGATTTCGCATCGCGGGGGCGCTCTTCCTGGCCTACCTGGCCGCCGGCCTCCTGCCGCGAGAGTTCGCCCTCCCCGCAGGGATCGGAGACGTGCTCGTTGGGCTCAGCGCCCTCCTGGTCGCCCGGCGGGTGAAGAATGCCGGCCCGGAAAGGAGCTGGCGCCTGGCGGTGGCGTGGAACATGGCGGGGCTCGTCGACTTCGCGATTGCCGTCGGGACGGGGTTCCTCACCTCGCCCTCCCCGTTCCAGCTTCCTGCCCTGGACGCCCCCAACACCATGATCACCGCGTTTCCCCTGGCGCTGATCCCGACCTTCGCAGTGCCCTTGTTCGCAGTCCTGCACGTTGCGTGCCTTCGGCGGCTGCTGGCCGGATCGAGCTCGGCCCAGCCCCATCAGGGCCTGACGGCGGGATTCACGGCTCCTGGGAGTGACCCAGCGCGGTGAGGGCGTCGTGACCTCGATGCCTACGTGCGCGGTTCGCGGCGAGAAGGTGCGCGTCCGACGGGGCTACGTTCGGGGCGCTCGGCTCCGGGCGGCCCAGGTCAGCCGGCGGAGGGACGCTTTCGTCCACGACGTCAGCAGCAGGGGGCCGTGGATCCGCAACCCAGCCCTTCCCCCTCCTCCGCGGGCTCCGTGTCGGCGAGCACCGTGTAGACCTCCCAGGGGGCGCCGTCTGGATCGCTCACCCACACCTTGTCCTGGCGTGCGTAGCAGCAGCTAACCCCATCCTCGGCGAGCGTCGGCAGCCCCTGTGCTGAGAGCCGGCGGCCTGCCGACCCAACCGCGCCGGTAGTCTCGACCTCCACTCCCAGATGGTTCAGGGTCCCCCCGCCGCCGTGCCCTTCGATGAGCACGAGCTTGAGTGGGGGCTCGGCGATCGCGAAGTTCGCGTAGCCGGGACGCAGCTTGGCGGGCGGGGTCGCGAAGAGCTTCGAGTAGAAGTCGACCGCCGCGTCGAGGTCGGTGACGTTCAGTGCCAGCTGCACTCGGGACATGAGCTATCTCCCTCCCCTACCTGCATCGATGGTGATCGATATCTAGCCGACCGATCCTTCCGCATAAATCGATGATTGTCAATATGGTCCGGACGCCGGGGCGACGCGCCCGTCAGTCGGTCAGAACCGGGGCGTAGAACGAGGGGCCGCGGGTGTTCTCGTCGACGTGCAGCGGGTGCTGCATCGGCGGGAACGCACGCTCCTGGCAATCGATACGGGGACAGAGCCGGCAGGTCACGCCGATGGGCACGGCGGCAGACGGGTCGGCGAGATCGATGCCCTCCGAGTAGACCATCTCGCCCGCATGGCGCGCCTCGCAGCCCAGCTCGATCGCCAGGACCGCGGGCGTGGCACGAAAGCGCCAGTCGCGCCGCACGGTGCGCGCGATCGAGAAGTAGAGCGTGCGGTCGGGCATCTGCGAGAGCTGCACCCGGATGACGCCGGGGGTGAGGAAGGCGCCGTAGACGTTCCACCGGGGACAGCCCGCCGAGAAGCGCATGTAGTGCATGCCCGATGCGGAGAACCGCTTGGAGATGTTGCCGGCCACGTCGATGCGCACCAGATGGAAAGGGATGCCCTCGGCCCCCGGCCGCGACAGCGTGGTCAGCCGATGACAGACCTGCTCGAATGTGCAGTCGAAGCGCGTTGCCATCAACTCGATGTCGTAGCGCTCGCTGCGGGCGGTCGTGAGGAACGGCTCATACGGCATGAGGACCGCGGCGGCGAAGTAGTTCGCCAGCGCCACGCGGGCCAGGGCGTGCGACTCCTCGCTCGTGAGCTGCCCGTCCGCCGCCAGCCGATCGAGAAGATCCGGGTGCTCGAGGAGGCCGATCATGTGCGCGACTTGGAAGTTGCGACTCGCCCGCCCGAGGGCCTCCGACAGCAGGAGCACCTTCCGCTGCGGGTCGTACCGCCTCGTCGCCCCCGCCAGCGCGCCGACGCGCTCCACCCGCACCTCCACCCCCCGGGCTCGCTCGAGATGATCGGTCATCTTCGGATAGAGGCTCTCGGGGTCGAGCCGGGCAGATCGCCACAGGCGCTCGGCGGCGTGCTCGAGCTCGGGGAAATGATTGAGGTGGCGCTGCAGGAGATCGCTAACCTCCTCCGACGGCAGGGTCGATCCGTTGGTGGTGAGCTCCTGGCCCTCGAACAGCTTGGCTGCCAGGCCCTCCGCCTTCTGGCGGGTCTCCCGGTAGGCGCGGTAGAGGGCCAGCACGGCGCGGCCGACCGGCGGTACGCCGGCGGCAAGCTCGTGCACATCGGCGGCCGCAAGCTCGTGCCCGTCGAACAGCTCGTCGCCGAACGCCTCCATGAGGTCTTCGGCGAGTTGTGGCTCGTCGTCGGGAGCGAGCGCCTGCACGTCGATCTGAAAGAGCTGGACGACCTTGATCAGCAGCGGAGCCGGCAGCGGACGCCGGTTGTGCTCGATCAGGTTGAGGTAGCTCGCGGAGATGCCGAGCCGCTCGGCGAGCGCGACCTGCGTCAGGCCCTCCCTGCGCCGCAGAGCGCGGACCTTGGCCCCGAGCCGTCCCGTCTCCCCCACTCCCCCGCCTTTACAACCTTTTCACCTTGACGGACAAAACCCCGCCGGGCTTTACAGCCTTGCTAGCTGACTATTGACGCTACGTTAACAGCTTGTAAATATTCGCGCACCATGGGCTCGACCACAATGCGCATCGCGGTGCGGTCTGCTGCGGCCCCCGGCGAGCGCTCCGAGGAGATCCTGACGCACGACGCGCTGGCGTTCGTGGCGGAGCTCACCCGGTGGTTCCGGCCCCGGGTCGACGATCTGCTCGCACGCCGGCGGGCACTCCAGATGGAATTCGATGCCGGCATTCGCCCGCACTTCCTCCCCGAGACCGCCTCGATCCGCGAGGCTGAGTGGCGGGTGGCCGAGACCCCCGCCGACCTTCTCGACCGGAGGGTCGAGATCACGGGCCCGACCGACCGGAAGATGGTCATCAACGCCCTCAACTGCGGGGCGAAGGTCTTCATGGCGGACTTCGAGGACGCCAACAGCCCCACTTGGTACAACCTGGTGCAGGGCCAGGTCAACCTCTCCGATGCCGTCCGGGGCACGATCGCCCACACCGACCGCGCGACGGGCAAGCACTACGAGCTGGCGCCCACCACCGCCACGCTGATGGTCCGCCCTCGGGGCTGGCACCTGTGGGAGCACCATTTCCTGGTCGACGAGCGGCCGGTGCCTGCCGGGCTGTTCGACTTCGGCATGTTCTTCTTCCACAACGCCGCGGCGTTGATCGGCGGGGGCACGGGACCGTACTTCTATCTCCCGAAGCTCGAGAGCCATCTTGAGGCGCGCCTGTGGAACGACGTCTTCGTCCAGGCGCAGGCGGCGCTGGGCATCGCGAGGGGCACGATCCGCGCCACCGTGCTCATCGAGACGCTGCCGGCCGCATTCGAGATGGACGAGATCCTCTGGGAGCTGCGGGAGCACTCGGCGGGGCTCAACTGCGGGCGATGGGACTACATCTTCAGCTTCATCAAGAAGCTGCGGAACCACCCCGCCTTCCTGCTCCCCGACCGCGAGCAGGTGACGATGGAGCAGCCCTTCCTCCGGGCGTACACGCAGCTCGTGGTGCGCACGTGCCACCGCCGGGGCATCCACGCGATGGGTGGGATGGCGGCGCAGATCCCCGCGAAGGACGACCCCGAGGCGAACCGGGCCGCCCTCGACAAGGTGCGCGCCGACAAGCTGCGGGAGGTCCGAGACGGCCATGACGGAACCTGGGTTGCCCATCCCGGGCTCGTGCGGGTCGCCCAGGAGGTGTTCGACGCGCACATGCCCGGCCCGAACCAGATCGCCAACACCCGCGACGACGTCGTCGTGGCCGGGGCGGACCTCCTCGCGGTCCCGTCGGGAACGCGAACCGAGGCGGGGCTGCGCCACAGCGTGCGCGTCGGCGTGCAGTACGTGGAGACGTGGTTGCGAGGCCTCGGCTGCGTGCCTCTCTACCGGCTGATGGAGGACGCCGCAACCGCAGAGATCTGCCGAGCGCAGGTCTGGCAGTGGCTGCGGCACAGGGCGACGCTCGACGACGGGGCCCCCCTCACCCCCGACCGCTTCCGGCGGGTCCTCGACGAGGAGCTCGAGGGGATCCGGGCCGGCCTCGGCGAGGAGCGTTTCCGGTCGGGCACCCTCCACGAGGCCCGCGACCTCTTCGAGCGCCTCTCCACCGCATCCGAATTCGAGGACTTCCTGACCATTCCGGCTTACGAGCTCTTGTTGTCGATCGGCGGATAAGGGGGACCGTACGAATGACCACGAACGGGAGCAGCAGCTACGACGTCCTCGACGACGACCTCGGCGCACAGCGGTGGAAGGGGATTCGCCGTCCCTACAGCCGCGACGACGTGGGCCGGCTACGCGGATCGGTCCACGTCGAGCACACCCTCGCCGATCTCGGCGCTCGGCGGCTGTGGCAGATGCTGAACGGCAGCGACGGCTACGTGCATGCGCTCGGCGCCCTGAGCGGAAACCAGGCGGTGCAGATGGTGCGCGGCGGGCTGCAGGCGATCTACGTCTCGGGCTGGCAGGTGGCGGCGGACTCCAACACCGCCGGGCAGACCTACCCGGACCAAAGCCTTTACCCGGTCGACAGCGTCCCCGCCCTCGTCCGGCGCATCAACAGGGCGTTGCAGCGGGCCGACCAGATCGAGCACGCTGAGGGCAAGCACTCGCGAGCCTGGCTGGTACCCATCGTGGCCGATGCGGAAGCCGGTTTCGGCGGGCCCCTGAACGCGTACGAGCTGATGAAAGCCATGATCGAGGCCGGGGCTGCGGGGGTGCACTTCGAGGATCAGCTGTCGTCGGAGAAGAAGTGTGGGCACCTCGGAGGGAAGGTGCTTGTCCCGACCGGCCATTTCATCCGCACCCTCGTGGCCGCACGGCTCGCCGCCGACGTGATGGGCGTCCCCACCGTCCTCGTGGCACGCACCGACGCCGACAGCGCCAAGCTGCTGACGTCGGATATCGACCCCCGGGACCGGCCATTCGTCACCGGTGAGCGCACGCCGGAGGGATTCTTCCGGGTCGAAGGGGGCCTCGATCTGGCGATCGCTCGGGGGCTGGCCTACGCCCGGCATGCCGACGTCCTGTGGTGCGAGACCGCAACCCCCGACCTCGGCGATGCACGACGATTCGCCGAGGCGATCCACCGGGAGTTCCCGGGCAAGATCCTCGCCTACAACTGCTCCCCCTCTTTCAACTGGCGCAGGTACCTGGACAAGGAGACGATCGCTCGGTTCCAGCGCGAACTTGGCGCCATGGGCTACACGTTCCAGTTCGTCACGCTGGCGGGCTTCCACGCCCTGAACCTGGCGATGTTCGAGCTGGCGCGCGACTATCGGGACCGGGGCATGGCCGCCTACTCGGAGCTGCAGGAGCGGGAGTTCGCCGAGGAGGTCGAGGGCTACACCGCCACTCGCCACCAGCGCGAGGCCGGGACCGGTTACTTCGACGAGGTCGCTCAGGTGATCTCGGGCGGGTCGGCGTCGACGCTGGCGCTGCACGAATCCACCGAGGCGGACCAGTTCCAGGAGACCCTGACCCCGTCCGGAGCGGGCAGCGGCGGCTAAACCAATCCGGCCGGCGCGGGCCGCGGCCCAGGTTAGATCCGTCCGGCCGGCGCGGCTTCCGTTGCGGCCGGCCGGCCGATGCCCTGCGCGAGGGCGTCCTCGTAGCCGGCCCTGATGCGCCCCTCGATGGAGGCGCGGGAGAAGTCCGAGGCCCTCGCGAGCTCGTCGGGGAGGCTGGAGGTCACCACGTGAAAGTGGTTGATCTTCCGGTAGCCGCGCACCTTCCGGTAGAGGGGGTCGTTGCGAACGTCGCTGTTCCCGGGCAGCGCCTGGTCGACCTTGTCGATGAGGTCCACGACGCGGTCGATCCTGTTGAAGAACTTCCGGTCGAGCTTGAGCCGGCTGGTGTATTGCAGCCGGCCCATCCGCTCCACCACATCGGGCATGGTCCGCGGGACGGGGGCCTGCATCGGGAACAGCTCCACGACGATGAGCTCGCGGACGGCGGCGCGATCACCGCCCTCCACCTCCTCGAGCGCATCGATGGCCGGACTGAGGGGCGTGTTCGAGAAGAGCCCGCCGTCCCAGTACCAGTCGCCGTTCACGGAGGTCATGGGAAAGCCCGGGGGCAGGCTCCCGCTGGCCATCACGTGCTCGAGCGTGAGGCCGCCGGGACGATGGCGGTCGAAGAACTCCATCTCGGCCGTGCCGACCTTCACTGCCCCGACGACCACGCGGGTCTCCTCCGCGTTCAGCCGCTCGAGGTCGACCAGCTCTGTGAGGGTCCGGCGCAGGGGGGCGGTGTCGTAGAAGCTGGTCACCGACCAGGGGGCCGAGAACAGCTCCGGACGCAGCCGGTACATGCCCGGGTTGCCGAAGAACGCGAGGGAGCGCTCGACCTGCGAAGGGAGCCAGACCGGCACCGGTGGCAACACGGTCAGCCGCGCGCCACAGCCCGTCCAGGGCCGCGATCGGGTCGCCGGCCGCTCCCCCCAACACGGCGGCCGTGATGGCGCCGATCGAGATGCCGGCCACGGCGACGGGACGGAAGCCGGGGCGCTGCTCGTAGAGCGCCCGGAGAACGCCGTACTCGTAGGCTCCGAGCGCCCCGCCTCCCTGCAGGACGAGGGCGGTATGGACCTTGCGTTTGTCGTCTGCCATGGCGTCCTCCTATTCGCGGGCGCGAGGGGACCGCCGGTGCGGCTCGGACCGCCTCAGTTCCCGGCGCCGGCCGGAGTGCCGGGGCCCCTCAGCCTCCGAACGGCGGGCTCACCCCGATCTGGCCGATCAGGCTCAGGTGGTCGAGCAAGCCCCACCGCTCGGCGAGCTTGCCCGACTCGATGCGCACGATGTCGACACCGGGGATCTCGACCCGGCGCCCGCTCCCCGGCACCCGCAGAAACTCGCCTTCGTTGGTCCCGACGAGCCGGTGGTAGATCACGACCTTGTCGCCCTCGGCGACCATGTCCTGGATCTCGACATGGGCGTCGGGGAATGCGGCGAGAAAGTCCCGCGCCGCCAGCTCGAAGCCCTCACGGTTGGGCTCGTAGCCCGGCCAGGAGTTGTGGTCGACGTAGCTGTCGCTCAGGAATTCCGAGACGGCGTCCACCTGCTTGTCGTTGTAGACCGCTTCGGCAAAGCGCCGGTAGAGCTGCTTGTTCTCCTCCGACATTCGTCCTCCTTTGCGCCTCGGTCCGGGAACTCAGACAGGTTGCGCGATCTGCTCGACGCGCGAGGTGGTCCCCGCCTTCGGCTTCCGCAGCCCCGCCGGCAGCGTCGAGTAGTACCGGAAAAGAAGCGTGGCCACGCAGCACGGCTTTTCCTCGCCCTCGGCCTCGAAGGTGAGCTTGTACTCGGTCTGCGCGCCGCCGACGAACTCCTCCACCGTCCCGAGCTCGACGCCCATCCGGACGCGGCCCCCGGCGCGCAACGGACCCGGAAACCGAACCCGGTTGAGCCCGTAGTTGAGCACCAGCACGGCATCGGAGATCCCCAGCACCTGCTCGAGAAGCGCGGTGGAGTGCGCGAGCGTCAGGAACCCGTGAACGACGGTCGAGCCGAAGGGGCCCCGGGCGGCGTGCTCCTGGTCGACGTGGATCCACTGTCGGTCGCCCGTCGCCTCGGCGAACCAGTCGACGACCCGCTGGGGGATCTCACGCCACCCCGAATAGCCGAGGTGCTTGCCGGCGAAGTCGCGGAGCTCCGCCACGGTGACGAGCATCGGCTGCGCCGCCGAACCCGCCCCCCGTGATGTCGAGGATGCATGGCTCTTGGTCATGGTCCCCTCCTTTCGTAGGGATGCGAATCAGTGGGCGTAGAAGCCCCGGCCGGCCTTGTGACCGAGAAGCCCCGCGAGCACCATGTGGCCCAGCAGGGACGCCGGTGCGTAGCGCGGCTCTCGGAACTCCCTGTGCAGCGACTCGAGGACCGCCTGCGTCACATCCAGACCCACGATGTCCATGAGCTCGAACGGACCCATCGGGTGTCCGCACCCGAGCTTGACCGCGTTGTCGATCTCCGCGGGGGTGCCGTAGCTGGCCTCGACCATCCGCACTGCGTCGTTGAGGTACGGGAACAGCAGGAAGTTCACGATGAACCCCGGCCGGTCGGAGCATCGCACGGGCTCCTTGCCGAGCTCGCGGACCCAGGCTGCGGCTCGCTCCTCGACCTCCTCCTCGCTGGCAACCGTGCTCACGACCTCGACGAGCTTCATGAGCGGTGCGGGGTTGAAGAAGTGCACCCCGACGATGCGCCCGGGGTAGTCGGTCGCCGCGGCAAGCTCGACGATCGGCAGCGACGAGGTGGTCGTCGCGATCACCGAGCTCGGCTTGACCGACAGGTCGAGCTCCCGGAACACCCTCTTCTTCAGCTCGAGATCCTCGGCGACGGCCTCGACGACGAGGTCGGCCTCGGCCAGGTGACCCAACGTTCCGGTGGGCTCGATGCGGCCGATGACCTGCTCGACCCAGGAGGGTTCGAGCTTCTTCTTGGCCGCCTTCCTCTCGAGGCTCTTGCTGATCGAAGCGCGGGCCTTGTCGAGGGACCGGTTGCTTCGGCCCCACAGCAGCACGCGGTTGCCCGCCTCGGCGGCGACCTGGGTGATCCCGGAGGCCATCAGGCCGGTCCCGACGACGCCGACCGTGGAGACCCCCGAGCTCCGCTCGCGGCTCCCGTTCTTGTGGAAGTCCAGGATCTGGGACGAGCCCGGTGCCTCGTAGCGATAGAAGCCGCGGGCCGTCTTGCGGCCCAGGTATCCGGCGACCCTGTACTGGCGCAGCAGCGACGCCGGCGGCTCCACGTGCTCGCCGAACTCCCGCCACAAGACGTCGCAGATCTCGTAGGCCGAGTCGAGCCCGATGAGGTCGAGCAGCGCGAGCGGCCCCAGCGGGTGGCGGCATCCGAGCGTCATCGCGGCATCGATGTCCTCACGGGCGGCATAGCCTTGATCCAGCAGCCGCACCGCCGAATTCAGGTACGGGAACAGCAAGCGGTTGACCACGAAGCCCGGCCGGTCGCGCGTCACGACGGCCTCCTTGCCGAGCCCCTCGACGAACTCCCGGATCTCCTCGACGACGGCCATGTCCGTCGCCACCGTGTGCACGAGCTCGACCAGACGCATCATCGGCGCCGGGTTGAAGAAGTGAAGACCGATCACCCGGGTGGGCCGTTTGGTCGCCACCGCCAGGTCGATGACCGGCAGCGACGACGTGTTCGTTGCGAGCACCGCCTCGGGGCTCACCAGCCCGTCCAGCGTCGTCAGGATCTGCTTCTTGAGGTCGATCCTCTCCGGCACCGCCTCCACGACCAGGTCGCAGTCCTCGAGGTCCTCCAACCGAGTCGTCGAGGAGATGCGGGACCGCATCGCCTCGCCCTGTACCTGCGTCAACTTCCCGCTTTTCACGCCGTACTCGACGCTGCGGGCGATCCGCTGATGTCCCTGCTCCGCGGCCTCCTTCGAGACCTCGCAGAACACCACCGAGAGGCCGCCGCGGGAAAAGACCTCGCACATCCCGGCCCCCATCGTGCCGCATCCCACCACCCCGACCTTGTCGATCTCGGGGATCACGACGCCACCTCCTTGCGGCCACGCGCACCGGCTGCAGCGGAACGACCGGTCAGGGCTTCGATGATCAGCGCATCCCCCTGTCCCCCGCCGCCACAGAGCGCCGCGGCACCGATGCCGCCTCCTCGCCGCCGCAGCTCTTGGAGCAGCGTGACGACGATGCGAGCGCCACTGGCACCAATCGGGTGACCGAGAGCAACCGCCCCGCCGTTCACGTTCACCTTCTCCTCCGCCTGGGGGTCGCCCCCGAAGAGCATCCGCGTGGAGTTCAGCGCAACCGCCGCGAACGCCTCGTTGATCTCGACGAGCTGGAGGTCCCCCGCGGAGAGGCCGGCCTTCTTGAGCGCCGCCTCGACGGCGAGGGCCGGAACGGTGTGGAGGTAGGGAGGCTCCTCCGCAGACATCCCGTGCGCCACGATGCGGGCGATCGGCTCGATGCCCAGCTCCTCGGCTCGCCGCCGGCTCGTGACGATCACCGCGGCCGCGCCGTTGGAGATTTGGGAGGCGTTGCCGGCCGTGATCGTGCCGTCCTTCTGGAATGCCGGCTTCAGCCTGCCCAGCGACTCGGGCGTTGCGTCCGGACGAACGCCCTCGTCGCGCTCGAAGGTGACCGGGTCGCCCTTCCTCTGCGGAATCTGGAGGGGGACGATCTCCTCGGCAAACCGGCCGTCGCTCATGGCGGCTGCCGCCCGGGTGTGCGAGCGCGCCGACCAAGCATCCTGCTCCTCGCGTCCGATCGCCAGCTCTCTGTTCACGTCGTCGGACTGATCGCCCATGTGGCGGTGACCGAAGGCGTCCCACAAACCGTCGGAGATCATCGAGTCCACCAGGGTCCCGTCGCCCATCCGGTACCCGGCACGGGCCTTGGGCAGGAGGTAGGGAGCCTGATCCATCGACTCCATCCCGCCGGCGACGACCGCGTCGACCTCGCCGGCCCGGATGAGCTGATCGGCAAGCGCGATCGCATTCAGACCCGACAGGCACACCTTGTTGATCGTCAGGGCCGGCACACTCTTGGGAACCCCGGCGCGAATCGCGGCCTGCCGGGCGGTGATCTGGCCGGCGCCGGCCTGCAGCACCTGGCCCATGATCACGTAATCGATGCCGTCGGCGGGGATTCCCGCTCTCGACAGCGCCCCCTTGATCGCATGCCCCCCAAGCTCCACCGCCGGCGTGGTCGCGATCGCGCCCCCGAATTTGCCGATCGCGGTGCGGGCGGCCGAGAGGATCACGGTCTCGGTCATTGGTATCTCCTTTCCGCTGCTTCGCTGGTGGTGGTTCCCTGCTCCCAGGGCGCCATCCGCGAGGTTCGCAGGCCCACGACGCGCTCGGCCTCCTCGATGATGCGCACGGCGGCACTGGCCGCCTCGACCGGGTAGCGGCCGATGGCCGTCTCGGCGGAGAGGAGGATCCCCTCGGCGCCGTCGAGAACGGCATTCGCGACATCGCTTGCCTCGGCGCGCGTGGGACGCCAGCTCACCGTCATCGACTGGAGCATCTCCGTCGCCACGATCGCCGGCTTCCCTATCGTGCGGGCGCGCAGGATCAGGTCTTTCTGAATATGCGGAATCTCCTCCGCGGGCATCTCGGAACCGAGGTCGCCGCGCCCCACGATGATGCCGTCCGCCTCCTCGAGGATACCGTCGACCTGCTCGATCCCGGCGCGGGTCTCGACCTTGGCGAAGATCGCAGCCGGCCGGGCACGAATCAGCTCCCGCAGCTCCCGCACCTCCTCCCCTCCGCGCACAAACGACGGCGCGATGGCGCCCGCCCCCAGCTCGAGCGCACGTGCGAGGTCCAACCGGTCCTTCTCGGGCAGGGCGGGGAGCGACAGGCGCTCGGACGGCACGGTCACGCCGGCCCGCGAGCGCACGACGCCGCCCCGAACGACCCGGGTGACGATCTCTTCACCACACTCGACGACGCAGAGCTCGACGGTTCCGTCGGCGACCAGGAGGCGGTCGCCGGGGCGGACGTCTCCTACGAGCCCGGGATGGTTGGTGTCGGCCCGTGGGTCACCGTTCCCGTTGCCCGAGCCTGAGGCGAGGATGAAGGCCATGCCCTCGACGAGCTCGAGGCCGTCGGTCGTGACGTCGCCGAGACGCACCTTCGGGCCCGCGAGGTCGGCGAGGATGCCGACCCGCCGCCCGGCCTCCCTGGCTGCCTCGCGCACGGCCTCGAAGGCCTCGCGGCGGTCGTCGTCGCTTCCGTGGGAGAAGTTCATGCGCGCGATGTCCATGCCTGCGGCGACGAGGGCAGGAAGCCGGCCGATGCTCGCCGGCCCAACCGTACAGATCAACTTCGTCCGTCTCATCGGTTCTCCAACCTCACGCCACCAAGGGATCCACGCGTTCCGGGTCGATCTCGTACCGCTCGATTGCATCCGTCACCACCTTCGACTTGACCTCGCCCCATCGCGCCAGCGTGGCGAGCGTGGCGACGACGATGTGCTCGGCATCCATCTCGAAATGACGCCGGAGGCTCTCCCGCGTGTCGCTGCGGCCGAAGCCGTCGGTGCCGAGCGGGACGAAGGTTGCCGGGACGAAGCGTCCGATCAGATCGGGTACCGACTTCACCCAGTCGCTTGCCGCGATCACGGGCCCCTCCGAGCCGTTCAGGGCCTTCTCGAGGTACGGCGTCTGCGGGGCCTCATCGGGATGGAGGCGGTTCCAGCGCTCGGCGGCGAGCGCATCCTCGCGGAGCGCCTTGTACGAGGTGACGCTCCAGACGTCGGCGGCGACGTCGTGGTGCCCGGCGAGCAGCTCCTGGGCACGCAGCACCTGGGTCGCCAGGATGGATCCCGAGCCGAAGAGCTGCGCCCGGTGCCGGCGCTCCTCGGGGGCGGACCGGAATCGGTAGATGCCCTTCACGATCCCCTCGTCGATCTCGTCGCCCTCTGGCCTGGGAGGCATCACGTAGTTCTCGTTGTAGAGGGTCAGGTAATAGAAGATGTCCTCGCCCCCATCGAGCATCCGCCGAAGCCCGTCTCGCACGATCGCGGCGGTCTCGTAGGCGAATGCCGGGTCGTAGGCCCGGCAGTTCGGCACCGACGAGCCGAGCAGGTGCGAATGGCCGTCCTCGTGCTGGAGGCCCTCGCCGTTCAGCGTCGTGCGTCCGGCGGTGCATCCCAGGAGGAAGCCGCGGCCACGGGAATCGCCGAACGACCAGATCAGGTCGCCGACTCGCTGGAACCCGAACATCGAATAGAAGAGAAAGAACGGCACCATCGGCTCGCCATGGGTCGCGTAGGCTGTCCCCGCGGCGGTGGCCGAGGCCATCGATCCCGCCTCGGTGATCCCCTCCTCGAGGATCTGCCCATCGCGGGCCTCCCGGTACGACAGCAGCATCGACGCGTCCACGGGCTCGTAGAGCTGCCCGGTCGAGGCGTAGATCTTGAAGTCCTTGAACATCGACTCCATCCCGAAAGTCCTCGCCTCGTCGGGGATGATCGGGACGACGCGGCGCCCGAACTCCTTGTCCTTGAGCAGATCGCGCAGGAGCCGCACGAAGGCCATCGTGGTCGAGACCTCCTGCTGGCGTTCCACGGTGCCCGGGTCGAACGCGGCGTAGGCCTTCGGATCGGGCAGGTGCACCTGCATGGAACGCACCCTCCGCTCGGGCAGGAAACCGCCCAGCTCGGCGCGACGCTCCTTCACGTACCGGACCTCGTCGGAGTCCGCGCCGGGATGGAAGAAGGGAAGCTCGTCGCCGGAGAGCTGCTTCGCCGGAATCTCGAGGCCGAGGCGTTCGGCAAAGCGCGCCAGCTCCTCCTCGTCCATCTTCTTGATCTGATGGGTCGAGTTCCGTCCGGCGACCTGCGAACCGAGGGCCCATCCCTTCACGGTCTTCGCGAGGATCACGACCGGCGCCCCAGTGTGCTCGGTGGCGGCGCGGTACGCCGCGAATACCTTGCGCTCGTCGTGACCGCCGCGACGCAGCCGGCGCAGATCTTCGTCGGAGAGGTGCTCCACGAGCTTGGTGACGCGAGCGTCGGAGCCGAAGAAGTGCTCCCGAAGGTACGTGCCGGACTCGGTCGCGAGGCGCTGAAACTCCCCGTCGACGGTCGCGTTGAGCTTCTGGAGGAGCGCCCCCTCGGTGTCGTTGGCGAGGAGCTGGTCCCATCCGCGGCCCCAGACCACCTTGATGACATGCCAGCCGGCGCCGCGGAAGAGCGCCTCGAGCTGCTGAATGATCTTCCCGTTGCCGCGGACCGGACCGTCGAGGCGCTGCAGGTTGCAGTTGACCACGAAGACGAGATTGTCGAGATGCTCCTGGGCGGCGATGTGCAGCGCGCCGACGGCTTCGGGCTCGTCCATCTCGCCGTCACCGAGCAAGGCCCAGACGCGCTGGTCCGAGGTGTCCTTGATCCCACGGTGCTCGAGATACCGGTTGAATCGCGCCTGATAGATCGCGTTGATCGCTCCCAGGCCCATCGATACCGTCGGGAACTCCCAGAAGTCGGGCATGAGGCGCGGGTGCGGGTACGAGGAGAGCCCGCCGTTCCACGCCGCCTCACGGCGGAAGTGGTCGAGCTGCTCTGCGCTGAGGCGCCCCTCGAGATAGGCACGGGCGTAGATGCCGGGCGTGCCGTGGCCCTGGATGAACACCTGGTCCCCGCCGCCGGGATGGTCCTTCCCGCGGAAGAAATGATTGAGGCCCACCTCGTAAAGAAACGCCGACGACGCGTAGGTGGCGAGGTGGCCTCCGATGCCCGCATGCATCTTGTTGGCCCGCAGAACCATCGACGCCGCGTTCCACCGGATGATCCGGCGGATGCGGGCCTCGAGCGCCTCGTCGCCGACCGCATCCGGATCTTGATCGGGGCCCAGCGTGTTGACGTACGGCGTCGAGAGCGGGGAGGTGAGCTGAACGCCGCGGCGCTGCGCCTCGGCGACGACCTCGCCGAGGAGCGATGCGGTGCCCCGGGGGCCGCGATCCGAAACGACATCCCGAATCGCCTCGAGCCACTCGGCCGTCTCCTGGGGATCGGCGTCCCCGGAACGACCATTCGTCGAGGGATGAGCGCGTTGTGGCGCGATGGCCATCTGTCCTCCTGTTCGATGTGTCGGGACCGCCGGCCGGGCCCCGCGGCCTATCCGCGTTCTTTTAGCCAGTCGGCGATCGTGGGCGGGAGATCACGCTGCACCTTTCCGCTCACGTACATTCCGATGTGTCCGACGGGGAACGAGCGAGCCGTGTAGTCGCTCGTGCCCACGTACTCCCCCAACGCGATCGACGACGGCGGAGGCACCAGATGGTCCTCCTCGGCGTACAGGTTCAGCACCGGCATGCGGACGTCGCCGAGACGCACCTGCTGGCCGCCGATCCGGACCTCGTCTCGGACCAGCTTGTTTCCGAGATAGAAGTCCTTCATGAACTGCCGGTACGCCTCTCCGGCCTGGTCCGGGCTGTCGAAGATCCATTTCTCCATCCGCAGGAAGTTCTGGAGCTTTCGCTCGTCGTCGAGGACGTCGAGCACGTCCAGGTACTTGCGGAAGTTGAGCTGGAAGGGGCGCAGCATCAGAAAGCCCCAGTTGAGGAACTCGCCGGGGACGTTCCCGAGCGCATCCACCATCAGATCGACATCGATGCACTGGGCCCACTGGTTGAGCAGCCCGTGCACGTGGAAGTCGACGGGGGCGACCATGGTGACCAGGTTCTTCACCTTCTCGGGGTGCAGGGCGCTGTAGCAGAGGCTGAACGTCCCTCCCTGGCAGATCCCGAGGAGGTTCACCTGTTCGAGGTCGTGGGCGTCGAGCAGGTAGTCGACGCAGTCGTTCATGAAGCCGTTGATGTAGTCGTCGAGGGTCAGCCAGCGGTCGTTCGAAGTGGGGTACCCCCAGTCGATGAGGTACACGTCGATCCCGAGCTCCAGGAGATGGCGGACGATCGAGCGGTCCTCCTGGAGGTCGACCATGTAGGGCCGGTTGACGAGCGCGTAGGTGATGAGCAGCGGAATCGGGTGCGGGCGCTCGACGATCGGCGTGTATCGGTACAGCACGACGTTGCCATCTCGCCAGACCTCCTCCTTCGGCGTCACCCCCGGCTCGATCGCCTCGTCGGGAGTTCTGCTCAGGATGTCGATCCCCTTGACGGCCCGTTCCGACAGCTCGGTGAGCTCCCGGACTGCCTCGGTGGCGCTGATACGTACCGGCCACGGGGTGGCTTCCGGGTCTCGACGTTCGGCTGATCCTCTGCCGCTCAAGGCTCATACCTTCCTTCCCTCTTCCTCGCCGTCGGCCCGGGCACATCGAGCTCGGCCCTGATCCCACTCTCTGCCCCGCCCGGGCGTTCGGGCGCCGCCGCCGCGTCTGCCTCGGACCGTCGAGTCGTATCGCCGCCCTTTGCCGTTGCGGGCTTGCGCCGGGGCTTCGATGCCCCTTCGGCCTTCGATGCCTTCTTGCTCGACGTTTCCGTCGCAGTGATCGATGCTGGCTTCCCCGGCTCCGGCTTGGGTGGGCCCTCGCCTCCAGTGGGGCGATTTCCACCGCCGGCCTTCACCGCCCTGCGGAGCTGCCGCAGCTCCCTGCGCAGCTCGTGAATCTCCCGGCTGGCCTGCTCCACCTCGGCCCGCGTAGGCACGTGGCTCATCTTGAGGAACAGATCGACGGTCTCCCGCTCACGAAGCCGGTAGGCCATCGCCGCGTTGAGGACTCTTCCTTGCAGCCTGGCGTACTCGGGGGAGCTGAAGACTTCGATCACAACCCGGTCGCTGGTCTCGCTCCACAAGGTCAGGAGGTCACGGAACGACGTGATGACCTTGCCTCGCTCGGCGAGCGCTCCCAGATCGTGCATCACCTCGTCGAGGGTGCGCGTCCATGCGTCGTTCAATGCCGCCTGGTACTCGAAGCTCGCCCGCCGGAATTCCAACCAGGCGTTGAACGTTTGGACCAACCGCTGGTTGAACTCCCTCGTATAGCCCATGCTGGGGCTCTCGAGGAGCCGGCCGAACGATCGCTCGTACGCGTCCCAGTAGACGTCGGCGAATCTGACCAGAGCGGAATGGTCCCCGGCGGCAACGCCGCGCAGCTGCTCCGGATCGAGCCGCAAGGCCTCGATCCACGGCGCCGAGAGCTTCCACAGCTCCTCGACCTGGATTCCCCACAGCTTGCCGAGGTCCGACAGAGCCGTGGGCGACAACCAGGGGCCGGCGGAGCCGTCGACGCCGCTTGGGTCGAGGCTTCGCAACCAGCTCTCCGGCCGCGCACCGTGCTCGGCCATGCCCGACCAGACACGCACGGACATCTCGAGGAACGACGCCAGCCGGCGCTGGGCGGAGAGGGCCCCCTGCGCCACACCTTCGGCGACAGGTGCGACCTCCTCGCCCAGCACCTCGAGGGCCTTGAGGGCGGCCTGCGCCCACTGGCCCATCGGCTGGCCTGTTGCGTTCGCGGCCGATGGCGGGGTCCAGACGGCGGCCCAGGCCTCCCACGCCGTCCGCTGGCCCTCGACCCAGGCGCGCGCGACCTCAGCTTGTCCCGAGAACATCGCGAGACCTGCCTCTAGCGGTCGAGTCGACTATGCCGAGGCTTTGGCGCTGCGGGAGGGGGCAGTCTCTCGTGCCGCCGCACCCCACTCGCGCTGGGCCTCGGTGGCCTTGCGCAGCGCCTGCTGCCAGGCCTCCGTCACCTTCTCGAAGCCGCGGGTGAAGGTCGCAGGCGTAACCTTCTTCGCCAGGTCGAACCACTTCTCCCACAGCTGCTGCTGGGCCTCGATCCAGCTTCTCACCATCTCCTGGACGACTCGGGCGCCCTCGGCAACTTCCTCCGGCGTGCGCTCGCCGCCGACGAATCCCTCGGTCCACACCCTGGCCCACTCGGACTGGGCGTCGAGAGCCTTCCTTACGGCGTCCTCCCAGGTTTCCAGCGTGGTCTTCTGGACGTGCTCCCAGCCCTCGGTGGCGTTGAAGCCTGCGGAGCCGCGAAGTGCCTGCACCCAGCTGTCCCACACCTTGACCTGAGTATCGGTCCAGGTCTTGAAGAGACCCCCTGCCTGTTTGGTCGTGTCCATGACCCGCTCCTTTCTGCCCTTTCGGGCCTCGTGCTTCTCCCCCCGTGGGGGACTGTCACCCTTTCGCCTCCCTAAAGCTTCTTGGCTCGAGGCGCATTCGTGCCGCCCTGCCGGCCACTCGCAAGACGGGCCGCACGAACGACTTCTCTCTACCGGCGGCGCTCCCATCGCAGAACCGGTCTCCGGGCGTCTGTGCGATCCCCCTCCGGTCCCCGCCCCTGACCCTCGGCCGCTGACAAGGCGAAGGCACTTCCGGGCTGAGGCGATTTTCTATCTTTTCCGTTTTATCGAATCTTAGCGCAACGCCTGGTTCCCGGCGAACGCCGCTCGATCTGCTTCATGTGGGCCCAACTTCGTCGGACCTCCCCCGCGCCGATCCCTCGAGACCGTGCCGGTGGTGTGCTCGGCGCCCTTGCCGAAGCGCCCGCTTGCTGCGGTGCGGCCGAGCGAAAATTTCTCTCAGCGACCCCCTGTGGACGAATCAACGCTACTACACCGCGTGTCTTTGCCGTTGCTCGGGGGTTTCAAACATCTCCGCACGCGGTTTGCGAAGAGTTCACATCGGGCCTTGACGGGTACGCACGAAGCTAACCCACCCTCGGATCGGCGACACCGAAGCAAGCATTACGAACCCGATGACACCGACCTCGACCTTTCGCCCATGAAGTGGGCAATTCCCCGAGTAATGCACATGCCAGGCAGACGCGTATGCGTCCGGCATGACGTGTCGAATGGACCATGAGATGGCCCGCCGACAGGCTCGGGCGCGGGCTCAGCTTCGAGGGCAAGGTTCGGAGCCTCGTGCGACGCCGGCGCCTGCGTGATGGGAGATTAACGGTGCCGAAATGTGCCGTTCACACTGTGTAAATCGCCGAAGTAGCGGCAAGGTCCATGCGTCCGCACGCGACTCCCCCCTGTCCGTGTCGGGACGATACGATGAGCCGACCAGCCGCTGCTGAGCGAAGGAGGTCGGGGGATGCCGGCGACGAGCAAGACGACGAAACCCTATTTCACACCTGAGCTTTTCGGATTTCTTTCTGAATTGAAAGAGCACAACGATCGCGACTGGTTCGCGAAGAACAGGGAGCGATACGAGCGCGTCGTGCGCGAGCCGTTCCTCGACTTCATCCAGGATGTCGGCCCTCGTCGGGCAAAGATCAGTCCACATTTGGTCGCTGATCCTCGCCCGGTCGGTGGGTCGCTCTTTCGGATCCATCGCGATGTCCGTTTCTCGAAAGACAAGTCCCCATATAAGACGTATGCCGGCGCGCATTTTCGTCATTCGACAGGAAAGGACGTCCATGCCCCGGGCGTCTATCTCCACCTCCAGCCCGAGGAATGCTTCGTCGGAGGGGGCATGTGGCAGCCCGATCCCCCGGCGCTCACCGCCATCCGCCGGGCCATCGACGAGCAACCGGCGGCATGGCGCAAGGCCCGCCGTACCACCCTCATGGGGGGCGAGACGCTGAAGCGGCCCCCGCAGGGATATCCACCGGATCACGCGTTCATCGAGGATCTGAAGCGCAAGAGCTTCGTGACCTCGGCGCCGCTGGAGGACCAGCAACTCTCCGAGCCGTCCTTCATGACCACGTTTCTGTCGGCATGCCGGTCGATGCAGCCGTTCCTGAAGTTCCTCGCGACGGCCGTCGGGCTGCCCTGGTAGGGCGGGTAACCCCCGTCAGCAAGCTCCGAGGAGGCCGGTCGGGAGCATCACGCGCCCGAGGGCGACGCGGGCCCCGCTCCGATCTGGGCCCCATATCTAGCGGGTCGCTTCGCTCCCCGGTACAGGCTGGACAAGGCAAGGGGCGGCCTCCGGCCGCGGTCCTCAATGTCGGCTCGCCTCTACTCGAATGTCGGCCCGCCTCTACTCGCTCGGCGAGCCGAGCCTCCGGCGGCGTCGTTCAATGCCGGCAGGGCCTCGCTTCGCTCGGTGCCTGCCGGGCCCCGCTTGGGTACGCCCCTGGTGGGCTCGCGTCCCCAACCCGGACTCATTCGCACGAACTTCGGCACCTCAAGCCGGGCTAGTGAGGGAGCCATTGACCTGCCGCCTCTGGGGAGCCATTGTGGAAACGTGGGCGAGGTGCAGCGGCTCCCGGCACGGCGAGAGATCCTCGTGGACGGCCGTGGACACGCGCTGCGGGCAACCTGGCATCCCGACCAGGATCTCGTCGTGATCTCGGTCTGGCACGGCGAGTCGTGCGCCGGAACCGTCCAGCTCCCTTCGGCGGACGCGGCGAGGTTCGGTGCCTTCCTCCTGACCGCGCTGGCCGAGTCCCTGGAGCGCTCCGGCACGCAGCAGGCGGCGAGCGGAAGCGATGCCGGGCCCGAACGGGCCTGACCGACCGGCAGCCAAGGCTTGCGATGGAGGTCCGCCCGATGACCGAGGACGACCAGGAGCGCGTCCTCGAGATCACTTCACAGGCCTTCAACCTCGCCCCGCGGATGATGGAGCGGGCGCGGGACGCGCCGGTGGAGCGAGGCCGCGTCCTGGTCGAGGGAAGCCGGATCCAGGCGGCGCTGAGCATCCTGCCGATCGCCCACTTCTTCGGCGGCCGTTCGGTGCGCTGCGCCGGGATCGCGTCGGTGAAGGTGGCGCCCGAGGCCCGGGGGCGGGGGCTGGCGCGCGCCCTGGTCCGGGAGGTGCTCGCCGAGACCGGCGCCGCCGGCATGCCGATCTCCACCTTGTTTCCGTCGACGCTCCCGACCTACCGGCGGGTTGGGTTCGAGCTTGCGGGGGCGCACGTGCGCTATCGGGTGCCGATCGCCGCGATTCCCCGGCCGAGCGCGCACGTCGTGCGCGCCTGGGGCGACGACGCCATCGATGCGATCGGGGACTGCTATCGGCGCGTGGCCGCCGCCGGGAACGGGCCGATCGACCGGCCCGGGTGGTGGTGGAAGGAACGGACCCTCGGGAGGCGGGAGCCGCAGGAGGAGATGATCTACCGCTACGCCGTATACGACGGCGAGCGGGTCGATGGGTACCTCGTCTTCACCCAGGAACGCGGATCGGGCGAGGCGCAGTGGCGCTACTCGCTCGTGTGCCGCGACCTGTTCTGGGCGAGCCCGGCGGCGGCGCGCTCGCTGCTCAGCTTCGTGGCCGGACACCGCTCGCTCGCGCTCGACCTCGTCTGGGTGGGGAGCGTCGAAGAGCCGCTGCACATGTTCTTCAGCGAGCAGGACGCACTGCTCGATCGAGCCTTCCACTGGATGATGCGCATCGTCGACCCCGCTGCCGCCCTCGAGGCTCGGGGATACCCCAGAACGGTCGAGGGCTCGGTGGAGATCGAGGTTGCCGACCCCGTCGTGCGAGCAAACTGCGGCGCGCTCCGCCTGGAGCTCGAGGAGGGACGGGGGCGAGTGCGTCGCGTCGAGCGCGCGGCTACCCGGATCGGCGTCGGGACCCTTGCCGCCATGTACTCCGGCTGGCTCACCCCCGCCGACGCGGTTCGGTCGGGCGGGTTGGGTGGAGCCGGCGACCGGGAGATCGAGCTGCTCACGGCCGCGTTTGCCGGCCCGAAGCCGTGGATGTCGGACTTCTTTTGAGCAGGTGCAGGCGGGCCGGCAGGCTCAGGCTGGCTCGGCCGGGATCTCGGCCCACACCCGGGTAGCGCCGTCGGTAGACACGCCCCAACGGCTCGACAGACGCTCGACGAGAAACAGGCCCCAGCCCCCCAGTGCCTCGGGCTCGGGCGGGCGTAGCGACGCCGGGTCGAAGCCGATCCCGCGGTCGATCACTTCGATCCGGGTACCGTTCGTTCGCAGTCACGCGGACCTCGATCGAGGCGTTCGGTGCCAGGACGCCATGCCGCAGGCTGTTCGTGACCAGCTCGCTCACAACCAACGCCGAACTGTCCAGCAGGTCTCGATCGACGAAGTCCTCCAACCCCGTCTCGACCGAGCGGCGCGCCGCCCCGACGGAGCTCAGCGTGGCCGGCAAGCGAAGCGAGATCTGGATGGCGGAGCTCATGAGGTGGTGAGAAGATCGCCCCGGTCGGCGACCATCCACAGCTGCTCGTCGAGTCCGGTGAGCGAGAAGATGCGTTTCACGTTCTCAGGTCCGGGCAGCACCGCAAGTCGCCGCCCTTTCCGGCGGCGCTCCTCGTCGGCACGGATCACGGTGCGCAGCCCGGTGGAGTCGAGAAAGGTCGTGCCCTGGAGATCGAGCGCGAGAACCCGTGGATCCTCCAGCTCGGCGGAGGCCAGCTCGGAGTCCACCTCCTCGGCGGTCGACAGGTCGAGCTCGCCCACGAGCGCAACCACGATCACACCGTCCGCCGGCTGTTCCCGGCGAACCTCGAGCTCACTCATTCAGGACTCCCGTAGCGCGACGACAGGGCGAGCGTCGGCGCCCGTCACATCCCTCCCCATCCTGCGGCGGCAAGCGCACATCGCCGCGCAACTCCAACCTTGGTTTCCATCCATCGGCGTCCCCGGCCTGGGCGCTTCGGGCGTCGCGTCTGGCGCGGCGATGACGGCCGCGCCGAGCCTACCAAATCAGCGCGTCGCGGTTGCGTCACCCGTCCGGTCGGTCAGGAGGCGAGGCCCCCGGAGCGAGGTCGCACTCCGAGACGAAGCTCAGCCGCTCGTGGAGTCCGGCGACGCAGAACACCTTGTGGACCCGGTCGGGTGGACGCAGCAGGCCCACCAGCCTGCCGGCATCCTCGGCCCTCAGCTGGGCCGCCAGCAGCAGGCGCAACCCCGTCGAGTCGACGAAGGTCAACCCGCGGAGGTCGATGAGCAACACCAGCGGAGACGTCGACTCGACCTGCTCGAACGCCTTCCGCACACGATCCTCGGCGGCCATGTCGAATTCGCCGGTGAGCGTGATGGAGGCGAGATCCTTCGATTGCACGACGCCGATATCGAGGTCTTCCATCGGCACCTACTTTGGGGCGAGGTCGCCTGCCGAGAGTAACGGCGCAGGAATGCCAGCATATAGCTGCAATGCAAGCACAAACAACCGGTCGGGAGGCTTCCTTTCGGCGTCCCGTCACGACCGCGCTCATCCTCCTGATCGGGCTCTCGGCATGCTCCCGCGCCCCCCGGACGACCTCCCCACACCGCAGTCCGACCCCGAGCACAACGGCGGCTGGCTCCCCTCCGCCGCCGGCGCCCTCACCGTCCCCATCGCCTTCTCCTCGCGGTGAGGTGCGAGCCCGCTTCGAAGAGGTCGGCCGGTTCAGCCAGCCGGTGCACGTGAGCGCGCCACCCGGCGACCCCAGGCTGTTCGTCGTCGAGAAGGGGGGACGCATCCAAGTGCTCGCCCCGGATGGACGGCGCACCCTGTTCCTCGACATCTCCGATCAGGTCACGACGGGCTACGAGCAGGGGCTGCTCTCGATGGCGTTCGCGCCCGACTATGCCGCCACCGGCCTCTTCTACGTCGACTACACCGACCGATCCGGCGACACGCGTGTCGTCGAGTACCGGGCGCGGCGCGACGACGTCAACCGGGCGGACGAGTCGACCCGCCGGGAGCTGCTCTTCGTCGACCAGCCCTTCCCCAACCACAACGGGGGATTGCTGCTGTTCGACCGCTCGGGCATGCTGCTGATCGGCCTCGGCGACGGCGGGTCCGGAGGGGACCCCGGCAACCGGGCGCAGGACCTCGGCGAGCTTCTCGGGAAGCTGCTCCGCATCGACCCGCGTCGCCCATCGCAGGGGAGGCCCTACGGAATCCCCGGCGACAACCCCTTCGTCTCTCTCCAGGGGGCGCGCCCCGAGGTCTGGGCGTACGGCCTTCGCAACCCCTGGCGGTTCTCGTTCGATGCCAGCGGCGATCTCTACGTGGGGGACGTCGGACAGAACCGCTTCGAAGAGCTCGACGTCGTCGCGGCGCGGGATGCGCCCGGCGCCAACTACGGCTGGCGAGCCTTTGAGGGCGACATCCCCTTCAGCGGCGAGCGCTTGGACGAGCGGAGGCTCGTACGTCCCGTCCTCACCTATCCGCTCAGCGGCGGAGCCTGCTCGATCGTCGCGGGCGGCGTGTACCGGGGTAAGGTCGCGTCCCTGCGGGGGCTCTTCCTCTTCGCTGACTTCTGCATCGGCCAGGTCCGGGCAATCCAGGTGTCGGGGGGGAGGGTGGTGGCGGAGCACTCCCCCGGCCTGCAGGCCCCGCAACTCGCCTCCTTCGGCGAGGACGCCGGGGGCGAGATGTACGTCGCGTCGCTGTCCGGGGCCGTGCTTCGGATTGTGGGATAGCCCCTCCACCGATCCCTTCGCCGTTCCCCGGCCGTATCTCAGGGCGGTGACCGTTCCCAGTCGGTCGGCGGCACCCGCGGCGGCTCCCACACCCACGCCCCCGGCCCGCCGCTCAGCCTCCAGCCCCCGAAGGTCTTCTGCCGGTGATGCGCCGGCACCGCGTTGAAGACGCGGTCCATCTCGCCGCCGACCTTGAACAGCGGTTGCGGCTGTACTCGACCTGGTAGATCGAGTAGCTTCCCAAAGCGGGTCGGCCCTCCCCGGCACCGCGGGATCACGTGGTCGATCTCGAGCCTGCGCCGGTTGGGACAGCCGGGAATCACGCAGGTGGGGTCGCGCTCCTCCAGGGCTCGCCTCAGCGCGGCGGGGATGGTCCGGCCCGCCGTGGCGACCGCCCGGATGTCCGCCCCCTCGGTCACGAGCACCGAGAGGAAGG
>JBOGWP010000017.1:0-20978 GCA_050693875.1 Actinomycetota bacterium
TCCGAGAGAACTCTCAGGGGCAATACAGCTCCGGCCGGAGCGGCCAGGCGCGAATGGGCACGTCAGACCAGCAATCCCGGCTCTCGGCCAGGAGCCGATCAGCCGTAAAACGGAAAGTCAAGCTAGCGCCCGCGACAGGAACCTTCGCGCGCTTTCGTGACATCGCGTTCAAGCAGCCTGGCGTCGCCTGAGTGCTCGCTACCTCCGAAGCTTCCGTTGCGCGCCCCGCAGGACCTTGCGGAGCTCTGGGTCGCGGGCGTTGCGTGCCAGCGGGCGGCCAAGGCTCGGTGGTTCGGGTAGGTGCAGTTCGTCAACACAAAGTGGCGGATCCCCCGAAGTGACACTCGATATCGGATTCGCCCATGAGGCGTACGTCGGCGTGAAGCAGAGCTCGACGGCGTTGGCAGCCACCCAGTCGAGCACGCCCCGGCTCTTGTGGTGGTTGAGGTTGTCCAAGATCAAGATGACGTAGATGCGCTCCCCGTCGGGGAAACGAGCCCTGATGCGCTGCAGGGCGTCGAGGGTCGGCTTGGTGCCTTGCGCTTGACAATCCAGCCCGTGAGCCGGTCAGCGCCGACGTGGTAGCAGCCGATGAACTGCCGCACCCGTGCGGCTTGCGGTAGGCGGCGGGGAGACGCTGGGGCTTGGTCGCCGGTGCCCAGCACACGCCGGCGTTCGGCTTGATTGCGAGCACGACCGAGTTCGTCGAAGGCGACGACCCGCTCGGGTCATCGTTCGATCACCTCCTCGATGCGGCGAGCTTGGCCTTGTTGTCGGGGTCCGGGGACTCCTTCCACGTCTTGGTCTTCTGGAACGTGATCTGCTCCTCGGCCAGGATCGAAGGCGCTCCTGAGATCGACGTGACAACCCGGCGCCGGACGCGGTAGTCCCTGAGTTTGGCGAGGCTCCAGGTCATGAAGGGCAGGCCGAACTTCTCGGGGCGCTGCACGGCGATGCGGATGATCCGGGCCCGACCTGCGGCCTGAACGTGGCCGGCCTTCGCTCCAGTGCGGGTGCCGCGAGTCCGTGCCGACGTCGTTGAAGTTGCGGATCATCTCGCGCACGCGGTCTTCGGAGGTCTGAACCATGTTGACGATGACCGCAACCGACTGACCCTGTGCCGACGCCAGAGCGACCATGGCTCGGCGCCAGGTCACCACGGACCGGCTGCCTCCGCCGCGTCGGATGATCAGCCGCTGAGCCTCCTGCCCGCTGAGCTTGCGCGCCCTGACCATGAGTCGCCTCCTGCTCGACGTTGAACAGAAGGGTCGCGCGCCTCATCGCGCGGGCCCGGGCAATCTCAGGAAATCGCGAACCTGGCTGGTCGGGGCACAAGCAGGGCCCCGGTCGCGCCTGCCCTCGCGCTGACCCAACTTGCATTGACCGTCTGAGCGGAGTTGCGTTTATCCGCAACTTGGGGTATCACTGGACGTAGGAGCAGCGCCCGTCTTACCGCGGCAGCGCCGAAGAACGATCCAATGACATCGATGCAGGAGCAGCGAGCAGCCATCCAGCGCCCGCGTCTCACCCAGGTTGCCGCGTCAGAACTGGAGTCGTTCCTCAAGAGCGACGACGACGAGGAGTTGAAGGTGACCGTTGCGGGCCGAGGTGGTGACCGGACGGTCGTCGTTCCTCGTTCCGCGGTGGAGATGCTCGCCGAGATCCTTGAAGCGCTCGGCCGAGGGCGAGAGCCGAGCGTCGTCCCGATGGCAAAGGAACTGAGCACCGGGGAGGTCGCGAGCCTCCTGGGGGTGTCCCGGCAGTACGCCGTTCGGCTGCTCGACGAGGGCAGGCTGCCTTTCCGGCGGGTGGGGAACCGCCGCCGGGTCCGCCTCCGCGACGCGGTTCGCTATCTCCGCGAGGACGACCGGCGGCGTGCCGACCGGCTCGCCGAGGTCGCCCAGGCGACCCTCACGTGACCAGTTCCGACAGGGAGCGAGCCGTCCGCGGCGCCGATCGGAGTCTCCGGGTTGGCGACCAGGAGGAACGTGTGGATCAACGTGACGGTCTGGATCGCGGTCTGCCACGCCTCGCTGGGTTGAACGGCGGGTAGGTCGAGGGCCCAGGCGACGAAGAGCAGGGGGCCGCGGCGAAGAACGCCCCGCGCCCGACAGCTGTCGACGTCTGCCCGGCGAACTCGTCGTAGCGGCTGCGGCCCGGCTCTTCGCGGGCGCGCGGAGCCTGGGCATCGCGCGGTCACGCCGCTCGGGTGTCGAGACCATGAGGGTTCGCGGACCCCATGGCTCGACTCCCGAACCCCGGGCGCCGGCTCAGTGCTCCTGGAGCCGGACGTTACGGGAGAGGCAGAAACCGAGGAGAACCGCCTACCACTTACCGCGGACGGCGATCCCCATGACAGCCAGCACCCCTACAATGATGAGCAGCAGCGCCAGCACCCAAAACATCGGCTCAACCTCCTTTCGCGTTGGATATTTATAGAGGATTTCGGTGGTCGAGCGCACCCCCCCAATTTCAAGAGGCCGCCGGCGAGGGCAGGTGCCGGCTTCCCGGGGCCACGAGAGGGACGCCCCGGGCGCACAGCGGGCACCCCTGGGCCTCCCAAGACGGGGCGTCGAGACGAGCGAGCGCAGTGATCTCGAACGGCAGGTCGAGCGCCCCCGAGCGGTCGAGCAAACCTCCCACCGCGACCAGCTCCCCCGGTGCCACGAGGGCCAGGACCTCCTGGAGGGAACCCCCCGTGGTCACGACGTCGTCGACCACGGCCACCCGTTCGCCCTCCCGGACCGCGAAGCCACGGCGTAGCCGCATCTCCCCCGCCTCGCGCTCGGCAAAGATGAAGCGCGTCCCCAGGGCAAGAGCGGTGGCGAACCCGAGCACGATGCCGCCGATCGCCGGCGACAGCACGACGTCTACCCGCTTCGGGGAGAGCCGGGCGGCAAGCGACTCGGCGAGCTCTGCGGTTGCCCGGGGATCTTCGAGCAGCCGGAACTTCTCGACGTAGGTGTCGGAATGGCGGC
The DNA here is from genome assembly GCA_050693875.1 of Actinomycetota bacterium. Lineage (GTDB taxonomy): Bacteria > Actinomycetota > CADDZG01 > JAHWKV01 > JBOGWP01 > JBOGWP01. The sequence goes on from JBOGWP010000017.1 coordinate 2,979, forward strand.
CGGAGGAGAGCAGGAAGTGCCCCCGGAGCACGGCCCCCGCCCGCGCCAGACGCTCCAGGACGCGCGCCTCCCCGTCATCGCCCCCCGGCACCTGCCGGCTCACCCCTCGATCTTCACCTGGCCGCGCAGGGCGGCGATGGAGGGGATGTCGCGCTCGAGCAGGAACCGTTCGATGCCCTGCGTGATCTCGACCGTCGCCCGGGGGTTGACGAAGTTGGCGGTCCCGACCGCCACCGCCGAGGCCCCGGCGAGGACGAGCTCCAGTGCGTCGCGCGCCTCCATCACGCCGCCCATCCCGATGATCGGCACGTGGGGAAAGGCCCGGTGAATCTCGAAGACAGCCCGCACCGCAATCGGGCGGACCGCCGGCCCCGACAGCCCGCCGATCACGCCGGCGAGCCTCGGCCAGCCGGTCTCGACGTCGATCGCCATACCGAAGACGCTGTTGATGAGCGAGAGGCCGGATGCCCCGGCGTCGAGCGCAGCCTCGGCGATCTCGACCAGGCTCGTGACATTCGGCGAGAGCTTGGCGAAGACGGGGACCTCGGCCGAGCGCCGGACCGAGGCGATCACGGTGGAGGTGGCCCGGGCGTCGTGGGCGAACATGTTGTTGCGGTCTTCGAGGTTGGGGCAGGAGATGTTCACCTCGATGGCGCTGATCCCCTGCGCCCCCCGCAGCCGGTCGGCGACGCGGACGAACTCGGCGAGGGTGTTGCCGGCGATGCTCGCGATCACCGGGACCTTCAGCCGGGCAAGCCAGGGAAGGTCGACCTGGAGGAAATGGTCCACGCCCTTGTTCTGAAGCCCGATGGCGTTGAGCATCCCGGAGGGCGTCTCGGCCATGCGCGGTGTCGGCTTGCCCGGCCATGGGTCGAGGGTCATCGACTTGACCGTGATCGCTCCCAGCTCGTGCAGGTCGACGAACTCGGCGGCCTCCCGTCCCGAGGCGAAGCAGCCCGATGCCGTGACGATGGGGGTGCGGAGGCGGAGCCCCGCCAGGTCGACCGACAGATCGACGGAGCGCACGTTAGTTCCCCGGTGGGGCGGGCTGCCCGGCGTGCTGCGCCTGGGCCTCCCAGGCCACCCGTGCCCCGTTGAACACCGGGCCGTCGAGACAGCTGCGCACGTAGGTCACCCGCTTCCCATCCTTCGTCCACACCGGGGTCACGCAGGTCATACAGATCCCGATCCCGCAGCCCATCAGCTCCTCGACAGCCACTTGGACGGGAATGCGCGCCTTGACCCCGAGCCGGGTGACCTCGGCCATCATCGCACGGGGGCCGCAGGCGTAGATCACCTCGGTCCCGCATCTCGCGATCATCGCCGGGAGCACCTCGGTCACCAGGCCGTGATGGCCGGTGCTGCCGTCGTCGGTGGCGAACTCGGCGACAGCCCCGAGCCGCTTGGCCTCGATGGGGTTGACGAGCCGGGAGGCGCTCGACGCTCCCCACAGGATGTCGACCCGTTTGCCGGCGGCCCGCAACTCCTCGGCGAGGAAGAACAGCGGCGTCGCCCCCACGCCACCCCCGACGAGCAGGCAGGAGTGCTGCGTCCTGGGGATCGTGAAGCCTCGGCCGATGGGCCCGACGATGTCGATGGGGTCGTGGCGCTTGAGGGCCGCAAGCGCGGCCGTCCCCGGCCCCCGCACGTCGAAGACGACCTCGACGGTTGCCGCCCACTCGCCCTGCCGGTTGACGCGATAGATCGACATGGGCCGCCGTAGGATGAAGGCCCGGTCGGGAGGCGGGCGGAGGTTGACGAACTGCCCCGGGCGGGCCGCCTCGGCGATGTCGGGCGCCACCACGATCAGGGAGTGGTACTCCTCGCCCATCCGCTTGTTCGAGAGGACCTCGGCGATCTGGTGGATCATGGCGCCGTCCCTGCGGGTGCTGCGGCCTGGTTGCCGCCCTTCCGCTCGCCCGGCCCGGTCTCCAGGCTTGCCTCCGCCAGGTACTCCTGGAGACAGTGGACCTCGAGCCGCCCGTGCCGGAGCGACTCGATCCCGGCCACGGTCGCCTTGACGCCGGACATCGTCGTGACGGAGGGGATGTTGCGGGCGACCGCGGCGGTGCGGATGTGGTACCCGTCCGAGCGCGGCCCCCGGCCGATCGGCGTGTTGATCACCAGCTTGATCTCGTCGGCGAGGATCTGGTCGACGACGTTGGGCGACCCTTCCGAGCGCTTGCGCACCGTGCCGGCGGGAACGCCTTCGTCGCGCAGCATCCGCGCGGTCCCCTCGGTGGCGAGGATCTCGAAGCCCATCCCGGCGAGGCGCCGCGCCGGCTCGACGATCGCCGGCTTGTCGCGGTCGGCGACCGAGATGAACACGGTCCCGGACTCGGGCAGGCTCCAGCCGCCCCCCGCCTGGGACTTGGCGAACGCAAGCCCGAAATCCCGGTCGATTCCCATCACCTCGCCGGTCGATTTCATCTCAGGGCCGAGGATGGTGTCCACTCCGGGAAATCTGCCGAAGGGAAGCACCGCTTCCTTGACCGCCACCCGGCGGTGCCCGTCGTGCCCCCACCAGGGGGTGCCGCCGCCTTCCGGCCGGGGCGGGAGCAGCTCGATGTCGCGGAGCGCCTCGCCGAGCATCACCCGCACCGCCACGCTCACGAGCGGGACGCCGGTGGCCTTGGAGACGAACGGGACCGTCCGCGAGGCCCGCGGATTCACCTCGAGGCAGAAGATCTGCCCGTCGCGCACCGCCCACTGCACGTTGATCAGCCCCCGCACCTCGAGGGCCTCGGCGAGCCGCGCGGTCGCCTCGGCCAGCCCCCGCTGGATCGACCGGGACAGCGAGTAGGGCGGGAGGACGCAGGCAGAGTCGCCGGAATGGATCCCGGCTTCCTCGATGTGCTCCATGATCCCGCCGATGTACACGTCATCGCCGTCGGCCACCGCGTCGACGTCGACCTCGATCGCCCCCTCCAGGAAGCGGTCGATCAGGACCGGGTGCTCGGGCGAGACGCTCACCGCGGCGGCGATGTAGCGGGCGAGCATCTCGTCGGAGTAGACGATCTCCATCGCACGCCCGCCGAGGACGTAGGAGGGGCGGACCAGCACGGGATAGCCGATGCGCCGCGCCACCTCCCGCGCCTCGCGCACGGAGGTGGCTATGCCGCCGGAGGCCTGATCGATCCCCAGCTCGTCGAGCAGCTCGGTGAAGCGCCCGCGGTCCTCGGCCCGGTCGATCGAGTCGGAGGACGTCCCAAGGATGGGCACACCGGCGCGCTCCAGGGGCACGGCGAGCTTTAGCGGGGTCTGCCCCCCGAGGCCGACGACGACGCCGGCCGGCCGCTCGCGCTCGACGATGTTCATCACGTCCTCGAGCGTCAGCGGCTCGAAGTACAGGCGAGTCGAGGTGTCGTAGTCGGTCGAGACGGTCTCGGGATTGCAGTTCACCATCACCGCGTCGTAGCCCGCCTCGCGCACCGCCAGGGCGGCGTGCACGCAGCAGTAGTCGAACTCGATCCCCTGCCCGATGCGGTTGGGCCCGGAGCCGAGGATCACGACGCTCTCGCGCGACGAAGAGTACGTCTCGTCCTCGTCTTCGAAGGTGGAGTAGTAGTAGGGCGTGAAGGCCTCGAACTCGGCGGCACAGGTGTCGACCGTCTTGTAGGTCGCTACCACGCCCGCATCGACGCGCGCCCGCCGCGCCTGCTCCTCGCCGATCCCGCGCAGCACGCCGATCTGCCGGTCCGAGAAGCCGGCCCGCTTGGCCGATCGCAGCAGCGGCCGGTCGAGGTGCGGGGCGGACTCGATGCGCTCACGGATGCCGACGAGGCGGGCGAGCTGGGCGAGGAACCAGGGGTCCACCGAGGTGAGCAGGTGGAGCTGCTCGATGGGGACGCCGAGGCGGAGCGCGCGCTCGAGCAGCAGGATGCGTTCCTCGCGGGGCTCCTTCAGGCGTTCGAGGACCTCGGCCACCGAGAGCTTCTCGATCGCCTCGGTCGTCCCGTCGGCACCGACGCCGTAGCGGCCGGTCTCGAGCGACCGCATCGCCTTCTGGAGCGCCTCGAGGAAGGTGCGGCCGATCGCCATCACCTCGCCGACCGACTTCATCTTCGTCGTGAGCACGTCGGAGACGTCGGGGAACTTCTCGAACGGCCAGCGCGGGATCTTCACCACGACGTAGTCGATCGTGGGCTCGAACGAGGCCGGGGTCCGGCGGGTGATGTCGTTCGGGATCTCGTCGAGCGTGTAGCCGATCGCCAGCCGCGCGGCGATCTTGGCGATCGGGAACCCGGTGGCTTTCGACGCGAGGGCGGACGAGCGGGAGACCCGGGGATTCATCTCGATCACCACCATCCGCCCGTCCTCGGGGTTGACCGCGAACTGGATGTTCGACCCCCCGGTCTCGACCCCGATCCGGCGGATCACCCGGGCGGCGGCATCGCGCATGGCCTGATACTCGGCGTCGGCGAGGGTCTGGGCCGGCGCAACCGTCACCGAGTCGCCGGTGTGGACGCCCATCGGGTCGAGGTTCTCGATCGAGCAGATCACCACGAAGTTGTCCTTGCGATCCCGCATCACCTCGAGCTCGAACTCCTTCCAGCCCTCCACCGACTCCTCGACGAGAACCTCGGAGATCGGTGAGAGCGCCAGCCCCTCGGAGGCGATCTCGACCAGCTCGTCCTCGGTCTTGGCGATCCCCGAGCCCCCGCCCCCCAGGACGAACGAGGGGCGGATGATCACCGGCAGGCCGATGTCGCCGGCCACCTTGCGGACCTCGTCGAGCGTGTAGGCGAAGCCCGACCGGGGCAGGTCGAGGCCCTCCTCCTCCATCGCCTCGCGGAACAGCCGCCGGTCCTCCGCGGTGTGGATCGCCTGCAGGTTCGCACCGATCAGCTCGACGCCGTACCGCTCGTACACACCTCGTTCGGCCAGCGCCACCGCGGCGTTGAGCGCGGTCTGGCCGCCGAGGGTGGCCAGACAGGCGTCGGGCCGCTCACGGGCGATCACTAGCTCGAGCACCTCCGGCGTGATCGGCTCGACGTAGGTCCGGTCGGCCGTCTCGGGGTCGGTCATGATCGTCGCCGGGTTGGAGTTGACCAGGATGACCCGCAGCCCCTCCTGACGGAGCACCTTGCAGGCCTGCGTTCCCGAGTAGTCGAACTCGCAGGCCTGGCCGATCACGATCGGCCCCGAGCCGATGATCAGCACCGAGGAGATGTCCTCGCGTTTCACGAGCGGCGCGTCCCCCCTGGGTTCGCGGTCCGCTTCGCGGCCGCCTTGCGCCTCTCGGTCTCCTTCTTCTTGCGCTGCCGCTCGCGCTTCCAGCGCACCTTCGGCCGGTCACCGCGTCCCATTGCGTCCTCCCTTTCTCGTCATCGCTCCGTGGGCGTCCATCAGATCGCAGAACTGGCGGAACAGGTACCGGGCGTCGTGCGGCCCCGGCCCTGCCTCGGGGTGGTACTGGACGGCGAAGGCCGGCAGCTCGCGGAGCCGGAAGCCCTCGACCGTGTAGTCGTTCAGATTGAGGTGGGTGAGCTCCACCGGCCCGTGCTCGGACGCGGCCGTCGCCCCCACCGGCAGGGCGGCACCAGGATGCGCAGGCGGCTCGTAGCCGAACGGCTCCGGCGAGACCGCGAAGCCGTGGTTCTGCGTGGTGATCTCGATCGCTGCGGCCGCCGCCGTGCCCCGACCACCGGCGCCGGCCTCCTCCAGGCGGGCGACGGGATGGTTGATCCCACGGTGCCCGAAGCGGAGCTTGTAGGTGGGGAGGCCCAGGGCGAGCGAGAGCAGTTGGTGGCCGAGGCAGATGCCGAACATCGGCCGCTCACCCAGCAGCCGCCGGATCGTCGCGATCCCCGATCGCACCGCGTCGGGGTCGCCGGGCCCGTTCGAGAGGAAGATCCCGTCGGGATCGTCGTCGAGGACCTGCTCCGGCGCGGTCTCGGCCGGGTAGACCGTCACCGCACATCCGTGGGCGGCGAGCTGTCGAAGGATGTTCAGCTTGATCCCGAAGTCGAGGGCCGCGACCCGGTGGCGCGGCGCGGCGCAGGGCCATTCGTACCGCGCCGCCGCCGTCACGTTCCCGACCAGGTTCGCCCCGACCATCGAGGGGTGGGCGCGCACTTTGGTGAGCACCCGCTCGGCGTCGGGCTCGGAGACCGAGATCGCCCCCCGCATCGCCCCCTCGCTGCGAATGTGGCGCGTGAGGCGGCGGGTGTCGACCTCGGCGATCCCGGCGATGCCGCCGTCGCGCAGGTACTCGTCGATGCTGCGCTCCGCCCGCCACGACGACCACAGCGGCGGCAGGTCGCGGACCACGAAGCCGGCGACGCGGGGGCGCGAGGACTCCACGTCGATGCGGTTCGTCCCGTAGTTGCCCACGTGCGGGTAGGTCATCGTGACGATCTGGCCGTCGTACGACGGGTCGGTCAGCACCTCCTGATAGCCGGTCATGCCGGTGTTGAAGACGACCTCGCCCAGCGCATCGGCCCCCGCGCCGAAGCCGACGCCCTCGAAGACCTCGCCGTCCTCGAGGACGAGCAGCGCGGGAGGGTGGCGTTCCGGACTCCCGTTCCCCGGCCCCCAGCGCACGTCCGTCATGCGGCCACTCCGGCGGCGAGCCTGCCCTCGCGCACCACCAGGCGTCCGCCGAGGAGCGTGTACAGCACGCGCCCGCGCAGACGGCGGCCCGACCAGACGGAGTTGCGCGACCGGGAGGCGAACCGGGCCGGGTCGACCACCCACTCGGCCGAGGGGTCGAAGACGACGAGATGGGCGGGGGCGCCGGGGGCGACCGGGCCGCCGTGCCCGTCGAGCCCGAGGATGCGTGCCGGGGCGGTCGAGAGCCTGGCCAGGGCGGCCCGCAGGGTGAGCACACCCGGCTCCACGAGGTCGGTGAGCACCACCGCCAGGGCGGTCTCGAGGCCAAGCGTGCCGGGCGGGGCCTGCTCGAACTCGGCCTCCTTCTCCTCCGGGGCGTGGGGGGCGTGGTCGGTCGCGATCGCGTCGATCGTGCCGTCGGCGAGCCCTGCACGCACCGCCTCGACGTCGGCCGCCGACCGGAGCGGCGGGTTGACCTTGAAGCGCGGGTCGTACGAGGCGAGCTCGGCGTCGGTCAGCACGGCATGGTGGGGGGTCGCCTCGGCGGTCACCCGCAGGCCCTCGGCCTTCGCGCGGCGGACCAGCTCGACCGACCCGGCGGTCGAGAGGTGCTGGGCGTGAAACCGGACCCCGGTGAGCCGGGCAAGTGCGAGGTCGCGGGCGAGGGCGATCTCCTCTGCCTCGGCCGGAATGCCGGGCAGCCCGAGCAGCGCCGACACCTCCCCCTCGTGCATCTGCCCTCCCGCCGACAGCGACGCCTCCTCGCAGTGCTCGGCACAGATCCCACCGAAGCCCCGAACGTACTCCATCGCGCGCCGGAGCAATCGTGCGTCCTGCACGCCGCGGCCGTCGTCGGTGAACAGCCGAACCCTCGCCGTGGACGCAGCCATCTCGCCAATGGCCGCCATCGTGCGGCCCTCCTGCCCGCGGGTCAGGGCCCCGGCCGGAACGACCTCGGCCATCCCGGCCAGGCGCCCCCGGGCGGCGACCTTCTCGGCAACGGCGGCGTTGTCGCAGACGGGGTCGGTGTTCGGCATGGCGACCACGGCGGTGAAGCCGCCGAGCGCCGCCGCGGCCGAGCCCGACTCGATGGTCTCCTCGTCCTCCCGCCCGGGCTCCCGCAGGTGGGCATGGAGGTCGACCAGGCCGGGGGCGATCACGGCTCCGTCGACATCGATCACCTCCGCCGCCGGGGCGGTGAGCCCCGAGCCGACCTCGCGGACGACCCCGTCGGCGATGAGGACGTCGGCGGCGGCGTCGGTTCCGGCGGCGGGATCGACCAGGCGGCCTCCCCGCAGCAGCACCTCAGGCATCCACGGTCTCCTCGGCGCCCCCGAGCATCAGGTAGAGCAGCGCCATGCGGACCGCGATCCCGTTCGTCACCTGGCCGGCGACGATCGAGCGCTCGAGGTCGGCCACCTCCGATGCGATCTCGACCCCGCGGTTCATCGGCCCGGGGTGCATCACCAGCGCCTCCGGCTTCATCATCTCGACCCGCCGGCGATCGAGCCCCCAGAACACCGCGTACTCCCGCAGCGAGGGAAGCAGCTGCTCGTGCTGCCGCTCGCGCTGGACCCGGAGCAGGTAGACGACGTCGAGCTTGGGCAGCGACTCCTCGAGCTCGTGCGCCACCTCGACCCCCCAGCCTCCCGCGGTCGGCGGGAGCAGCGTCGGCGGCGCGATCACAGTCACCTGCGCCCCCATCTTCGTGAGGGCCTTGATGTTCGACCGCGCCACCCGCGAGTGGAGGATGTCGCCGACGATCCCCACCCGAAGCCCCTCGATGCTCGGGAAGTGCTCGCGGATCGAGTACAGGTCGAGCAGCGCTTGCGTGGGGTGCTCGTGGGCGCCGTCGCCGGCGTTGATGACCGCGGCGTCGACCCACTGCGCCAGGCGCTGCGGCGCGCCCGCCGAGGAGCTCCGCACGACGATGAGGTCCATGCCCATCGCCTGCAGGGTGCGGGCGGTGTCCTTCATCGACTCCCCCTTGACCACCGAGGTCTTGGCGTCGGCGGTGAAGCTCACCACGTCGGCGGAGAGCCGCTTCGCGGCGAGCTCGAAGGAGATCCGGGTACGTGTCGACGGCTCGAAGAACAGGTTGCAGATGGTGCGGCCGCGAAGCGTCGGCACCTTCTTGATCGTCCGGGTGCCGACCTCGTGGAACGAGCGTGCGGTTCGGAGCACGAGATCGATCTGCTCCGGGGCGAGCTGGTCGATCGAGAGCAGGTGCCTGATCACGGGCCGGCCTCGAGGATCTCGACCGAGTCGCCGCCGTCGGTCTCGGCGAGCCGGACCGCGACCTCCTCGCGGGTGGAGGTCGGAAGGTTCTTGCCGACGAAGTCGGCCCGGATGGGAAGCTCCCGATGGCCGCGGTCGATCAGCACCGCCAGCTGCACCGCGCGGGGGCGGCCGAAGTCGACCAGGGCGTCGATCGCCGCTCGCACCGTGCGCCCGGTGTAGAGGACGTCGTCGACCAAGACCACGGTCCTTGCCTGCACGTCGAAGGGGAGGCGGGTCGACTCGACCTCGGCGGGGCGCCGGATGCCGATGTCGTCGCGGTAGAACGAGATGTCGAGGGCCCCGACTTCAGGCCTGCGCCCCTCGATGCGAGCGATCTCGTCGCCGAGCCGGACGGCCAGCGGGACCCCGCGCTTGCGGATGCCGACCAGAACCAGCTCCTCGCCGCCGCGGTTGCGCTCGAGGATCTCGTGGGCGATGCGGGTCAACGCCCGGGCGACGTCCGGCCCCTCGAGGACCACCGTCTTCACCCGCGGTGGCGCGGGGGCGGTGGGGCGGAGGGGGCGAGGGGCAGGCTCGCTCAACAAAAAGCGCCGCCCCTCATGGGTGCGGCGACGCGGTACGACACTCGCTCTCCTTCCTGGCCTCGCAGGACCAGTCGTTAAAGGGCCGGCGCTAGCTTAGCAACGGGCGACCGGAATGCAAGGATGGCGGTTGCCGCCGTGACGGGATGCACTGCAAGTGGCCGTCAGAGGCCTTCCCCGCGTCAGCCCACAATTCCCAGGCTGGTCGTTGCTTCAGTCACGGCGCGGCGGCGCCTGTTCGGGCTTCGTCTTCGCGACCCGCGCTCGCTTCCCCGCTCTCGCCATCCGCAAGAGGTGCTCTCGCGAAAGCTCGAGAGCCTCTCGCTGTTCCTCATCCAGCGGTTCCTCGATCAATTCTCAATCCTCCATGCCGTCAGACACTCCCATCGTCCATCTCTCCTGTCGATAGGGTGGAGATAGACGACCATCCCCTCCTGGTCGTCCGACCCCCCGAGGATAAGGGGCCGGCCGTACCTCGGGTGCTCGTGCCAGAAAGCCCACTCGTGGGCTCCGTATGCGACAGCGTCCTAACTTGCTCGGGAGTGACGTTGTGCCTCGTCTTCAACTTCGTCGCGACCGCGTCGCTGAACCGAATCTCCCGACCCACTCCTCCACCCCGCGAAGCGTAGAGGCCGGGGGTGACAGCGCCCGACCGATCATCGGGCCGCGACCCGCTCGATACGTCGTTCGGATGATGCAGAGCGAGCGACGCGGGCGCACAATCTCTGCCCCAAGCCAGGGGGGTGATCGGGGTGCCGCGCACCAGGGAGCGCGACCGCTTCTACGAGATCGTCCGCGCCGGATGGGGGGACCCTCCCGCACTGTTCGAAGGCGGGGGTAGCCCGCCGGACAAGCCGCCGCGCGGGTTCGACCCGTGGGGCCGGGGGTGGTCCTTCCCGTCGTGGGCGGCGGTGATGGTGTCGTTCCTGCTCGGATTCATCTCGGCCAACCTGCTCGTCCTCGGCCCGATCTGGCCGGCGGCCCTGCTGCTCGCCGCCGCGCTGATCGCGGTCTGGACGGCGGTCAACGGCCGCTGGCGGTAGCGGCCGAGCCGGCCGCCGGAGGGGGGCCGCCGGTTCTCCGGCGAGCGCGGATTGTGCAACCGCGGGCGGAAAGAACGTGCGGCCAGCGGGCCCGCCGGCTACGGCTTGATCAGCGCGGCAAGCTCGAAATGGTGCCCGTCGGGAGGCGACCACCGGCCCCCCCAGCGGAAGCCCCAGCGCTCGAAGGTGGCGACGAGCCGGGGGTCCTGGTGGGGCCGCTCCCCCGCCGGATTCGTCTTGACGTTGATGTCGATCGCCATCCCCCACGAGTGGAGGGAGAGGATCCTCTTCACGTCCCGGTCGATATGGCGCGGGACGTAGCAGCCCCCCTGATATGCGTAGTCGGGGACGTCGATCAGCGAGGCGAGGCCGGCGCGCTCGAGGTCCCGGAGGGCCCCCTCGAGCTGCGGGATCATCAACCGGTGGCATCGGACCTCGCCGAGGATCGGGACCTTCGTCGTCTCGATGTTCTGGCTCACCCAGCGGGGATCGGGCGTGATCGACCCGTCGCGATGGTTCGTGTAGCGGAACTTGCCGTAGAGCTGGGCCGCCTGCGGACCGGTGAGGAAGACTCGCCCGGCGATCCCACCGATGAGCTGCGCCTGGGCGCCCGGGATTGCCGAGAGATGCTTCTCGACCCCGTCGGCCGGCTGCCCCGGGGCGGCCCCGACCAGCACCTGGGTCCCGTCGGCAACACCAAGACGGGCCGCGGTGGCGGACGAGATCATGGCGCCGGCGAGGTTCGGGGTCCCATTGGCGGCGACGCCGCCGATGCGCAGCAGCGCCGTCCCGGTCGGCCCCTGGGCGTAGAGCGGCGCTCCGAGCTCGGCCCCGAGCCGCGACCGCTCCTCATGGGCGAGGATGATCTCGCCGGCGAGAAGGCTCCGCCACACGAACTCGGCCTTGGCCGTCGCGGTCGGGGCGAGCGAGCGGAACTCGAGCGGATCGACCGCGGCCACCGTCAGGTCCGAGGGCGTTCCGCCGATCTCGGCGGTGACGTCGCTCAGCGTGAGGCGCGCGGCGGCGCTCACCCCCGCGACGGTTCGGATCTGATCGAGCGCCCCGGCCGGCACGCCGTCTGGGAACGTCATCTGGACGATCGGCGAGGCGTGTTGGAACGGCGGGAGGGGCGTGGCCGAGGGCTGGGGCGCGGCAGCGGATGCCGGAAGGGCTGGGGCGGGGGTCTGGGGCTCGACCCGCGGCACCGCGCGCGGCCCGCAAGCGGCCAGCAGCAGCGCGATCGCGACGGACGCCGCCGGGAGGCGGGGCTTCATCAGACTCGGGTTGATTCCCTCTCCACGATCCGGCCGAGGACGCCGTTGATGAACCTGCTCGAGTCGTCGGTCGAGTAGCGCTTGGCCAGCTCCACCGCCTCGTTGATCGCGACCGGAGCGGGGAAGCCGGGCAGGAAGAGGATCTCGAAGATCGCCAGGCGGAGCAGGATGCGGTCGATCACGGGCATCCGCTCGAGCTTCCATCCCTGGGCGTACCCGGAGATGAGCCGGTCGACGTCCTCGCGATGCTCGGTCACGCCCTGGACCAGCGTCTCGGCGTACTCGAATGACGGGTCGCTGCGGAAGCGGTCCACGAGCTCCTCGAGGGGAGCGGCCCCCATCTCCTGCTCGTAGAGGATGTCGAGGGCGACCTTGCGGGCACCCCGGCGGCGCGCCATCAGCGCACCCGGGTGACGTAGCTTCCCGTCCTGGTGTCCACCCGCACCGTCTCGCCGCTCGAGATGAACAGCGGCACCTGGACGACCGCCCCGGTCTCGAGCGTGGCCGGCTTGGTGCCGGCCGACGAGCGGTCGCCCTGCAGGCCGGGATCGGTCTGGGTCACCAGGAGGTCGACCGTGGTGGGCAGCTCGATGCCGATCGGGGCCCCCTGATGGGTGAGGACGCTCGCCACCTGCGCCTCCTTGAGAAAGCGCACCGAGTCGCCGAGCAGCTCGGTGGCGATGGGCATCTGCTCGTAGGACTCGTTGTCCATGAAGACCAGGGCGGAGTCGTCGGCGTACAGGTACTGCATCTCGCGCCTCTCCAGGCGGGCGATCTCGACCTTCTCATCGGCGCGGAAGGTCCGATCGACCACCGAGCCCGTGCGCAGGTTGCGGAGCTTGGTCCGCACCATCGCGTGGCCCTTCCCGGGCTTGTGGTGCTGGTACTCGAGGATCGTATGAAGGTCGCCGTCCAGGTCGAGCGTCATCCCCGGACGCATGTCGTTGGTCGAAACAGGCATGGACTACACGGTACCGCAGTCGCCGGACGTTGCCGCGGGCGGCGACTACGCCGACCCGACCATCACCAGCCGCTTCGCCTCCGAGCGGAGCGGCGGTGGCCGATGCTCGAGGACCCGGCCGTTGGGCCGGATGAAGACCAGCTCCCCGTTGGGGGATCCCTCCAGCCTCCAGCAGGCCTCGTGGAAGAGGCGGTGATGAAGGAGGCAGAACAACGCCAGCCCAGTTGAGGTGCCGAAGTTGGTGCGAATGAGTCAAGTTTTGGGACGAGACCGACCGGGGCGCACCTCAAGCTGGGCCCGGCAGGCGCCGAACAGAGTGAGGCCCTGCCGGCATGGAGGACTGCCGGCGAAGCGCCTCGGCTCGCCGAGCGAGGCCCGGCAGGCAGAGCGAAGCGAGGGCCTGCCGGCATAGAGGACTGCCGGCGAAGCCGGCCCCATGCCTTTCCAACCTGTACCGGGGAGCGAAGCGACCCGCTAGGTTGGCGGCGTCGGTCGGCCCTCCATCGACCCAGTGCTTGTGATCATGGGCCTGCAGCCAGCGGGTCCGCCCGCAGCCCAGGAACCGGCATCCTCCGTCTCGCCGCCGCAGCCGGCGCAGCAGCCAGGGCGGGACGCTTCGGGTCTTGCGCCTCACCCCGAGCGGGGTCCCGTTCCGCCCGTCCACTGCCAGCTCGAGCCGCCCGTCGCAGACCAGCCGGCGCAGCGTCTCGGGGTGGATCGCCCCTGCTCCTTCGATCTGCGACACAGTCGCTTCTCGAAAGCGCCTCGGCGTCGACGTGGACCACCACCGTGGCGCGGTCGGCGTCGGCATCGCGGGCGGGCGAGGCGGAGGCCAGCCCCACCAGGGCATCGGCGCAGCGGGCGTGGAAGGGTGAGTCGTCGATGGGCGCCTCCTTGGGGGGGGCCTGCCCCACCAGACGTTCGATCGCATTGGCGACCACCGCTCCCTGGTCGGCGGGCAGACCACCCGACAGGCGAAGCCAGCTCTGGTCGTGTTTCCAGGACCAGCGCAGGTGGCGCCGTCGGTGGGCTTCGGCCGCCTCCTCATCTGACACCCGCCCTGCCGGGCCAGCGCCGCCATGTGGGCGGCAGACAGGGCGGCCCGCTCGGCGAGCTCGGCGTCGGTCTCCGGGGTGGCGATCGCCACCAGGGAGTGCAGCTGGTCGAGGGAGAGCCTCCCCTACCTGGCGGCGATCTGGGGGAGGTCTTCGAGGGCACGGGCGAGGCGCACCCACTCCGAGGCGGTGGCTGGGAGATCCCGAGGCGAAACGATAGCCACGCCGCCACGGTTGGGCTCCGTCCTCCCGGAAGGCGCCTTGGTCGTCGAGGAGCGGATGCGGTGTGCCGCCGCGGCCACCCCGTGCATCTGGCCGACCAGGTCGGCAAGCTCGACGGGCCTTGAGGAACCTCAAATCCATGCCCTTCATCGTAGAGATTGGGTGTGACAAAACCGGGCCATTTGGGCTTGAAAACGAAGCCAACTGATTTGGATTCGACGCGGATCCACCATTTCCGGGGGGGAATAGGCGAGAGCAGACCCCTCGCTGTCCCCAGAGCACCGATCCGAAATCGTCCGGGAATTGGACCGCCGAATCCTCAGTCCTCCTCCACCGGGAGCCCGGCCGCCGCCCAGTCCGGGAGCCCCTCCTTGAGGCGCCGGGCGTCGAATCCGCGCCGGCGGAGCTCGGAGACGGCGCTGGTCGCGAAGGCGCAATAGCGGCCGCGGCAGTAGGCCACGACCTCGCGGTCGCGGGGCAGCTCACGGAGGCGCCGCTTCAGCTCCTCCAGGGGGATCGAGACCGCACCGGCGATGTGCCCGGCCTCGTACTCCGACGACGGGCGGACGTCCACCACGACAATCTCCTCCCCGGCCCGCAGGCGGCGCATCAGCTCCTCCTTCGTCACCGGCTCGAGCTCGTCGGGGCCGAGATAGGCCCGGGCAAGCCGCTCCACCTCGGCAAGCCTCCGGCCGGCGACATCCTGGAGCCGCCGCCAAAAGTCGAGCACCTCCGGGTCGGCGAGCCGGTAGCGCACGAAGGTTCCCTCCCGGCGTCCCGACACCAGCCCGGCGGACCGGAGGATCTGGAGGTGGCGGCTCGTGTTGGCGACCGAGAGCCCGACCTCCTCGGCAAGGCTCTCGACGCTCCGCTCGCCGTTCGCCAGCACGTCGAGGATCTCGTTGCGCCGCCCGCTGGACAGCGCCTTGCCGATGCGGGCGAAGGCGTCGTACAGGGCTTGCTTCGCGGCGCGGTCCCTCACGGCGCGATCCCCTCCTCGCCCCGCCGCCGGCGATCGGGAGCGATGTTGATCCAGGCGTCCAGGCCGCTGATCGCAGTGAGGGCCGCGATCACCGCGAGCGCGATCCGCAGATCGAACAGGTCGGCCACGACGCCGGCGAGCAGCGCCCCGGCGACGTACCCCCCGTCCCGCCAGAGGCGGTAGGCGCCCACGGCCATCGCCCGCCACGAGGGGGCGGCGCGGTCGGCAACGGCGGCGATCAGCGTTGGGTAGGTAAGCGCCGTCCCGAGCCCGAGCAGCGCGCCGGCGGCGGCGCGGGCGGACAGGCCGTTGCCGACCGCAAGCCAGCCGAGCGCCAGCGCCTGAACCCCCATCCCGGCCGAGATCGGCACGCGGCGGCCGATGCGGTCGGAAAGCGCGCCGGTGACGAGCTGGGCGAGCGCCCACGTCACCGGGTAGATGCCGGCCACGAGCCCGATCTGAGCGGGGCCGAGGCCCTCCCGCACCATGAGGACGGGCAGCAGTCCCCAGGCGTGCGCGTCGTTGGCGTTGTTGACGAGCCCCGTCCGGCACAGCACAGCCAGGCGGCGGTCACGTCCAGCCGCCCGGCGCAGCATCTCCCCGAGGGACTGGGCCGAGGCGCCGGTCCCCTCGGGCGGCCCCGTCCAGGTCTCCCGCACCGCCACCGCCGAGAGGGCGAGGGCCGTCAGCGTGATGGCCAGGCCGATCAGGAACAGCTCGCTGCGAAGGCCGACGCGAGCCGCAAGCACGCCCGAGACCCACGCCGAGGCGGCGAGTGCGCCGTATCCAGCGGCCTCGTTGAGGCCCATCGCCAGGCCCCGGCGGCGGGGGCCGGCGAGGTCGATCTTCATGATCACCGTGGTGGACCAGGTGAGCCCCTGGTTCACCCCGAGCAGTAGGTTCGCGGCGACGACCCATCCCCACGCCGGAGCCCAGATCAGCAGCGGGGCCACCGGCAGGGCGACGAGCCACCCCACCACGAGCACCGGCTTGCGCCCGACGCGGTCGGCGAGGGCTCCGGCGGCGAGGTTCGCCAGGGCCTTGGCGAGCCCGAAGGTGGCGATGAACGCGAGCGTCGACGTGGCCGATCGCACCAGGAAGACCTGGTCGCCGAGGAGGGGGACGAGCGTCCGCTCCTGCCCGACGAGCGCCCCGACCAGGGCGTTGACGCCCACGAGCAGCACGAACTGGGGAAGGTTGGCCCGAATGCCCGCGTCCGTGCCGGAGGTCCTGGTCGATCCCGAGGGAGCCGATGGGGCCGATGGGGCCGAGGTCGCGCGACTCGCCATGCCTCTCATACTATTCAATTGAATAGTTGACAACAAGACGAGGTGGCGACGAAGATGGGGGAAGCTGGGAATGGAGGAGGTGTCATGTTCTTCCGCCAGGTGCTCCACGAGGAACGCTCGTGCGCGTCGTATCTCGTGGGATGCCAGAAGAAGAG
Source organism: Actinomycetota bacterium (assembly GCA_050693875.1). GTDB lineage: Bacteria > Actinomycetota > CADDZG01 > JAHWKV01 > JBOGWP01 > JBOGWP01. The sequence goes on from JBOGWP010000017.1 coordinate 19,337, forward strand.
GACCTGCGCGGTGATCGACCCCCAGGGCGAGCCCGGGCGCTACCTCGCGGTTGCCGAGCGGGCCGGGTTGCCCGTGACCCACGTGATGGACACGCACGTCCACGCCGACCATCCCTCGGGCGCCCTCGCTCTTGCCGAGGCGTCGGGAGCCGGTCTCTACCTGGGCGAGCGCGCCGAGGTCGGGTTCGGGTACCGCCCCCTGCGGGATGGCGAGGTGCTTCCCGTGGGCAACCGCAGGCTCACGGTGATCCCCACGCCCGGACACACCCCCGAGCATGTCTGCGTGCTGGTGGACGACTGGTTCGTCCTCACCGGCGACACGCTGTTCGTCGGCGACGTCGGGCGCGTCGACCTCGCCCTCGGCGAGCCCGACGATGGGGCGCTCACCGCGCGGGCCCGCGAGCTGCACGCCAGCCTCCAGCGCCTGCTCGAGCTTCCCGGCGAGACCGAGCTGTTCCCGGGGCACTTCTCGGGGTCGACGTGCGGCCGGCACATGGACGGCAAGCCGGTCTCCACCATCGGCCGGGAGCGCAGGCGCAACCGGGCGCTGGCGATGGACGTCGAGGAGTTCGTCGCCTTCCAGCGCGAGAACCTGCCTCCCCTGCCCTCCGACTTCCACCGCATCAAGCAGGAGAACCTCGCCGGCGTGTCGCCGCGCGAGCGCACCCAAGCCCCCGTCACGTAGCGGTCGGCCCGCCCCCGTGGTCGTCGGGCTCTATCAGGGAATCGGACGCAACCTGTCCAGGACTCGCGGCGCAACGACCTCGACGCCCTCGTACCGGTCGAGGTTCAGGAATGCTCGGTCTCCGGTGACGATGAAGTCGGCGGAGGCCTCGACAGCCGCCTCGAGCACCCGGTTGTTCGGGTCGTCGGCAAGGATCCTGACCGCCCGACGGGGCGCCACGACCTCGGCCACCTCCGCAACCAGCGAGACGATGGCACCAGGGTTGGAAAACAACGGCGTCAGCCTCGGGTAGCGAGGCACAACCCGGCTCTTCGAGCAGAGCAGGGCTCGTCACCCTGAGGAACCGCCCCTCCAGCGCGGCATCGCGGATGCGGGCAGGTGCCGAGCGACCCCATCCCAGACCGCTCACGAGGTGTTTCGTGTCGAGGACGACGGAGTTCAAGGAAGACGGCGAGCCGCGGCGACCGCCTGGTCGACGACCGACGAGTCCAGACCCGCCGCCGTGACCGCCCGGCGCACGGCCATCAGGCGCTTGCCCAGCTCTTCTCGTGCCTCCCTGGTCGCCGCCTGCTTGAGGCGGGCGTACTCGTCACTGCTCACGAGGATCGCGCGCCGGCGCCCCCGCTTGGTCAAGGTCGACCGGTTCGCCTCCTGCGGAAACCTCGTCCACCAGGCGGCCGAGCCGTGCCCGAGCCTCCTCCACCCCGATGAACCGCTCCATGCCACCTCTCTGAACCGTAAGGTTAACTGTAAGGTCTTTCGGGGGGCATTCGCCCTGCCATGACCGAACGGGGAGTAGTGGAACCCCCCGGTGCGGGGCCCGGCTGACAAGCTGATACACCTCCGGTAGGGAGATCCACCACTTGATGGAGTGGGTCCCCCAAGGTGGGAGGTCGGCAACCCGGCCTTCACGAGGAGGAGTGTTCATGCCCCATGTCGGTGGTCAGCTGCAGGCGC
>JBOGWP010000018.1:0-19092 GCA_050693875.1 Actinomycetota bacterium
AGCGAGCGGGAGCTCGCCGCGATCCGGATCGAGGCGCACGCCTTCCACGGTGAGTGGAACTACACGATCAGCCCGAGGAAACAGGAGAGCCTCTAATGCTCATCTTGTTTCCTTCCGAATCCTTAGCGTTAGCGGATCGTTAGCGGCGTGGCGCAGTGTCCATGGATGCCGGTCCATTTCATGGGGTCAGGCGGGCCGGCGGTCGGTGGCCGCGCAGAAGGGAGAGAGCCATGATCACCATCGAGAGCACAGAGTCGATTGCACGACTCGCCGCGGACGTCTTCGCGTTCGTTTCCGACGTACGAAACGATCCACGTTGGCACACCGACGTCCTTGAGGCGAAGCTCACCGGGGGGGCCTCGGTGGGCAAGGGTTCCACCTTCGAGATCAAGATGAAGCCCTTCATGGGAACGTCCGAAGGCACCGTCAGGGTTGCCGAGTACGAGTCGCCGCGCCGGGCCGTCTTGAAGGGACGGATGGGCAAGATGGAGCCGACCACGATCCTCACCGTTGCGCCGGACGGCGCCGGATCCCGGGTCACGCGACGGATCGAGATGGAGCCGCGGGGGCTGCTGCGATTGATGGCGCCCTTCATGGGCGGGGCCGCCCGCAAGCGCAACGCCGGCTTCCTCGCGAACCTCAAGCGCGTGCTCGAGACCAATCGCTGACCTCTCAAAGCGGCTCACGCGACCAGCAGTCTGAGGTGTGCGGAGGCGACCTTTACCGTGGCACGTGCCCCCCACAGGAACTCGATGCGGTCGGATTCGATGCCGTCTCCGAAGATGACGCCGCCAGCCTCGATCCGGGACACGACGGTGAGCGACTGATGCCTATCGAGGATCCCCTCGGTGAGGCCGGTCTCCGTTGCGATGCTGGGGAACGCTTCACGTACGAAGAACACCACCTGGCGGGAGGTCGGCTTGGGCATGGCAAGACGGCACTCGCGTTCGAGGGCGATCGAGCGAGCCCACCCGGTGCAGCCGGTTCCGGTGGCGACGATGACCCCCGACGACGAATGGCGCTCCTCGATCCCGTTCGCGGCGATCACGTAGCGGGCGGACTGGTGGGTTTGACGGCCGAGGAAGACCTCGTTCAGTGCGACGATGCGTTTGCCCGTCCTCCAGGGCGGCCTCAACCATCGTGCGGACCTCGAGCTCGCCCCGACCGGTCGCAGCGTTCTGTAGCAGCTCGGCGGTGGCCGCCGGCACATGCGGAACGAGGATCCCGTCGTGGCGATGGACATCCGGGTTCAGCCCGATGACCGTCTGCCCGGTCAGGTACTTGGCGACGTTGGCAACGAGGCCGTCCTGCCCGAGGGCAAGGATGATGTCGTCGGGCTCGAACAGGAATCGGTCGAGATCGGCCCGGTCGACCCTGCTCCGCCGCCAGGACGCCGGGATGGCCCCCACAACGATTCGGCGAGCCTCGAGGAAGCTCCGGTGGCTCCCTTCGACCGCCTCGATCGAGCCGCCGCGCCTGGAGAGGAAGAAGCCCGCCTGGTCCCGCGTTCCATGCTTGGCCAGCAGCGCCTCGTATTCCGTCGGGCGTGTGACCAGCACAGCTCGCGGGACTCGCGTCGTGGGCATCCCAACAACTCCTCATCGGTCCCGTTGCGGAGGTGCGGTGAGCAGGTTCGTGAGCAGCGGCGTGAGCAACTCGGGAGCAAGGGTCAGGTGTTCGATCGTGCCGAGCTTGCCGGCGAGCTCACGTGCGGCGAGTCCGAGCAGGATCTGAGCCGGCATGTCGCGATAGACGCCCATGCGTCTGCCCTCGGCCTCCGCTTGCGCCTCACCCACGACTCTCAACTCCCTGCTGCTCGGCCTTCTCCTGCTCGAGCGCAGGGCCGACCCGTACTATCGGCCGACCTTCGATCGGCTGTTCCGCCCGGCCCTCGCCGCTCTCATTCAGCGGCTGATCAACGCCACGAGGAAGGACGCCCCCCCCGGGTCTCGCCCAGGAGGCGCTCGTCCCGGGCGAGGACCGGGTCACCGACGCCATCATCGAGACCATGATTGCGTTCACGCGGCGCACCTACGAGGCTCCCGGCGGAGCGCGCCGGCAACACCAAGAAGTATGGGGTGGTGCGCGGGGAGTTCGAGATCCGGCCCGATCTCCGTCGCGGTCTCCGGAAGGGAATCTTCGCCGCTCCTCGCACTTATCGTGCCTGGGTGAGATTCGCCGGACCCGGGCCCCTCGCCCCTCCGGACATCGAGGACAACGGCATATTGAGCGTGGGTATCAAGCTGATGGGAGTGGAGGGAGACAAGCTCCTCGACGACGAGAAGGGACCCCAGGATTTCACCGGAATCACCGCACCTACGTTCACGACCCCCACCGTCTTCGAAAACCTCAAGTTGCAGCGGCACATCCTACAAGGAACGCCCATCATGTACTTTCTCAACCCCCTGGATTCTCACCTCCTCGACGGGGCGATGCAGGCCCTGTATGCGAAGACCCATTCGAACCCACTGGATGAGCAGTACTACAGCTGTGGAGCGTCCCTTCTCGGCGAGGGCCAGGCCATGCAATACTCCATTCGCCCCCGCGGCGGCGAACGAACCAAGGTCCCTCGCCACCCGTCGGACGCCTATCTCCGCGAAGCCATGGCCGCCACCTTGAAGAGACGGGACGTCTTCTTCGACTTTCTGATCCAGATCCAGGCCGATCCCTATCGGATGCCGGTGGAAGTGGGCTCGGTGGAGTGGCCGCAGCGGCTCTCCCCCTTCGTCCCTGCAGCGACGCTGCGACTGCCACCACAGGAGTTCGCCTCGGAGGCGCAGCTCGCCTTCGCCAGCAACCTGTCGTTCAATCCCGGGCACTGCATCGCGGCGCATCGTCCGTTGGGGAATCAGAATCGGGCACGCAAGCGCCTCTACCTCGAGTTGTCCAGACTTCGTCAGGCGATGAACGGGGAGGCGCGAATCGAGCCCACCGGCGATGAGGTGTTCGAGACCGAAGCGGCGCGTGGCCTGCCGTCGCCAGACGGGAGGAGGAGTGCCGGCCGGGCCACAGGGCGTGAAGCGGCGGCTCGACGATTCGGCGTCGAGACGGGTCGCAGCATGATCGGAGGGCGAGGTGAGACGGAAGCGATCGAAGAGTCCGTGGGCGGCGGGCGCTCGCCATGACCGCGCTCGGGTGGCGCTGGGGACCATCCGGCTGGTGAATGGACTTGCGGCTCTGCTCGCTCCCCGGGCTATGGCCGGCACAGGTGGCGTCGCGGAGGCAAGCCGGCCGACGATCTACGTGCTGCGTCTCTTCGGGGTGCGGACGGTTGCTCTGGGGGCGGAGCTGTTCGTGGCCAGGGGCGATCGACTCGAGAGGGCGTTGCGGTGGGGGGTCGCCATCCATCTCACGTACGCCGCCGCTGCCGCGATCGGCGGGCTGAGGGGCGACATCCCGGTACGCGGCGCGACGGTGGCGGCCGTCATCTCGGCGGCAAACGCAGGGCTGGCCGCGATGGCGCGGGGCCGGTGACGGTACGGTGCGCACGGAGTCGAAACATCCGATGATGGGTGATGCGTCCTGGCCGGCTTCGGTCCCGGGGCGTGCGCTGGTCGCCGTTCGGTTCGTGTGTTCGGCGCGGCTGCCTGGTTTCTTCCGGTGCTCACGATGAGGCTGCTCGGCCTCGACCCCGAGGGCAACCCGCAGGCTGCCTACGTGGCCCGCCTGTTCGCGGTGCGAGACGCGGCGCTCGGCGCGGGGATCGTGGCGACGAGAGGCGACCATCGGCGTCTGTGGTGGAAGATCGGCATCGCCTGCGATCTCGCCGACGCGGCGGCAGGCACGTCGCCGGCCGGCTCGGGCAGCTGCCCGCGGACCGCCGGATACGGTTCATGCTGACGCTCGCGGGGCTCCTCGGCGCGTCGCTGGGAAAGGGGGCGCTCCTCTCCCGGGACACGTAGCATCTGCGTGGTAACCGGACCATTGACAAAAGCTTCCCTGGCAGGTTCAGATTCGTCCCGCAACGGACGAACGGCTTCGGGTCGGGGAAGCGTGGCCGGGAGCGGCCTTCCGGCCGGGCAGGGCCGGGCAGGCTCGTGACCCCGTGACCGGGGCAGAGAGGAGGCCCACGTGTACACCCTCGTCCGCCGCGGCTTCCGCCTGGACGGCCTGCGATCCCAGGCTCCCAGCCTGACCGCCACGCTCGTCCTCGCGGAGGCCTTCTACAAGTTCCACTCCTTCACGCTCGAGTTCATGGCGGCGCTGGCGACGTGGTTCGTGCTCGACGCGGCCCTCTCCTCGGCCCTTTCGGGAGTCCGCGCGATCAGGGGGGCGGCGCAGCGCCCGGGTGAGGCCCGGCGGGAGGGTTGACGGAAGGAGGGCGAGATGGCGGACGCGCGGGTGGACGAGCTGGTGGAGCAGGCGGGCTTCATCTTCAGCGGGACCGTCGAGCAGCTGGGTGCGGCTGCAACCCCGGACGTGCCGGTCGACGAGGCCACGGCCGTGGTCCGGGTGGAGCGGGTCCTGCAGGCCCCCGAGGCCATCGGCGACCAGACGGGGCGGCAGGTGACCGTCCGGCTCAGCGCGCCCTCGCAGCCCGGGGACCGGGCGGTGTTCTTCACCACCGGGTGGATCTACGGGCAGGGCCTCGCGGTCCGGGAGCTGGCGCGGCGGACCGGCGGGGAGCTGCAGGCAGCGGGGGCCGACCTAGCCGACGTCGTGAAGACCCGGCCCGACCGGGCGGTCGCGTCACGGACGGCCACCGCCGAGCTGATCGTCGTGGGCAAGGTGGTCGAACTCCGCCCCTACGAGGAGGCCCAGCCTGCCGGCACCAGCGAGCACGATCCTCAGTGGTGGCTGGCCGTGCTCGACGTCGAGGCCGTCGAGAAGGGACAGCACCGGCCCGGGACGCCCCTCGCCGTCGCCTTCGCCGCCAGCGACGACGTGCTCTGGTACGGGGCCGCGAAGCCCAGGCCGGGGCAGGACGGCGTGTGGCTGCTCAGGCGGGAGCGCCTCCCCGGGCTGCCGGCGAGCGCTTACTGCGTGGTCGACACGCTGGATATCCAGCCCAGAGACCAGCTCGAGCGGGTGCGGGGGTTTCTGAAGGGCTGAGGCCGCGGCCACAACAGGCGCCGGGGTCGAGGAGAAGGAGGGGAGCATGCCCGTTTTCGTCGTGAACATCATGCCGAACGCCCTCAGCGGCGAGACGTTCCAGGACAGCGAGCCGAACCTGGCGGTGAACCCGTCGAACCCGCTGCAAATCGCCGCCTCGGCCTTCACCAGGGACCCGATGGGCGGGGCGAACGCGCCCATCTACGTCTCGACCGACGGGGGGATTTCTTGGGCGCTGAACTCGATCGTCCCCAGCCAGCCCAGCCAGTCCTGGCAGCCGGGGACCGGCGACATCACCGTGCGCTTCGGCACCGTCACGAGCATCCTCTACGCAGGCATCCTGCGCCTCCCGGATTCATTACGGATGAACATACTGCGCGCGACCAGCTTCACCGCCGCCACGCCGATGACGGTGCTCGTCGACCGGCAGGGCGCCGGCGTCGACCAGCCCTACATCCAGGCCGTCACCCGCCTGGGGGGCGGCGGCGCCGGCCTCGACATCGTCTACGTCGGCAACAACGACTTCAACGCCGCGGCGAGCCGCACCGCCACCGTCGACCTCTCGCTCGACGGCGCCGGCGCGACCCCCCCTCCACCGAGCGGCTTCACCACGGCCAGGATCGAGACCCGGGCGACCGGGACGGCCGGCCAGGACGGCCCACCGATCCGGCCAGCCGTGCACCACGACGGCACCGTCTACGCGGTCTTCTACGGGTGGCGGGCGTCGGCCGGCGGGGGCAACTTCACCAGCGACCTGGTGGTCGTGAGGGACGACAACTGGGGGTCGGGAGCCTCCCCGTTCACCGCGCTCTCGGACCCTCCCGCGCCGGCCGGGGACGGAGCAGTGGGACAGCGGGTGGTGACCGGGATAACGGTCCCGTTCAACGGGGGACAGGCTCTCGGCCAGGAGCGCTGGGTGGCCTCGAACATCTCCATCGCCGTCGACCCCAGGAACTCGAGCAGCCTCTACGTGGCCTGGGCCGACCTGGTCGGCACCACCTACACCCTGCACGTGCGACGCTCGCAGGACCGCGGCGCGACCTGGTCGGTGGCCGACCTCCGCCAGATCGGCGGGGCCACCAACCCAGCGCTGGCGATCAACAGCCGCGGCACGGTCGGCTTCCTCTACCAGCAGCTCACCGGCACCGGCGCCGCGCAGCGGTGGGTCACCCACCTGGAGACGACCACCAACGACTGGGGGAGCTTCTCCGACCTCGTCCTCGCCACGGTCCCGGCCACCACCCCGGTCAGGACCTTCGGCCCCTACCTCGGCGACTACGTCCACCTCATGGCCGTCGGCAAGGACTTCTACGGCATCTTCTCGGCCAACAACACCCCCGATAACGCCAACTTCCCCAACGGCGTCACCTTCCTGCGCAACGCCAACTTCATGAACCAGACGCTGCTCGCCAACGACGGCGTGACGCCCGTCGCCGTCTCGATCGACCCCTTCTTCGTGAAGCTGACCGAGCTCGCGCCGGACGCCGACTTCTACGTGAGGGACTGGACGGACAGCATGGCAGGCGGCGACACGGGGTTGGAGCCGTCGACGCATCCCCAGTTCTACCTCACCAGCGACGTGTGGACGCGGCGGACCAACGCCCCCGGAGGCTTCAATGCCAACGACCAGCCCATCAACGAGCCCCCCCCAACACGGCATGGGCGCGGCCGGGGACAACTTCGCGTTCACGCGGGTCCGGCGCAACGCCTCGGGCACTCCCGCCACCGTGACCGCTCACTTCCTCGTCTCCCCGCTCGGCACTGGGAGCAACTACCAGGACGCCGGGGCGACCCCCGATCCGTCGATCTCGTTCGCCGCCGGGGACCTGGTCCAGACCATGGCCGTTGGCTACCCCTGGCACCTCGACCCCACGTCGACCACCCACCTCTGCCTGGCGGTGGAGATCTCGACGCCGGCCGACCCCTTCGTGTCCCCCAGCCTGGTGGGGCGCGCCCCCGGGTGGCCGACCACCGACCTGGCGGTGCTGAACGACAACAACAAGGCTCAGCGCAACATGGAGCCCGGGCCGGCCGGCGGGTCCGGCTCGATCTCCTTCTACGGGCTCGTCCACAACGCGGCGACCTTCCGCCGGGATCTCGTGCTCCGCTACCGGGCGCTCGCAGAGGCGCGGGAGAGGCTGAAGGGGCTGAAGGTCGCGATGGTGGGGGAGCGGGCCTCGTCGAGACCCGACGGCACGCTGCTGCTCAAGGGGATGGAGCCCGGCGAGAACCGCTGGGTCAGCCTGACCGTGGAGGCGGAGAGCGCCAAGGCACATCCGCTGCCGGTCGTCTTCGAGGAGGTAGTGGGCGGGGCGGTCGTGAACGGGTTCGCCATCGCTCCGCAGCCGATGCCGCTGGCGGAGATGATCCGCCGGAACCTCGAGTTCCATGCCTTCTCGTTCGGCCGGATGGCCGCGGCCTTCGGCATCGAGGAGGCGGCCGAGTGCGCAGAGGCGGCCCGCAAGCTCGCCGACGCCAAGCGGCTGCCCGCGGCGCGCTACCTGGCCTTCCTCAGCGCGCGGGGCGCCTCGATGTCCGACTGCTGCCAGCGGCTCGTCGGCATGTCCGAGAGGAAGGACCCCTTCACCCTCCGCCCGACGCTCGCTTCCCTGGCGCGCGCGGTGCGGGCGGGAGACGCCGAGCGCGTCGCGCCGCTCCACGCCACGCTGGCGCACAAGCTGGACGCCTTCCAGACGATGCTGCAGAAGGACGCCGGCGACCCGGCCGACATCCTTCAGATGGTCGAGTGGCAGCGGCGGCTGTATGGGGAGCTCCCGGAGCTCCGCCGCCTCGGGGCTTCGGTGGGGTTTCAGGTGCAGTCGCAGGAGTTCGTTCGGAGCTACGAGAGCCACAAGGTCGGCAACGACGCCTACCCGAACCTGATCCGGTCCGTGTGCGAGGCGCTCGAGGAGGCCGCCGAGGCGCTCCCCCGCCTGGGGCTCCGAGAGCGCCTGGAGCGTCTCCGCGGGGCGCTGGGCTCCCCGGCCCGGCTGCAGAGGGCGCACCGGGACGTCCTGCTGGCGCTGGCCTCGCTGGAGCGCTGAGGGCGGCGGCGAGCCGCCGGCGCGGGTCTCTTCGGCGAGCCGCTGGCGCTCGGCGGCGGCCTCGGCTTCGATGCGCTGCGCCTCGGCGTCCTCTTCGGCGCCCCGGCGCCGATTCTGCCCCTCCTGTGCGACGAGCTGCTCCTCACGCCTGGCCAGCTCGATTCGGTTCTGAAGCTCGTTCTCTGCGATCGCGCGCTCCTTCTCGACTGCCAGCGCGCGCCGCTGGAAGGTCGCCTCGTCCGCCTCCTGCTGGATGGCTCGCGCGTCGGCATCTGAAGCGCCTTCTCGACCTCGGCGTTTGGACGCACGGCGGCAACGCGAACCGAGACGATCTCGAGGCCCATCCCGGTGGGGCGGCCGTCGGCGGCGAGGCCCTCTGCGATCCTCCGCCGAATCTGCGCCACGCCCGCGGTGAGAAGGTCGCGCAGCGGCGTGTGGGTCAGGTACTCCCACGCGGACTGCTGGGCGAGCTGGGTGAGCAGGCCGGCAACCTGCTCGAGGGGCTCGCTGGCCCAACGCCCGGTTGCCGGACCGATCGTGAAGTCGATCCGCGTGGCGAGGGTCTCGGGATCGACGACGCGGTAGGTGATCACGCCTTGGGCGATGACGTCTTGGAAGTCCGCGGACCTACCGTGGAACAGGAACGGCAATTCGCGGTCGTCGAGCGGGACCTCCGCCAGGCCTGCCGAGAGCGGGCGGAACCAGAAGGAGAGCCCGCGCCCGGTGTGCACCAGCCGGCCCTTCCGATAGTGCAGGGTGTGGAATGTTGGCTCCCCGCACAGGTGGCGCATGATGGGGAATCTCGCGATCTGGGCCATGGTGGCCCCCTCCTCCGAATCCAACGGTATTGGTCAAAGCGACTGTAACTCCCCGGGTTGGTTATAGTCAAGAGGACCAGTACCTGCTACGATGGGCGGCGGCGTGGCCCCCAGAGGACAGCAGGCGCGGCGTAAGGTCGTCGGCGGATACAACCCGCGGGAGTTCCCGCCGGTGGCGGTCACCGTCGATCTCGTCGTCCTGACGATCCGCGAGCAATGGCTCTGCGCCCTGCTCGTGAAGCGTGCGGGTTCGCCGTTCCAGAGTCACTGGGCGCTGCCCGGGGGATTCGTTCGGCCGGACGAAACGCTCGACGCCGCGGCGGCGCGGGAGCTCCAGGAGGAGACAGGGCTGCGAAGACCCGCCGGACACCTGGAGCAGTTGCGCTCCTACGGGGATCCGGAGCGTGATCCAAGGATGCGCGTCGTCACGATCGCCTACCTGGCCATGCTGCCGGCACTCGAGGAGCCGGTCGCCGGGACCGATGCGGCACAGGCGCGATTCTGGCCAGTCGAGACGCTTCCGGCGCTGGCGTTCGATCACCAGCGGATCCTTGCCGACGGGGTCGAACGCGCCCGATCCAAGCTGGAGTACACGTCCTTGGCGACGGCCTTCTGTGCCAAGGAGTTCACGCTTGCCGACCTGCGCGGCGTCTACGAGGTCGTCTGGGGTGTGCCCCTCGACCCGGCGAACTTCCGGCGCAAGGTGCTGCGAACGCCAGACTTCGTCGTCGCCACGGGCCGTCTTGACGCACCGGGCCGCACCGGGGGTCGGCCCGCCGAGCTCTACCGAGGAGGATCAGCGGCCACGCTCCAGCCCCCCCTGATCCGACCGTGAGCGAGGGCCGCGGGGCCCGCTTTCGGCGAGGGACCCTTGCGAGCGAGATCGTGCTCCGATCCGGCTCCGCTCCGGAAGGGGCAACCCGGCATAATCGGCGTCTTGATGAGGACGCTGATCATCGGACGAGGCCAGTTGGGCCACGCGCTGGCACGCCTTCTCCCGGAAGCCGCGACCGTGCGCCACCCGGAGTTCGACCTCGGGAGCTGGGAGTCCGTCAAGACCTTCGACTGGGAGGGGATCGGCACCGTGATCAACGCCGCCGCCTTCACCCTGGTAGATGCGGCGGAGACCGTGGAGGGTAGCGTTCGGGCCTGGCGCACGAATGCCCAGGGGGTCGCGCACCTGGCCGCGATTGCCCGTGAACGTGATCTGCTGCTCGTGCATGTCTCCAGCGACTACGTCTTCGACGGAGAGAAAACCGAGCCCTATAGGGAGGACGACCCCGTCAACCCCCAGGGCGTGTACGGCCGAAGCAAGGCAGGAGGGGATCTGGCCGCCACCGGCGTGAGCCGCCATTACGTGCTGAGGACGTCCTGGGTCTACTACCACGGCGGCCAGAACTTTGTGAACACGATGCTCCGGCTCGGGCGCGAGCGGGGGGAGCTGGAGGTCGTCGGCGACCAGGTCGGCCGCCCCACCCACGCCGGAGATCTGGCCGCGGCAATCGTGGAGCTGCTGGAGCGAGCGGCCCCCTTCGGCATCTACAACTGCACCAATTCCGGAGAGGCGATCTCGTGGGCAGATCTCGCCCGGGCGGTGATGGAGACGGCCGGTCTTTCCTGCCGCATCACGCCCGTGACCACGCGGCACTTTGCGCAGAACCGAGACCCGTTCGCTCCGAGGCCGGCCCACAGCGGGCTCGATCTGGCCAAGCTCGAGCGCCTAGGGATCCGACCGAGGCACTGGCGGGAGGCGCTGACCGCCTATCTGGCCAAGGAGCTGGAAGAGTCACGGGCCTGACAGCGCTGGACCTCCGCGACTACTGCATTCGATGGTGCTCCTCGACGGCGGTCACGTTGAAGTCGGCATCGACCTTGACGACGACCTCGGTACCATCGCTCCTCCGGACGTGGGCCTCGCAGGGCATCAGTGACCCCTTCCGTGACGCGGAGGCGGTTTCCCTGGCGCTCGACGACGTGTTCAGCGGGCGTCGGCCATACAACGATGCGCTCACAGCGTACCAAGGCCCGCGATCGCGCGACGCTGCCGATGATCGAGTTGACGTGCCAGTTCGCGACATTCGAACCGCCCTCGCCGCAGCAGAGGAACTGTTCGCCGGGCTCGCGAAGAACCAGCAGGGGATCGATGACTTCGTGAGCGTGCTGGCCGGGACGAAGCCCGTGGAGGAGTTCTTCCACCCGGCCAACCTCGCGGCGTACGTCTCCACGTCCAGGTGAGGCCCGCCGCAGAACGATGAGAGGGCTGTGAGCTGAGGAGCTCGGTCCCGAAAGAGGATGGGACAGATAGCGTGAAGCGGCTTTCTCTAATTTTTCGCCAAGCATTGCTTGCCGACCTGCGCCTCGTCGTGCCTGATGCCGGTCGGCCCTGGACGCAACAGTGACCGGTCCGTTGGCGCCATACCCGTCTGCCCCACCCTCCTACCTCCCGCCACGCTGCCGCCGGCGACGGCGCTCGGCCGCGTGCCGCTCCTTCTCCCGAAGGCGGGCGGCCCGCCTCCGGGCGACCAGCCCCAAGGTCGCGCCGGCGAGGGCCGCCGAGGCCGATACGTACAACAGCAGGGGCAGCACGGGCGACGAGGGGGCCGGGCGAGCGGCGACGAAAGTCCCGAGGCGCGGGGAGTCGCCGAATATCTGCAGGTTGGCCGGGATGCCCCTCGCCCGGATCTCCATCCACTCCGAGCCGCTCCATCGGAGGAGCCTGGTCGCGCCGACCGCGTATCGGAGGATGACAGTGACCGGCTTGGCCAGCCGGATCCCATGCTGCGAGCCCAGAAAGCCAGCCTCGACCCGGTAGGCGTTGCCGTCGAACTCGAGCCCGGAGGGATGCGGGCCGAATGCGGCCGGATCCAACGGCGTGACGGCGACCGAGACCAGGGTGGCCCCGGCCTCCGGGGCGAAGGCTCCGTCGGGGAAGGTGACCGAGGCCTGTCCGTCCAGGGTGTCGACGCCTGCGGCCTTCGACCCGTCCGGGCCGAGATCGAGGACGCTCGTCCCCTTCTCCGGACGCTGGTTGCCCTCCGCGAAGTCCCGTGGCGGCGTGACCCACCGGTAGGCCGGCGGCGGCGCGAGGCCGTCGTACAGCGGCCGCACGGGCCGCAAGGTACTAAGCATGGCTGCGGCGAGCAGGTAGGCGGCGAGGGCTCCGATTCCCCAGGCTATCCGGCCGTATCCCACGCTACGGCTCGATGTCGATCGGCGCGATCGGGGCCGTGGCCCACGAAGGCGGCCAGACCACCGCCCGATCGAGGGGCGCCACCCACTCCCAGATCACCTGCGCCGCCCGGCGGTTTGCGCCGGCGTCGCTGGCTCCCTGCGGAGCGAGCTCGAGCCCGGCACCGTTCGGCAGCGAGCCCATCGGGAGGCGGAGGCGGAGCGCGGCCCGGGCGACGGACTCGGGCGACAGATCTCGCGCCCTGGGCAGGACGTGGCGGAAAAGCGCCCACCCTCCCGCAAAGCCGGACAGCGCTTCGGCTCGCATAGGCTCGCGGTGCCGCCTCCGGTACTCGCCGGAGGCCCAGCGGAGCGCCCAGGCGCCCTCGGGAGCTAGGCGTCCGGGGTCGATCACCTCGCCGTCCGGCTTGTCGGAGGCGAACAGGCCCACGGCCTGGTCTCCCAGGGCCGCCCCGAATTCGGGCATGCAGTAGCTCGAGCTGGTGCCGATGCTGGCGACGAGCGGAACGCCGGCGAGGAGGATCGCCCGGCGGAGGGCGACGCCATCCTCGAGGTAAGCCGCGACCACCAGCACGTCCGGGCGGACGTCGCCGATGCGGCGGGCCAGTTGGCCGTAGTCCGCGCCTTCGAGCCGGTACGGGAAGGTTCCCGCCAGGGTAAGGCCGGCATCCCGAAGCTGGTCGACCGCCCCGCCACCAACCGACCGCCCGTAGGCGTCGTCGACGTACGCGACGGCGTAGCGGAGCGTCCCCTGCCTCGGGAGCAGAGGTTGCAGGCGCTGGTGCACGAACGACACCGCGGCCCGCCCCAGTGAGGCCCCAGTGGGTGCGAAGCGGAAGACGTAGCCGCCGCCGGCGGCGTCGTCGCCCAGATTCCCGACCGCACCCGTCTCCCAGAAGAGGAGCCGCTTCCTGGTGGCCGCAGCGGCGGCCCGAGCCGAGATGGTGCTCCCGTGGCTGCCCAGGATCACCGGCACGCCCGCCCGGGCCAGGGCATCGACGGCCTGGGAGGCGGCCTCAGCCGCGCTTGCCGGACGGAGGCGGATGACGATGCCTCGTCCCCGGACCCCGCCCCGGGCGTTGACGAGTTCCGCAGCGAGCCGGACCCCCCTCAGCTCGTCCCTGCCTCCCATTCCCTGCCCTCCAGACGTCGGGTAGACCGCGCCGACCACGAGGTCCGCGTCGGCGTCCGAGCAGGCGCCGGCCAAGAGCGCCAGCGCGGCGACCACCATGAGGAGCCTGGAGAACACGCGGACCTCCTTTACACGAGCTGGACGACATTGGCGGCAACGTGGGTGAGGGCGGGGGCCGACCACGAACCGGAAGCCCACCGCTGCCACCCGAAGAGAAGCCCGGCGGCCACGTCGAGTGGCAGCACCGCGAGGCCGTGGGCGGGGACGTGAACGAGACCGAACGCCAGGGCGCTGCCCACCACCGCGAGGCCCACCCCCCACCGAGAGAGCTGGTCGTAGAACAGGCGCCGGAAGAGGGCCTCCTCGGCGAGGCCGGCGATCGCAGCAGCCGCGGCCACCCCGGTTCCACCTGCCGGCGGTAGCTGGAAGAGTGCGCGCACGACGACGAAGGCGGAGACGCCGAGTGCCACCGCGACCAGCCAGGGCGCGAGGCCAGTGCGCAGGGCGCCATGCGGCTGCGTCGGGACCAGCAACGCGGCCGTGGCAACCACCAACGTGACGGCAGGGGCGACCGGGCCGACCCGGCGAGAGGCCAGGGCGACCATCCCGAGGGCGATCACGGACACCGCGGCGAGGTGCCCCTGCGATCCCGGGCGCAGCCGGGCCAACACCGAGGCCCTCACTGGGCCCTGAACGCCACGGTCCTGATGACCCTTGGGTTGAACGGCCCGTGATCCGCGGCCACGAACTCGGCCTCGAGCACGTGGGCCCCGGCGGAGACGTCCACATGCTCCTCCAGGCTCCCCAGCAGCGTCACCGTCTTTCCGTCGAGCCGGAGGTGGATGTGGCCGACGTCAGGCGCGAGGTCGGTGGAGACGACCGTGGAGAGCCGGCCTCCGACGAGCTCGAGCCTGACCGCCACCTTGCCGCTCTGGACCACCTGCCCCGGATCGGGAGCCAGGATCTCAATGCGGGCGCTCGAGCGGAGGCGCGAAGCCGCCTCCGTCCCGCCTCGCGGCTGGTCGCCTCCCGAACGGCAGGCCGCTGCCCACAGCAGGCCGACACAGGCGCCGACGACGATCGCCCGTCTCATCCGTTCCTCTCCTCTTCTGGGGGACTCACTGCCCGACCGCCTCCTCGAAGCAAGCGCGGAGAGTCTCCTCCCCGGCCTGCGCCGCAACGTCGAAGCGCCAGCGCCCTCTCCCGAGCCTTGCGTCGCCCACGAAGTGACCCGCGCTGAACCGGCGCACCTCCAGTGCGATCGGGTCACCACCGGCACGGCTCCCCCTGATCTGGGGCTCTCCGAGGATCGTGAGCTCCGTGCCGGATGCATCGAAGAAGGTGACGTGGGCCTCGTTCAGCCCCGGTCGTGCGGGGTCGAGGAATGCCTGTGCCGAGCGGCCTCCCGGGAGCGGGATCGTGAAGATCGTTGGCTGACCCGGGGCGGCCGCCCCCCGGGGGCCGCAGCGCGTGGCGAGCTCGAAGGAGACCTGAATCGAGTCGGCCCCACGCTGCACGATCCCGGTGACCCGCCACCGGCCGTCGATCCCGAGGTTCCCGCCCAGGCCCTTGAAGATCCCGGGTCCGGACGGCTCGAGGTCGAGCCGGGACTCGCCGACGGCGGGATCGTCGAGGAAGTCGAAGCCGATCGTCACGCGCTCGGCGGCCAGAGGCCTGCGCGTGTCGTAGTCGAGGAGGCGGAGAGCGAAGGCGTTCAGCCCCGCGGTCCCCGGGCTCACCTCGAGGCGGGCCCGGAGGGTCGTGCCGAAGTCGGCGGCGGAGAGCAAGATCGGGGCCTCCGCGGCGGCAGCCGGTGCGCTGGCCGGCGGCGAGACCGCGGCGAGCAGAGCGGCTGCCCCCAGGATGACCGTCGCCACACTCAGCTCCGCCGTCGAGACCCGGCGCAGCCCCCTGAGGCTCGTATCTGCCCGAGGTACGTGCCGGTAGCGGTTGATCGCCCCCAGGACCGCGAGGAGCCCGAGCAGTCCGGCCTTCAGGAGCACCAACCGGCCATACGAGGTCGAGGGAAGGCGGCTCCAGCTGCCGATCCCCTGAACTGCGCGGATCACCCCTGTGGCGGCCACGACCGCCAGGGCGATGCCCGCAACGAACGAGAAGCGGCGCACGGCTCGGCCGCGGTCGGAGCCGCTGGTGCCGCGCACGCCTATGAGTAGGGCGGCGAGGCCGCCGATCCACACCCCGACCGCGAGGAAGTGCATCCACTGAACCGCGACGCTGGCGAGCCGGAACGAGCGGCCGGCGCCGGCGTGCCCGGCGGCGACGTGCGCCAGCATGGCGGCGGCAGCACCGGCCGCGACGACCGCCGGCGCGTAGCCACGCATACGCTTTGTTGAAACCCGGGTGGAGGCGATTCTCGTCGATGTTCGAGCCGCGACGACCGCCGGCGCGTAGCCACGCATACGCTGCTTCGTCACGGCCGAGGCCACCAGGCCACTCCCGGCCAGGAGGATCCCCGCCCCTCGCCAGACCAGCGCCCTCCCCACGAAGGTGGTCGCCAGCCTCGAAAGGGAGACCCCGGCGGCGGCTCGCTGCGCCTCAGCCAGCGCGGCGAGGCCGAGCGCGCTCGCCACCAGGGCGACGGCCATGAACCGCACAACCCCCGAGGGGAGCATCGAGAAGGCCGACGCTCCCACCCAGGCCGCGCCGAGCAGGGCCGAGAGTCCCACCAGCAGGAGGAGCCGCGCGGCAACTTCGAAAAGGGCGGGAGGGGGGCTCGCCGACGCCCCCTCCTCCGCGGCCAGAGCCTTCAGTGGAGACGTGCCCACCCCGAACGAGAAGGCGCCGGCCGTGAGGTGGCCGTCCACCCTTGAGATCACCCGCCAGCTCACCGTGTAACTGCCCTGGGGCAGGGTCTTCACCGGGACGCGGACCACCGACGCCTGGCCGGGCACGGCCCGCGCCGGCGCGGCTTCGTAGGCCCGGCCCGCCACGTCCAGCACCCGGACGGTGGTCAGGGCCAGCTCGGGCTCTTCGGTGAAGGCCATGACGATCGCCTCGGGTGGGCGAGCGACGGCCGACCCCCTCGCCGGGTCGGAGGTCTGGAGCACAGCGTGGGCGCCGGCGGGGGGCGCCGGCGCCAGGGCTCCGAACCCGACGAGGACAAGCAGCGCGAGGCCGCGCACTAGGCGGCTGGCTCCGGGCCGTCCAGAGCCGTGCGCCAACGGAGGCGCGGGAGGTTCCTACATCTTGCCCTCGTCATGGACGCCCTTCGGGGCCGAGGCCTCGGCTGGGCGCCTCGACTGAAGCCGGTCGTCCCGCCGGATAGGCCCCCGGGCCAGGCGGTAGGCGAGGAAGAACAGGAAGAACACCAGCGGGGGGACGAGCAGGGCGAACTCCACCAGTCCGCCCCCGCCCCCGTGGGCGAGCGTCACCGCTCCAGTCTAGCCAGCGTGGGGTCATGCGCCGGACCGTTGAGCTTCGGGTGCCGGGACGGGCGGCGCCGCCCCCCTGCGCCGCATCGAGACCAGGACCCCCGCTACGGCAAGCACCGCCACCACGAGCCCGGCCGTGCCCAGCCGGACCCCCCGCCGGCCGGTCTCCCGGGCGGCGTCGATGCGCGGTTCCATTCGCTGGATGCGAGACGCGAGCTCCCCCCGCGAGGGGTCCTTGACCGGGAACTCGACTTCCGAGGGGTCCTCCGGACTGTCGAAGGTGGTCTCCGACGAGGTGAAGGACTGGTCGACCTGCTGACCCTTGATCGTCCCGACGAAGCGGAACGTGTAGGGGGCGGGGCGGCTCGGGATGAGGGAAGCCTGGTAGTCGCCGGGGGTGCCGAAGGCGCCGACTCGAAAGCGCGGCTCGACGGCCACCGGGCCCGTCTTCTTTCCGCCGAAGCTCACCTCGACCTTGAGCTCTTGAGGGGCGAGGTCGACGACCGGCTGGTTGGAGGCCGCCTCGGAGATCCTCACCTGGACGGCATTCTTGAACCCGGCGTAGGCGGGCTCGTCGGCCCACCCCACGACCAGAAGGAAGTCTCCGACCGTGCGGCGTTCGTGGGCAGCGGCCGGGGCCGCCAGAAGCAGCGAAAGCAGCCCCGCCGCAACGGATGTGAGGGCGGCGCGGCGCAGTTGGTTGCGCATGTTTCCTCCTCGTCTGGGCTGTCTCGGCCCGGGTCGGGCCGAGCCGTCTCAGGTCATCCGGAGAGGAGGACCTCGAACCCTGAAGGGGCCGACGAGGGCACTGCGCGGCGCAAGCAACTCCGCCGCCGGGCGTGACGCCTCCGGCTTGCGGCGGAGCATCCGCCGGGGCGAGACGGCGCGCCCGACCCGCTCGCCGACCCGCTCGAGTGCGAAGAGTACCAGCCCCCCGACGATGCCGAAGGCGAGTTGGAGGGGAACGCCGACGAGCAGGATGGAGCCGAGGTGGTCGTGGAGCGACGAGCCGGAGAGCAGGCGTTCCGCTGCCTCGAGGAGAACGAAGCCCAAGGCTTGGACGAGGGCGATCCACACCGCGCCCAGGGGAAACCGGGCACCGGACCGTCGGGAGGGCCGGCGGGCATAGCCGAGGCCGAACGCGGTGACCGCAGAGACGATCGCAAGGGCCGCGAGCACGACCCAGGCCGTCTCCAGGTACCCGTGGCCCGAGCCCGCCAGCAGCGCGCTTCGGCGGGCGGCGCCGGGGGCGACCAGCACGTAGTCGGCTGCGTGGCCGGCGAGGAGGCCGAGCGACGCCACCCCAAGGAAGGAAAGGGCGCGCAGCCCTACCCTCGCGTTTGCGGAGCCTCGATGGCCTCCCGCCATGACGGGTGACAGTCTCTCACACTCCCTCGAGCTACAAGCCGGCATGCAGGCGCCCCCGCGCGAGCTCGGTGGTCCGATCGGGCTCGTGACGGGCGCTCGAAGCCTGTCGGAGCGCGGGATTCAGCCAGTGCGCTGCGTCATAAGTGCCTTGACATCGGCTGTGAGCCTGCCATGATGAGCCATGGCCTCCTCTGCCGGCGATCTGCCGGTCCGCGAGGAGGATCTGGCATTCCTCCGGAGATGGACCCGGTCCTCCTCGGTGTCACCTGGTGAAGTGCTCCGGGCGCGCATCGTCCTCGCCGCGGCCAGCGGAGAGGGCACCTCTGCGATCGCCCGGCGCCTTGGGGTGTCGCGTCCCACGGTGATCGCCTGGCGGGAGCGGTACCGCTCAGGCGGCGTCGAGGCGCTGTCCGACGCCTCGCGCTCGGGTCGGCCGAAGACTGTAGACGATGCCGCGATCGTCGCTCGGACGCTCGAGCCCCCGCCTGAGCACCTCGGGGTGACCCACTGGTCGACCCGGCTGCTCGCGCAAGAGCTCGGGATCGGAGACGCCACCGTGGCACGGTGCTGGAGGTGCTTCCGGCTCCAGCCGTGGCGCCGAGAGACGTTCAAGTCCTCCACCGACCCCGAGCTCGAGGCCAAGCTCCGCGACGTCATCGGGCTGTACCTGGATCCGCCCAAGAAGGCCATCGTGCTATGCGTGGACGAGAAGAGCCAAATCCAGGCCCTGTACCGGACCCAGCCGATCCTCCCCCTCCGTCCCGGCCTTCCCGAGCGAGCCACCCACGACTACCGCCGCCACGGCAGCTCGTTCGTTCCGGTCGTAGGTGGATCCTCAAGCTCGACTCGGACTACCCGCTCTTCGAACGCTTCGTGGCCGCCCATGCCCGTCTGTGCTCGCTGAGATCTCCGGGCCGTGATTTCCTCAGCACCGACCAGCCACAACCGCCGCCGGCGAAGCTGAAGCCACCCCCAGGCTCCTTTTCGGGTTGTTCTCGCCCGCTGAGGCAGCCCCAGGAGGTTGGTCGGTGGTTGGGTCACGGTCCAAATGGGCACCCGTTGCGGCCCTCCGACGGCGCCCAATCGTTCCAGCGAGG